>NZ_BAAAEN010000013.1:0-162210 GCF_039523035.1 Pigmentiphaga daeguensis | reverse complement strand
CAGGCACTGGCAAAACCATACCTTGCAAATCCCGGGCCCATCAATCAGCAGAACCACGTTTCAGATCAAGGGATTGCGCATTGTTCAGGGCGGACTACATACCAATAACGGAGATATCCCATGCTTGCCAAGTTGATCCCTTCCGTCCGACTCGCGGCGTCGACCGCCGCCGCGGCCTTGTTGCTACTCGCTGCGGGGCCGGCCCGCGCCCAGCAAGCGCCGTGGCCGCAGAAGTTGGTGCGGATCCAGGTTGCGTTTGCGCCGGGCGCCTCGACCGACAATGTCACGCGCAAGCTTGCCGCCATCATGAGCAAGTCGCTGGGGCAGGCCGTGGCGGTCGAGAATCGGCAAGGGGCCATGGGCGCAATCGCCATGAGCTATGTGGCACGAGAGAGCCCGGATGGCTATACGCTGGCGGCCAACGACAGCAGCAGCGTCATCGTGCCCAATACCACCAGCAAGGTGCCGTATAACCTCCAGCGCGATTTCACGCCGATCGCCGCGGTGATGTTTTCTCCACTCGGCATAGCGGTCAAGGGAGACAGCCCCTTCAAAACGCTGCAGGACTTCATCCGGGCTGCCAAAGCTCATCCAGGTCGACTGACGTACGGCACCGGCGGTGCGGGAAGCAGCACGCATCTTGCCATGGCGGAGTTGGCCAATGAGGCGGGCATCGAATTGACCCACATTCCGTATAAAGGCGCGGGCGAAGCGCTGCTAGCGCTGATGGGTGGACAGATCGATGCCCAGTTCGCGTCCCCCTCGACGGTGATGGGCCACATCGAGACTGGCAAGCTGCGCATGCTGGCCATCAGCGGCGATGCCCCGCCTGCGGCCCTGCCTGGCGTCCCGACATTCGCGAAGGCCGGCTTGCCCAATTACAGCTTCTTTAACTGGATTGGCTATTGGGCCCCCAAGGGTACGCCCACGCCAGTCGTCGACCGCCTGCAAAGGGAGATTGTGGCAGCACTGGCAACGGATGAAATGAAGGCTTATGCGCAAGCCATCGGCGCGACGCCGCGCGTGGAATCCGGCGAGGCATTCGCACAACTGATCGAGCATGAGAATGCGCGTATTGCTGGGCTGGTGGCCAAGTTGAACATCGAAAAACAATGACGGTGTTCTTTGCTGGATGACGATACGAGCGACAGGCAGATGGCCCCCGGCGGGAGCCTTTCGCCGTCGGGCGGCGAAGGGCAGCATGCCACGGCTCGTGCGCCGTTGCGTCGCGCTGCGGCGCAACAGGCCTCCTTTTGCCCTTTGATCTTCACGCACCAAGAGCAGGCGGGCCGAACGAAATGCCCGCCTCGCCCGGTTCGAATTCACCGCGCCGCGCGGTGGGTCAATCGACATTCAGGTCCATTTCCTTCACCCGCGAGCCCAGGCGATCAACATCCTGCAGCCGCTGGTCGGCGAACTTCACAGGAAGGGTCCTGCGCCACATCCGGCGCGTCGTCCAGGATCTCGTATTCAAAGCTGATTCCGCACCCACCTGGCTGCTGCCTAACTCCCTCCGCTGCCCCGCCCGATCTCGCGCAGTAGCACCTGAATCGGCGCCAGCGACTCCATCATCTCAACGGGCGTAGTGCCCAGGTTGCCGGGGAGCTCAGCCCGGAAAAAAGCGGGCCGACGTGCATTGACGCCCTCGCCGGCGTTCACGAACTTGATTACCGCGAACCGCTTACCCCGGCATTCGTCGCACATGGTCATCGACGAATTGGGCAAGTCCGAGGCCCATACCCTATCTGGCAGCACGCCGGCCAGCGCCCTGACACAGCCCCCGGAAGCAGGTGGCCGATGGCGCTGCGCCCGCCGGATGCGGCCGCATGGCTAGGGTTGACCAGCGAGCCGGGCGGCGCGTCGGTCGTAACCGGCAAGACGGCGCCTCGTTGTTGGGAATGTCCGGGCACAGCAGCGCCTTCGGGCCACAGACCGCGCAGGCGAGCACGTAGATCGGCACCAGGTTCAGCGCTCGGCAGCTGCGGACCCGTGGACGCGACCGACCACGCGACCGACCAGCTATCGCCGGCACGAAAGCCGTCAATCAGAAGATGGGAGAGGGAAGGATACGTCCAATCTTCTCAAGAAATCAGCGACGAGCACGTTGAATGCTTTCGGATTGTCTAGGTTCGAAAAGTGCTTGGCCGCAGGAATCACGTGCAATTCGGAACCGGGAATCGCCGCCTGTAGCTCTTGCGCAGCCTCCACCGGTGTGCTGGTGTCTTCGGCGCCGACGATGATCAGCGTGGGCCGCGCGATGCGCCCAGCGCAGGAGCGTAGATCCTGGGCGACGATCGAGGCCAGTGTGCTGAGGTAGGCCCCCGGGGGCATCGCGCTCACCCATCGAGCGTACCGATCGCAAATCGCAGCGCTAGTTCCGAGTGCCGTGCGGCTGGTTACGTAGCTTTTCGCAAAAGCTTCCATTCCGTATTGATCCACCTCCCGACGTACAGCCGCCACCCGGGCTGGGCCGCCTGGCCGCCCGCCAAGCGAAGTGTCCGCTAGCACAAGCGCCGACACTGCCTGCGGACGCAGAAGAGCCATGTGCATCGCAGTTTGGCCACCCATCGAAATGCCTAGACAAACGGCGGATTCCACGCCGCAATGCGCAAGCAAGGCCAACCCCATTCTTGCAGACCGCTCGATGGAATACTCATTGCGGCACGTCGAGCTGCCATGGCCGATGGCGTCCCAGGCCAAGATCCGATGCGATCCCTCGAATGCGGCGATGGTCTCGTCCCACATAGAATGAGTACCACCCAGGCTATGTATCAAGACAAGCGTCGGGCCAGAACCTCGATCGATATAGGCGATGTCCTCTCCGTCGATATGGAGATGTTGAATGGCAGTGTTGTCGTCGCTTGCTCCGAGCGCGACATTGGCAGGGCGGTTCATTGCGAATCTCCAGTCGATGTAGTGACGAGGTGTTGCATAGGCAGGACGGGCGACCCGGCGAAAGACAATGAGTCGGGTCGGGCAATCGAGCTCGTCCTTGCAACAAGCTTAGAAGGCCACACGGTTCATACAAGGAGCGCGCAGCAGCTCGCTCAGCTTGTTGGCTCGGGTAACGATCAATTCGGCGAGGTGGCGCTCGTCCTTCGGGCTGAAGCGAAACTCTGGGACGGTAATGCACAGGTCGCCGAAAACTTGACCGCTTTCGCCAAATACGGGGGCGGCCAGACCGACGGCACCGGGCGTCTGTTCCCCCTTGCTGATTGCATAGCCACGCTCGCGAATCCTCCGAAGCTCTCTCATGATTACCGCAACAGACGGCGGCGCGAATCCCGTGGCCGGAGATGCCGTCACCCTATTTATCACGGACTCCACGACAGCGCCCGGCAACCAAGTAAGAATCGCCTTTCCGCTCGCACCCCATGCCAAGGAGCGAAGTTCGTACATACGGACGCGATATCTCAAGGGATGGCGCGAATCCACTTTTTCCACAAACGACATTTGACGCGATGCGGGCAAGTACAACCCGAGAAGACATGTTTCGTTGCACCCCTCCACCACGTCACGCATGATCGGGCGCGCCACCTCCAGCGAGGGTTGGCCCTGCATCGCAAGCGCGCCCAGTCTCGAAAATTCGCGTCCCACGCAGTACCGCCGCATGGGTGCGCGTTCTGCGAATCCAAGCTGCACCAATTGGTGGAGCAAACGATGTGTGGTACTCGTAGGAAGACCCAGTATTTCGGATAAGCGCTTCACCGAAATTTCTTGCTTACCTTCCACGAGAACGCGCAGTACGGCGAGAAGGCGGCTGGCTGTACCGGTGTCACCGTTCACGGTCATGCTCCACGCCCGCCGGCCCAATCGCCTTCACTGGTGTGCGAGAACCGGCTGGCGTGCCTGATCGGACCGAGTCCACGCTGCCAGAGCGCGCCGATACCGCGGATACCCCTTGATAACCGAGTATTTGCGACAGCTGGCCAGCGCCGACACGCAAAGAGTGGGCGTAATCGTTGAGTTGGCTTTGATCGAATCGCTGCTCGGGAATCGTGACGACCATGGAAGCGACAACATGGCCGCTCACGTTGAAGACCGGCGCACCGATTCCCACCGCGCCCGCAAGTCGCTCTCCGAAAGACGCGACCCACCCCTGGGTTCGTGTGGCTCGTAGTTCGGCATCAAGCTTGCGTCGACGCACCGTGGTATGCGGCGTCAATCGTGGTAGTCCGTTGATTTCCAGAATGCGTTCGCATTCCGCGTCCGGAAGAAAGGCGAGCAGCGCCTTCCCGCTAGCACCAGCGTGTAAGGGCTTGATCTCTCCAACCTCTAATGCGTACTGAAGCGGCTTATCGCATTCTTCGATTGCGACGCAGACGCCAGTTCCGTATTCCTTCGAGTAAGCGTTCAGCGTCACGGTTTCACCCAATTCGTCTGCAAGTTTGCGCATTATAGGGCCTGCTGAGCGCTCTACCGATACGTTTCTGCGGAGCGACGCGCCTAACGTTAGCGCGTTCAGGCCAAGCGAATAGGTGCCAGCAAGCCTGTCGTGAACCAGCAGTCCTTCGCCCACCAGCAATCCCAACAGTCGTCCAGCAACCCCTTGTGGCATGCCGAATGCGGCGGCAATGTCTGCCATGTCGGCTTGGCGATCAAGATCGCCCACGAACCTGAGCAGGGCGATGGCATTCGCAACACTCTGCATACTCATGATTATTCCCTTCCTCATTCAGGGCTCGTACGCCGGTTACGGATGTCGCCTCTCTCGGGCCGTTACCGGGACAGCGCATTGTCAAGCCGGCTGTCCGGACGCGCGCCATGTCATACCGGCCACGCACGTTCTGCCACGCTTCGGGGACCAATCATAAAGACCAGGCGTTGCCCGTCGCAACGCGGAAATCCCGGCAAACGGAATTATGGGGCAACCGTGTTGACCGGTCTTTCGCGAAGCTTCCAGAATCGCCTCATGCCAAAAGAGCCAATAGGAGACCGACCGTGCACAGATGCCTTCGAGTAGTTTCTTCTCTTGCGATGTGTGCGGTATGTGCGTCCGCGACGGCACAGGCGTCGGAGTCTGGTCCAGCGGGCTATCCAAGTCGCCCCATCCGCTGGATCATTCCCTATGGAACGGGCGGCGTGACGGATATTTTCGCGCGCGCGCTGGCGAGCGAACTGTATCCGTATCTGAAACAACCAATCGTAATCGACAATCAGCCGGGTGCCACCCAAGTCATTGGTGTAAAGAGTGCGCTTCGGGCACCGGACGATGGTCAGACCTTGCTGATGGGCAGCGTCACCAATCTTGCCATCAATGTGTGGACGCAAAAGCACCTGCCTTACGATCCAATCAAGGATCTCGCTCCGGTCGGCATGCTCTTCACATCGCCGCAATTCTTGGTCGTTCGCTCGTCGCTGCGGGTCGAGTCGGTGCGCGATCTGGTGGCACTTGCCAAGGCCAGGCCGGGGGAAATCACATATGCCTCGATCGGCGTGGGCTCTTCCGCCCATCTGGCGGGAGAGTTGTTCAAATCCCTCGCGGGAATTGATATCCGCCACATTCCCTACAAGGGCACCAGCCAAGCCATTACCGACATAGCGGCCGGGAGAGTGGACATGCTGTTTACCGGCGGCGGCCTCTCCTACGTGGAGGGGGACAGAGATCGGCTGCGCATCCTTGCGACGACGTCGACCACTAGGTCGGCTGCCGCGCCCGGGATTCCCACGATGCAAGAAGCCGGCGTTCCCGGATACGAGGCATCACTCTGGTTCTCACTCATGGCGCCCGCGGGCACGCCTGCGGCGATTGTCGAGAAAATCAATCACGCGGTCAATCTAGTCTTGGGGAGCCAATCTTTCAAACAGAAAACCGACACATTGGGGGTGGACGTCACGCCCAGCACACCAAACCAACTCGCCGAACGCATTCAGGCCGAAATTCCCAAGTGGGGAGCGGTCATTACCCGCTTGCCCGGCGGCGGGAACTGAGGCCATCGGACGAACGGGCGGATGACAGTAACAAACCATATGGAACGTGGCAGATGGCGGATCACACACTCAACATAGCAATCATCGGTGCAGGGATCGGCGGTTTGGCCGCAGCGTCCCTGCTGCGCAGCATCGGACACCAAGTGCGGGTCTTTGAACAGGCTGGACAGTTTGGACGAGTCGGCGCAGGCATTCAGATGACGCCCAACGCAATGCAGGTGCTTCGCCGCCTCGGGCTCGAGCCGGCATTGCGCGCCATTGCGTACGAGCCCGAGATCGCGCTTAGCCGCGAATTCGATAGCGGGAGGATTACCAATCAGTTCGCGATTGCAGCAGCAATGGAGCACAAGTACGGGGCGCCGTTCTTCGTCTTGCACCGGGCCGACCTGCACGGTTTATTGGCCGCCGATCACGCGCAGGACAGCATCAACTTCGGAAAGAAATTAGTCTCACTGGAGCAGGACAGTCGAGAAGTGAGACTACGATTTGCGGACGGGTCAGTAGCACACGCCGATCTGGTGGTGGCGGCCGACGGGGTTCATTCGCTGGTCAATACCATTCTTTTCGGACGCCAAGATGCAGTTTTCACCGGCAGAGTCGCCTACCGCACGACATTTCCCGCGGCGTTGCTCGGCAGCCGGCCGCTGGATCCCGCAAGGACGAAATGGTGGGGCCCGGACAGGCATATCGTGATGTATTACGTGACCGCAAAGCGCGACGAAATCTACTTCGTGACGAGCCAGCCCGAAGATGCGGCGTGGCTTACCCAAGAGTCCTGGTCGGCCAAGGGCAATCTGGACGAACTCAGATCGGCGTTCTCCGAATTCCATCCCGACGTACAGCACGTTCTGCAGTGCTGCCCCGACGTTCACAAATGGGGCCTGTTCATCCGCGATCCACTGGCTCGGTGGAGCAACGGAAGGGTCGTGCTTCTCGGCGATGCGTGCCATCCCATGCCGCCATATATGGCGCAGGGAGCCGCCTCCGCTTTGGAGGATGCCGCTGTGCTAAGTCGATGCGTCGCGACAATGGTCGATAACGGGCCGGCCGAGATGGCCAAGGCCTTCGACCTTTACGAGGGGACGCGCAAACCAAGAGCGTCCCGCATTCAAGCCGCCTCCGGCGCCAATAATTGGATGCGACACGCCTCGGAGGCCAATCCCGATTGGGTCTATGGCTACAACCCCTGGAAGGCACCGCTCGTCTCGATGGACCGGGCCATTTCAAGAGAATCATGATGACAAAAGACAACCCTCGCGAGAAATGGGCCTTGCCCCGAACCGTGGTCAAAGCGGGCGAAAATTGGGCACTGGTATGTGGACGATGCAATCGATGCGGGACTGTCGTTTTCCCGCGACCGCCAATTTGTCCGGTCTGCCTCGACGAATCGTTGGAGCCCGATCTTGTCTGCGATGGCGGGATTCTTTACAGCTATTCGATCGTGCACGCTGTCCGTGCAGGGTGGACCTCCCCTTACGGTCTGGCCTACGTCGACTTCCCGAACGGCGTGAGAATTTGTGGCCCCCTCGATATTCCCGCCGACGGGCACATTTCTTTGGACTCGCCCGTGTCCCTGACCGTCGGAGAGCTGCGAGTCGATGCCGAGGGCGTTTCATGGCTATCGCACAGGTTCAGCGCGTTGGGAAGCGGTGCGAAACATGGCAAGGAGAGTATGCGATGAGCAAGGTAGCGATTATTGGCGCCGCAATGTCCCGCTTTGCTAAACGACCGGACGCGAGCTTGCAGGACATCGGCTGGCCGGTCGTGCTTGCGGCCCTGAAGGATGCCCAGGTCGATCGCAGTGCCATCGATGCGGTATACGCTGGCGCTGCATATAGCGGCCGGCTGGTGGGTCAGCGTGTTTTGCGTACCCTTGGGATGACGTCGATTCCGGTCACGAATTGTGAGAACGCATGCTCGAGCGGAGCAACGGCATTTCGCGAGGCGTGCCTCGCCATCAAGCACGGCGAGATCGAAGTTGCGCTGGTTCTCGGAATCGACAAGCTCACTGCGCTTGGCGGAGGCGTATTACCCGGACAGCCCGACGACTGGGAAGTGGAAGTCGGATTGAGCATGCCTGCGCTCTATTCAATGCGCGCACGCAGATACATGCACGAACATCGACTTGATGCGAACGACTTAGCCATGGTTGCGGTAAAAGCCCATCGGCATGGGGCGCTCAATCCCTACGCGCAATTCAACAATGAAATCACCGTGGAGCAAGTCGCCGAGGCGCGTCCGGTGGCAGAACCGTTCACGTTGTTGCATTGCTGCCCGACAGGCGACGGCGCCGCTGCCGTGATCGTGTGCTCCGAGAACTATGTCCGGTCTGCTGCCCGCAAGCCGGTCTGGGTGGCGGCGACAGAACTCAACTCGGGACGGTATATGACCGGGTTCAGGGACTTGACCACACCTGAGATCACCGTTCGCGGCGCCAAGGAGGCCTATGAATTGGCAGGCATCGGCCCCGAGGACATCGATGTTGCGGAAGTGCATGACGCATTTACCGTCGCCGAACTGCTTTACTACGAGGCGTTCGGGTTTTGTGAGCGGGGCGGCGCATTGGACTTGCTTCGTTCGGGAGCGACATCGCTGGGTGGCCGGATACCCGTGAATGTCAGCGGAGGATTGCTGTGTAAAGGACATCCGGTCGGCGCCACTGGCATAGCGCAGATAGCCGAGGTGACTTGGCAGCTGCGCGGAGAAGCGGGAGCGCGACAGGTAGTCGGTGCACGCACCGCGCTGACCCATTGCACTGGCGGAGGCATCGCTGGTTTCGATCACGGGGCCTGCGCCATCAACATCTTCTCGACCTGACGCATCGAGCCGCCTGTCGGCCAATGACGCGGCGTGGGCCAGTTCAGTTATCCGCACGCAGGCGAGCCGCCATCGCCAAGTCTGCTCAGCAACACAAACAGAATCTGAGGCTTGAGGCATGATCACGAAGGATGAAGAGGAAGCTTTGTCTATGGACGCGCCGCTGCAAGGCATGCGGGTGCTCGATTTCACCCTGTTCCTATCCGGTCCGTTCGGCACGCAGATTCTGGGCGACATGGGAGCTGACGTCATCAAGGTCGAACCGGCAAACGGCGATCAAACCCGGTACTTGCCGCCGAATTTCGTCGCCGGAGACAGCGCGTATTTCCTCTCGGTAAACCGTAACAAGGAGAGCATCCAGATCGACTACAAGACCCCGGATGGGCTCGCACTGATCGAACGGCTGGCTCAAGAGAGCGATGTATTCGTGGAAAACCAAAAGCCCGGCAATCTAGCCAAGTATGGGATCACTTACGAGCGGCTGTCCGCGCTCAATCCGCGGCTGGTATGGTGCTCCATTAGCGGCTTTGGCCAACAGGGCCCGTATGCCGGCCGCCCTGCCTACGACATGATTGTGCAAGCCCTGTCCGGCGGGATGAGCATGACGGGGGAGAGCGATGGGAAGCCCGTTCGTTCGGCCATCCCTATCGGTGATATCGCTGCCGGCATGTATGCCGTCATGGGCGTGCTGGGCGCGCTGCATGCGCGCCATCGCACGGGCAAGGGGGCATACATCGACATCTCCATGCTCGACTGTCAAATCGCCATGCTGTCTTATCAAGCCGCCTACTATCTACATTCCGGACGCATACCGGCGCGCCAGGGTAGGGGCCACGAATCCATTCCGAGCTATCGCGCTTTCACTGCGGGCGACGGCGTTGACTTCGTGGTCTGCGCGAATACGGACCGTATGTGGCACGCCTTATGCGATGTTGCCGGAGTAGGAGCCTGGGGGCGGTCCGCCCATTTTCTCAGCCGACAAAATCGGTATGAACACCGACACGAGATATGGCGCGTCCTCGAAGACGCCCTACTAGCCCGCCCGGCAGCCGAATGGGTCGAACTCCTGCATAGTGCCGACGTTCCGGTCGCCATGGTCAACACGGTCGACCAGGCCCTAGCAGACGTACAAGTCCGGCAGCGCGGCATGGTGCTAACGCTCGAGAGCGAAGCAGGCCAGCGTGTTTCCGTTGCCGGCAACCCCGTGAAGATGACCGGCATCGACGAAAGCGCCTACCGTTATCCTCCCTCTCTCGGAGCTGATACCAAAAGCGTTCTCCAGCGCCTGCTGGGCATAACCGAGGAGGAAGCCCAGGACCTCGCTCGCAGGAAAATCATCAACATCAACGGCTGACGGACCCCGTTATCCGTCGTACGCGAGGCCGACGCCGCCAGACAGGACAATCCCATTTTCTTCAACGTCAACAACTCCGGCTGGCTTGCCAGCTACCAGGGAGGCAAGGGCGGCTGGGATCCCGCGACGCCGGTCACGCGTACCAATTATTCGGGCGCGGACATCGTCAATGGCGGCGCCTATGTCAGCACCAGCGACACGGACAAGATCGGCGCTGCGCTCAAGCGCGGTTTCGTGTATGTCAACGTCGCCTCGCGCAGCCGTGGCGCCGTCGCTCCCGCGGGGGTCTACGAGGACGGTGTCTATCAGGGCAAGGCGCCGGCGGCCATCGTCGACGCGAAGGCGGCGGTGCGTTATCTGCGCCTGAATGACGGCGCCATGCCGGGCGATGCCAGCCGCATCGTGGTGAACGGCACGAGCGGGGGCGGCGCGCAGAGCACGCAATTGGGCGCCACGGGCAACAGCGCGGATTATTTCCCTTACCTGCAGGCCATCGGTGCCGCCGGCATCGACAAGGACGGCAAGAGTTCCATCGGCGATGATGTGTTCGCCATCGTGGCCTATTGTCCGATCCAGGACATGGGCAGCGCCGATCTGGCCTACGAGTGGATGTTCAATGTGCTGGATACGCGCGCGCTGGTTGCGGCGGACCAGTTGGCGGGGAAGATCGTCGATGCCGGCGGGACCCCGTTGATCCGGGCTTCCAATCCCGATCCGGCCGGCAGTGCCGAGTTGATGAACGCCTTCAAGGTCTACCAGGCCGGTCTGGGGCTGAGGAACGATGACGGCTCGGCGTTGACCGCGGACAACATGCTGGCCGCCATCCAGGCGGAGATCAAGAAGGCCGCGACCCGTCAGGTCAAGGCGGGCAAGCCGTTCGTGGCCTACGGCGCCTATGGGGATGCCGCGGGCAACGGGGTGGGCGGGGGGAGCGGGACGCTGCACTATCTGAATGACTTCATCGGCACGGACGCCGCCGGCACGGTGACGTTCTTCGATATGACGAAGTACTTGAAATTCGTCGCCACGCAGGCGCGGCTCAAGTCCGTGCCGGCTTTCGACCGGAGCGGCCAGAGCGCCACCGCCGCGGGTGCGGTGACCACCGATGGCGCGGGTACGGTGAACAGCGCCGGCGGCGAGTCCAATCTGTTCGGCACCGCCTCCCAGGTCTATTCCAACTTCACGGAGTATGGCTGGAACCACAACGATGGCGCCAACGGCACCGACAGGCAGGACGGCGTGGGCCTGGCCAGCACGGGCTACAGCTGGGCCGCGAATCCTCAGCGGGATTTCCTGCTGAACCAGTACAAGATGATCAACGCGCTGCCGTACGTCGGCAAGACCGACGGCATCACGCCGCACTGGCGCATTCGCGTGGGCGCGCGGGATCGGGATACGTCCTTTACCGTGGCTTATAACCTCAGCCGCGCGCTGAAGGCCGATCCCAAGGTCAAGGACGTCGACTACGCCCTGCAGTGGGATCAGGGGCACGCCGGCAACTACGACGTGCAGGAGGCGATGGCCTGGGTCGACCGGGTACTGGCCACGGCCGAGTAGGTTGAATGGGGGCGGGACGGCTCCGGTTGTCAGACCGCGATCATCTCCCGCACCCCTTGCGCATCCATGTCCGCACCCAGCCCATTGGCCACGATTTCCCCCCGGTTCATCACCCAGTACCGGTCCGCGATCGCTTTCGCGAAGTCGTAATACTGCTCGACCAGCAGCACCGTCAGCCCCATTTCGTCGACGAGGCGGCGCAGCGTCCTGCCGATTTCCTGGATGATCGAAGGCTGGATGCCTTCCGTGGGTTCGTCCAGGATCAACAACTGCGGTTCGCTCATCAGGGCTCGGCCGATGGCCAGTTGCTGCTGCTGGCCGCCCGAAAGATCCCCGCCGCGCCGGGCCCGCATGTCCTTGAGTACCGGGAACAGCGCGTAGATGTGCTCGGGCACGCCGGCGGGCGCCTTGCGGCTGGCGGCCCCGACCAGCAGGTTTTCTTCGACCGTCAGGCGAGGGAAGATGTCGCGCCCCTGGGGCACGTAGGCGAGGCCGCGGGCGACGCGTTCGTAGGTGGGCAGTCTGGTGAAGGGTTGGCCGCGCCAGGCGATGGTGCCGCTTTTCGTCGGCACGACGCCCATCAGGCAGCGCAGCAGGGTGGTCTTGCCGACGCCGTTGCGGCCGAGCAGCACGGTCAGCTTGCCGTCGGGCACGGTCATGGAGATGTCGCGCAGGATGTGGCTGCCGCCGTAGAACTGGTTCAATCCTTCAATGTTCAGCATCGTCCGTTCCCCGCAAGTTCAACGTCCCAGATAGGACTCGATGACGGCTTCGTCCCGTTTCACGTGGTCCAGGGAGCCTTCGGCCAGCACGCGGCCTTCGGCCATGACCGTCACGCGGCCGGTTTCGCCGGCCAGCGCGGCGACGAACTCCATGTCGTGTTCGACCACCATCATGGAGCAGGTGCCGCGCAGGCGGTTCAGCAGCACGGCCAGTTCCATGGTTTCGTCGTCGGTCATGCCGGCGGCGGGCTCGTCCAGCAAGAGCAGGGCCGGTTGCTGCATCAGCAGCATGCCGATCTCGAGGCGCTGCTTCTGGCCATGCGAGAGTTCGCCCGCGAGCCGGCGCGCCTCGCTTTCCAGGCGTATCACTTCTAGCGTGTGTTCGATCCGGGCCTGGGCCGCGCGGTCCAGGCGCGCGCGCAGCGACGCCCACCAGCGCTTGTCCGCCTTCATCGCGAGTTCCAGGTTTTCCCAGACCGGGTGCTGTTCGAACACGGTGGGTTTCTGGAACTTGCGTCCGATGCCGGTCTGGGCGATTTGCGGTTCGTTCAGGCGGGTGAGGTCGATGCTCTGGCCCAGGTAGACCTTGCCGGCGTCGGGCGAGGTCTTGCCGGTGATGACGTCCATCATCGTCGTCTTGCCTGCGCCGTTGGGGCCGATCACGCATCGCAATTCCCCGGCGTCGACCGTCAGGGACAGCTTGTTCAACGCCCGGAAGCCGCCGAAGCTGACCGTCACGTCTTCCAGGTAGAGGATGGTGCCATGCGACACGTCGATGGCGTTGGGCCGGACCACGTGCCCCAGGGCGGCGGCCCCGGACAGGGTGGGCTGGTCGAGGCCGTCGCCGAAGCCCGACGCGCTGCGCGGCGGCGTCTTCGCGTGGCCCATGGCAGGATGCGTACCCATCAGTGCGTGCTCCGCTTGAAGACGTTTCCGATCAGGCCCATGATGCCGCGCGGCAGCAGCAGCGGTACCAGTACGAAGATCAGGCCGAGGAAGAACAGCCAGTATTCGGGGAAGTTGGCGGTGAAGAAGCTCTTGGCGCCATTGACGGCGAAGGCGCCGACGATGGGGCCGATCAGGGTGCCACGCCCGCCGACGGCGACCCAGATCGCCATTTCGATCGAGTTGCCGGGCGACATCTCCCCGGGGTTGATGATGCCGACCTGGGGTACGTACAGTGCGCCCGCGATGCCGCTCAGGATGGCCGACACGGTCCACACGAACAGCTTGTAGCCCAGGGGGTTGTAGCCGAGGAACATCAGCCGGGTCTCGCCGTCGCGCACCGCGGTGACGACGCGGCCGAGCTTGGAGGTGACGATGGCGCGCGCGGCGATGAACGCGAGGACGAGCGTGGCGAAGGTCAGCAGGAAGAGCGCGGTACGGGTGCCGGGGTGGGTGATGGCGAAGCCGGCGATGCGCTTGAAGTCGGTGAAACCGTTGTTGCCGCCGAATCCGGTCTCGTTGCGGTAGAACAGCAGCATCGCGGCGAAGGTCAGGGCCTGGGTAATGATGGACAGGTAGACGCCCTTGACGCGCGAGCGGAACGTGAAGAAGCCGAATATCCAGGCGACGGCCGCGGGCACCAGTACCACCAGCAGCAGGGCGTATCCCAGGTGCTGGGTGCCTTCCCAGTACCAGGGCAGGGCCTGCCAGTTCAGGGACACCATGAAGTCGGGCAGGTCGCTGCCGTACACGCCCTCGTTGCCGATGGAGCGCATCAGGTACATGCCGATCGCGTAGCCACCCAGCGCGAAGAACAGCGCGTGCCCCAGGCTCAATACGCCGCAGTAGCCCCAGACCAGGTCCAGCGCGAGCGCACCGATGGCGTAGCACATGAACTTGCCGGCCAGCGTCATCGCGTAGGCGGACAGGTGAAAGGCGCTCGTCTCGGGCATCACCAGCGCGCCGACCGGCACCCCTATGCCCACCGCGATGCTCAGCGCCAGCAATGCGAGCCAGGCGTTGCGCGAGAGCAGCGCCGGACGCGGCGGCAGGCCCAGCGTCCGTCCGATGTCCTGGCCGGCGGCGGACGGGATCCCCGGCATCGTCGATATCGTGACAGCCATCTCAAGCCTCCGCGCTACGGCCCTTCAGGGCGAACAGGCCCTGCGGGCGTTTCTGGATGAAGAGAACGATCAGCACGAGCACCGCGATCTTGGCGAGCACGGCGCCCCAGAACGGTTCGATCGCCTTGCTGACGAGACCGAGTCCGAAGCCGCCGATCACCGTGCCGGCGATCTGGCCGACCCCGCCCAGCACCACGGCCATGAAGGAGTCGATGATGTAGCTCTGGCCCAGGTCCGGTCCCACGTTGCCGATCTGCGACAGCGCGCAGCCTCCCAGTCCGGCGATGCCGGCGCCGAACGCGAACGCATAGGCGTCCACGCGCGCGGTCCGCACGCCGACGCAGGCGGCCATCCGGCGGTTCTGCGTGACCGCGCGCACGAACAAGCCCAGGCGGGTCCGCGTGAGCATGGCCCAGGCCAGCGCGACGACCGCCAGCGAGAACGCCAGGATCGCGATCCGGTTGTACGGCAGGATCAGGCTTTGCATGACGGTCACGCCGCCGCTCATCCATGAAGGGTTTTCCACCTGGACGTTCTGTGCGCCGAAGATCATGCGCGTGCCCTGGATCAGGATCAGGCTGATGCCGAAGGTGGTCAGCAGCGTCTCCAGCGGCCGGCCATAGAGGTGCTTGAGGACCAGGCGTTCGATGACCGCGCCGCCGAGCGCCGCCGCCAGGAACGCGACCGGCACCGCCACCAGCGGATACCAGTCGAACGCCGCGGGCGCGTAGCGATGGAACAGTGTCTGCACGACGTAGGTCGCGTAGGCGCCGATCATCAGGAATTCCCCGTGCGCCATGTTGATGACGCCGATCAGTCCATAGGTGATCGCCAGGCCCAGCGCGGCCAGCAGCAGCACGCTGCCGAGCGACAGGCCGGCGAACAGCGTGCCGGCGATCCGTCCGCGGCGCTCGATGCCGTCCAGCGTGTCGAGCCCTTGCTGGGCGACGGCCCGTACCTGCGGGTCGGGTTCCTGCCATGCGCCGGTCGCCGATTTGGCCGTCAGCGGGCGCAGCAGTTCGTACATGCCCGGATCCTTGCGGGCGGCGACGAGCTTGACCGCTTCGAGCCGGGTCGCGGCATCCGGGGCGTGCAGCGCGGTCATCGACCATAGTGTGTCGAGACGCTGCTTCAGGGCGGGATCGGCTTCCCGCGCGCGCGCGGCGTCGATCAGGGGCTTCATCGACGGATCCGGACTCTTCAGCAGCGCGTCGATCGCCGCGCCGCGCGCGGCGGCATCGGGCGATGCGAGCTGCAGGCCGGCCAGCGCGCCGGCGACTTTCGCGCGCAGCAGATTGTTCAGCGTGACAGGCTGCGCGGCATCGGCCACGTCCTGGCCGACCGGCCTGCCGGTCGCCGCGTCGCGGGTGGTCTCGTCCGACCGGATCAACAACTGCCCCGCGTCGGTGGCCAGCGCGTTGTCGTCGGAAAGCGCCTGGAGCAGCGCGAACGAGGGCTCGTCTCGCGTCTCGATCAGTTTGTCGATCGCGGCCAGCTTGGCATCGAAGTCGTCACCGCCCAACGGAGCGATGTCGGCGGCGTCGAGCGCGAAGGCCGCCGGGCCGGGGCACGCGAGCGCCGCCGACACGGCCACGGCGCGCAGGTATTGGCGCAGGTTCATGTGGGGAAGACCGGGTTGGACAAGGACAGGAATCCGCCGGGACACGACAGCCGCGCCGTGTCCCGGCGTCGGGCTCAGGCCAGGCCGGACTGGCGCGCCAGTGCGGGAAGCGAGCCGACGACATCCGGCTTGCCCTGGTTGCCGGGAATGTAGGGGCTCCACGGCTGCGCGCGCACCGGCGCCTTGGTGCGCCAGACGACGTTGAACTGGCCGTCCGCGCGCACTTCGCCGATCATCACCGGCTTGCGCAGGTGGTGGTTGCCGTCCATCTCCAGCGTGAAGCCCGAGGGCGCGGCGAACTTCTGGCCTATCATCGCGGCGCGCACCTTGTCGACGTCGGTGCTCTTGGCCTTCTCGACCGCCTGTTTCCACATGTGGAGACCGACGTAGGTGGCCTCCATCGGATCGTTGGTCACGCGCTTCGCGCCACCCGGCAGGTTGTTCTTCTTCACCCAGTCCGCGAACATCTCCTTGAACTTCGTGTTCTCCGGATTGCGCAGCGACATGAAGTAGTTCCACGCGGCCAGGTTGCCGACCAGCGGCTTGGTGTCGATGCCGCGCAGTTCTTCCTCGCCCACCGAGAACGCCACGACGGGCACGTCGGCCGCCTTCAGGCCCTGGTTGCCGAGTTCCTTGTAGAACGGCACGTTCGAGTCGCCGTTGATCGTGGAAATGACGCAGGTCTTGCCGCCACGCGCGAAGGCCTTGATGTTCGCGACGATGGTCTGGTAGTCGCTGTGGCCGAACGGGGTATAGACCTCCTGGATGTCGGCATCCTGCACGCCCTTCGATTGCAGGAAGGCCCGCAGGATCTTGTTGGTGGTGCGCGGGTAGACGTAGTCGGTGCCCAGCAGGAAGAAGCGCTTGGCGCCGCCGCCTTCCGCGCTCATCAGGTACTCGGTCGCGGGGATGGCCTGCTGGTTGGGCGCGGCGCCGGTGTAGAACACGTTGCGCGACATTTCCTCGCCCTCGTACTGCACCGGATAGAAAAGCAGGCCGTTCAGTTCTTCGAACACGGGCAGCACGGACTTGCGCGATACCGACGTCCAGCATCCGAACACGGCGGCGACCTTGTCCTGCGAAATCAACTGGCGCGCCTTTTCCGCGAAGAGCGGCCAGTTCGACGCCGGATCGACCACGACCGGCTCGATCTTCCTGCCCATCACGCCGCCCGCCGCGTTGATCTGGGCGATGGTCATCAGCGCCGTGTCTTTCAGCGACGTTTCCGAGATCGCCATCGTGCCCGACAGCGAATGCAGGATACCCACCTTGATCGGCCCTTTGTTCGCACCTTGCGCGAATGCGGAAGGGAGTCTGCCGGCGATTCCCGCCAGGCCCGCTGCCGATGCGACCTTCAGAAACTCACGCTTTTTCATTGATCGTCCTTGGAAGTGGAAGGTTGTATTTCGTCTTGGATACAAGACTGCATTGAAGATGCAACTTCCGGGCCAGCGGATGAGCCGGCGGCGCCGGAGCAGGGAAGGGGGATTCAGCGGGCTGTTCGCGTCTTGTCGTGATAGATGTCGGTGCGTGGCGGCGCCATGCTGGTGCGCCCCGCACGCATCCCGGGAGCTTCAGGCCTGCTCGCGCGACGCATAGCGTTCGCGGGCGGTCTGCATCATGTACAGCGTGATGCGCTTGACTTCGGCCTGGCTCTCGGCGATATGCGCACGGACCATCTGCCGCGCGAGCGCGGCGTCGTTCTTGCCGATGGCGTCCAGGATGTCCGCGTGCTCCTGGTAGGTGGCGGCCACGCGCGGCGGTTTGGTGAAGTCGAGGCGGCGGATGATGCGTATGCGTTCGGCCACGTCCGTATGCATCCGGGCCATCTCGAGGTTGCCGGTCGCGGCGACCAACCCCGCGTGGAAGCCCTCGTCGAGCGCCGCCGCCCTGGCCGGATCCTGCTCGCGCATTCCGGCTGGCACGCACCAGATCTCCCGCAGCGGATCGAGCTGCGCCGTCTGGCGCCCGGCGACGATACGGTCGATGGCCGTCGTTTCCATCATCACGCGGATCTCGTACAGGTCCTCGAAGTACTTGAAGTCGAAGGTCCGCACCTGCCAGCCGCTCTTGAAGTGCACGTCCACGTAGCCTTCGCGCAACAGCCAGAACAGCGCCTGCCGCACCGGAGTGCGGCTGACCTGCATGCGCGCGGCGACGTCGCCTTCGCTGAACTTGTCGCCGGGCAATAGCCGGAAATCGAAGATGTCCGCCTTCAACCGGGTGTAGATCTGTGTCGCGAGGTTGTTCGCGCCCTGCGCCGGTTCGCCCGGCACGCGGTTGTCCGCCATAAGGAATTCCAGAAACGGTTATGAAGCGGCGGTCATGCCAGCGATACCAGGGGGTCGCCGGCGCTGATCATCATGCCGGGGCGGCAATGCAGGCTCTTGACCAGGCCGTCGTGCGGCGCGGAGATGTGGAATTCCATCTTCATGGCTTCCAGGATCAGCAGCGAGTCTCCCGCCTTCACGGTTGCCCCGGGTTCGACGAGCAGCTTCCAGACGTTGCCCGTGATGTCGGCGGCAACGATCGAGCCCGTCGGATCGTCATGCGCGGTGGTGGCCTCATCCGGGCCGTCGTCCGCGGTGCCAGCCTCGTCGGACTGGGTCGCCCAGCGGGCGACCTCCGCGTCGAACGCCTGCTTCTGGGTGGCCCGGAGCACTTCCAGCTCCGGTTCGATCCGGGCCAGGAAGGCGTTGTACTCACCGAGATCGAAGATCTCTTCCTCGATGCGCACGCCCTGGCGGCCCTCCCGGAAGTCATTGCGCAATCCTTCCAGCTCGCTCTCGGTCACCGGGTAGAAGCGGACCTGGTCGAAGAAGCGCAGCAGCCATGGCTTGCCATCGACGAACGCTTCGTTCTTCAGGAATTTGTTCCAGATGGGCAGCGTTCGTCCCACCAGTTGGTATCCGCCGGGCGAATCCATGCCGTATATGCACATGTACACGCCGCCGATGCCGACCGTTCCTTCGGCCGTGTAGGTTCGCGCGGGGTTGTACTTCGAGGTCAGCAGGCGATGGCGCGGGTCGACCGGTACCGCGCACGGGGCGCCCAGGTAGACGTCGCCCAGGCCAAGCACCATGTAGCTCGTCTGGTAGATCGTATCGTGCACGTCCTGCGTCGAGGCCAGGCCGTTGATGCGCCGGATGAACTCGGTGTTGCTGGGCAGCCAGGGCGCGGTATCGCGCACCGACTGCCGGTAGCGCGCCACGGCGTCCAGCGTCGCCGAGTCCTCGTAGGCCATGGGCAGGTACACCACCCGGCTCGGCACTTTCATCGTCGAAATGCCGGCCAGCGTCGCGTCGGTTGCCGCCAGCGCCTCGACAAGCGCCCGCTGGCCGATGGTCCGGCCGTCGTAGCGCACCTGCAGCGACCGCACGCCCGGCGACAGTTCCAGCACGCCGGGCAGGGCGGCCGCCTTGAGCGCCTCCATCAGCGCATGGACGCGGAATCGCAGGTTCAGGTCGAGCACGTTGTCGCCATACTCGACCAGGATGTACTTGTCGCCGGCCTGGCGGAAAACGGTCTTGGGACGTTCACCCTGCGCGGGCGCCTCGAACAGGATGGGCGAGCCGCGGCGCGTGGAAAATGCCGGCGCATCGATCGATGTCCCGTTCCAGTCGCGGATGAACGCATCCTGCCGCCGCTCCAGCGCGAGCGCCTCGTCGAACGACATCTCGCGAAAGCGGATGCGGTCGCCAGGCTTGACCTGTCCGACTTTCCACAGTTCCGCCTTGGCGATCGTGACCGGGCAGACGAATCCGCCCAGGCTCGGGCCGTCGCGCGTGAGGATAACCGGCATGTCGCCAGTGAAGTTGATGCTGCCGATCGCGTACTCGCAATCGTGGATGTTCGACGGATGCAGGCCGGCTTCCCCTCCGTCCGAGCGCGTCCATTCCGGCTTGGGCCCATTGAGCCGGATGCCCAGGCGGTTCGAGTTGTAATGGACTTCCCACTGGCTGGCGAAGAACGTCTCGATCGATTCCGGCTTGAAGAAATCGGGGGCGCCATGCGGGCCGTACAGCACGCCTATTTCCCATTCCCGCCCGTAGGCGGGCACGAGCGCGGAGGGTAGCGGAGCCGGGGCGTGGATCGGCGCCAGGTCCGCGGTCGCGGGCAGTGCGGGATCGGCAATCGGCAGCACGTCGGCCGGGCGCAGCGTGCGCCCGGCATGTCCGCCAAACTGGCCGAGCGCGAACGTCGCCCGGCTGCCCAGGTACAGCGGCACGTCCAGGCCGTTGCGCACGGCCAGGTAGGTCCGGCAGCCGCTCGTTGCCTTGCCGATCTTCAGCGTCTGGCCGGCCCGGACCGTGACCGGCGCCCAGAATTCGACCGGCGAGCCGTCGAGCCGCGCATCCGTGGGCGCGCCGGTCAGCGCGATCACGGTGTCGCCGTGAAAGCGCAGTGTCGGACCGAGTACCGTGGCCTCGATGCCGGCCGCGTGCTCGTTGTTGCCCACGATGCGGTTGGCCAGACGGAATGCCCAGTCGTCCATCGGACCCGATGGCGGCACGCCGATGTCCCAGTAGCCCACGCGCCCGGGATAGTCCTGGATGGTGGTGTAGGTGCCCGCGTCGATCACCTCCACGGCCGACGGGCGGTAGGCGAAGTCGTCCAGATAGCGGGTCGAGACATCGCCGTCGCGGAACCCCCGGCTCGCGATGACCTTGCGCAGGTAGTCGAGGTTCGTCGCGATGCCCGAGAGGCGGGTCGCGTCGAGCGCGCGCGCCATCGCCGCGATCGCGGCGGGCCGGTCTGCCCCGTGGACGATCAGCTTGGCGATCATCGGATCGTAGTGGGCCGATACCTCGGTGCCAGTCTCCACCCAGCTGTCCACCCGGACGTCGGGCGGAAAGCCGACCTCGGTCAGGGTGCCGGGGCTGGGCGAGAAGTTGCGCAGCGGGTTCTCGGCGTAGATGCGCACCTCGATCGATGCGCCCTGCGGCGTGATCGCCCGGTCCAGGGCGGGGGGAGTGCCGGCCGCCGTCAGGATCATCCATTCGACGAGATCTATGCCGGTCACGCTTTCGGTGATCGCATGTTCGACCTGGAGCCGTGTGTTGACCTCGAGGAAATAGAAGGCCTGCCGCGCGGCGTCGTAGATGAACTCGACCGTGCCGGCCGAGCGGTAGCCCACGGAGCGGCCCAGGTTCTCCGCCGCGGCCAGCAGCCTGCCGCGTACGTCGGGCGGAAGATCCGGCGCGGGCGTTTCCTCGACCACCTTCTGGTTGCGCCGCTGCAGCGAGCAATCGCGCTCGCCCAGCGCGACCACCTTGCCGTTGCCGTCGCCGAAGATCTGCACCTCGACATGGCGTGCGCGGTCGAGGAAGCGTTCGACGAATACGCCGCCGTTCGCGAAGAACGATTGGCCCAGCCGCTGTACGGACTCGAAGGCGGCGACCAGTTCGGCTTCGTCGTTGCAGCGTGTCAGTCCGATTCCCCCGCCCCCTGCCGTGCTTTTGAGCATGACCGGATAGCCGATGACCCGGGCCGCTTTGCGCGCGCTGTCGACATCCGCCAGCAGGCCCGATCCGGGCGTGAGCGGAACGCCCGCCCGCCGGGCCAGCTCGCGCGCCTCGTGCTTGAGGCCGAATTGCTTCATCTGGAGCGCGGTCGGTCCGACGAACGCGATGCCTTCGGCCTCACAGCGCGCGGCGAACTCGGCGTTCTCGGACAGGAAGCCATAACCGGGAATGATGGCCTGCGCGCCGGTCTGCCTGGCCGCCTCGATGATCAGGTCGGCCCGCAAGTAGCTGTCGGCGGCGGTGTCGCCTCCCAGCGGCACGGCCACATCGGCCGTGGAGACGTGCAGGCTGTTGCGGTCCGCGTCGGAGTACACCGCCACGGAGCGGATTTTCATCCGCTTGAGCGTGCGAGCGATGCGGCAAGCGATCTCGCCTCGATTGGCGATCAGTACGGTATCGAACATGTGGGCTCCGGTTCAGGAACGTGACGGCTCGTTGCTGGGGCGCCGACTGTCGAGGTAGCTCGCCCAGCCGCCGAATTCGGTGATGTCGCTGGCGTCGTCCAGCGCATAGGGTTCGCAGATGAAACCCTTGACCTGCCGGCCGTCGGCGAGGGTCAGCGTGCCGATGCCCAGCGGCGCGGGAACGCCGGCGACGAACGAGCCGAATGCCGCCGCGGGTACGTCCCATAGCTCCACCCGTATCGGCGCGCCGTGGTCCGCCCGCACGAGACCGGGCTTTGGCGGCGTCGTGTTGGCCAGCGCATAGAGCCGATAGTTGGCGGCGGTCGTGGTCGATTCGACGAACCGGGCTGCCCGCGACGTCAGTTCGTGGTTCAGCGGCATGCCGCGCAGATGGGCGCCGACTACCGCCACGCGGATGGATTCGCCTGTCGTGTCGAGGTCCGCGGATCCGGCGGCGGGGATCCTGCCAGCGGCAAGCGGCAGCCCCGTTGCGCCTCGCGTCAGGCCGGTCGCTTCGTGCCACGATGCGGCGAAGCCGGCAAGTGCCCGCTCGCGCCAGGCGTCGCCGATCAGGGTGATGCCGAACGGCAGTCCGTCCTCGCGCAGGTTCGCCGGCACCGCGACCGCGCTCCAGTCGAGCAGATTGACGAAATTCGTGTACTTGCCCAGGTTGCTGTTCAAGCGTATCGGATCGGCCAGCAGTTCGGCGATCCGGTAGTGCGTCGGGGCGGTGGGGACCAGCAACGCATCGAACTGCGCCAGCAATGTGTCGGCACGGCGCTTCAGGTCCGCGAGGCGGTAGATGCCGTCGAAGGCATCGGCGGCCGAGAAATCGCGCGCCTTGAAAATGACGTCGCGGACGACGGGATGGATGTCGGTCTCGTGTCCTGCCGCGAAGGCGCGGATGGCCGCATACCGCTCGGCCACCCAGGGGCCGTCGTAGAGCAGGGCGGCCACGTCGTCGAAGACGGAGAAATCGACGGGTACGCATGTCGCGCCGCGCGCTTCGATATGTGCGACCGCGGCCTTGAAAGCCTGGTCGGACAGGTCGTCGCCGAAGAACTCCGGAACCGCCGGAATGGCGAAGCGCGGGGCCGCAGGGAGACGCCATGTCGCCGACCCCGCCGGCGCGGCTCGTGAGAGTCCATCGGCCAGGTCCAGCGATGCGGCGACATCATGGACGCGAACCGCGTCTTCCACCGTCGTCGAGAACACCGACACGCAGTCGAGCGTCCGGCAAGCCGGCACGACGCCGGTGTTGCTGAACGCGCCGCGCGTGGGCTTGAGGCCGACGATGTTGTTCAGCCCCGCAGGCACCCGGCCGGAGCCCGCGGTATCGGTTCCTAGCGAGAACGGAACGATACCCCGTGCGACCACGGAGGCCGAGCCGGAACTCGATCCGCCCGATATGTATTCGGGGTCGAAGGCGTTTTCCGGTATGCCGTAGGGCGATCGTACGCCGACGAGCCCCGTGGCGAACTGGTCGAGATTGGTCTTGCCGATCAATATCGCGCCGGCCTGGGCGAGTCGCGCGATCAGCGTCGCGTTCTGCGCAGGCGTGTAGGCGAACGCCGGGCAGCCCGCGGTGGTCGCGAACCCGACGGCATCGATGTTGTCCTTGGCCGCGAACGGCACGCCGTACAGCGGCAGCTTATCGATGTTTCCGTCGACCGACCGCAGCCGGCTTTCGAGCGCCGCCAACTGGGCCTGGAGCACCTCCGGGCTGGCGATCGAAATCCAGGCCGGATCCGGCCCCGCCAGGGACTCCAGCAGTTCGCCAAGCAGGCGTGCCGGTTGTGCGCCGTCCCGGTATGCGTCGAGCCAGTCGGAAATCGTCCATCCGCGCATCTGGTATTCCCTCTTGTGTACAAGTTTGGAGGGACATATTCAAGAGCCGTGCCAGGCGCGCTGCCATGCGGCTTTAGCCGTGCGGGCGGCGAGATGAGGGGGGATGCTCGGCCGGCCGATGCCTTGCCGCGCACAGGAGTGGCGCGCGATTGCGCTCGACTCAGGGGCGTGCGCCCAGCAATGGTGCGACGGGCCGTGCCGCCGGTGCTGGGATAATGCCGCCATGAAAACCACGATTTCGATGATCCGGTGCCTGGCAGGCATAGCCGCTTTCGCCCTGCCATGCGCCACGTTCGCCCAGGTTTGCACCGTCACGTCCATCCACGATGGCGACACGATGCGCCTGCAATGTCCCCCGCAAAAGAAAAGCACTCCGGTGCGCCTGGAGCGGATCGATGCGCCGGAGATTGGCCAGGCCGGCGGGATCGCCTCGCGCGATTTCCTGAGGGCACTCTGTCCGTTGGGCGCGCAGGCCAGGTTGTCGCGCCATGGCAAGGATCGCTATGGCCGCACGCTGGGCGATGTCGATTGCGGCCATGGCAGCGTGCAGGAAATGATGCTGCGCCATGGGTATGCCTGGGTCTATCCCAAGTTCACCGCGGAACGGGCGCTGGTTGACCTGCAGGGCGAGGCGAGGGCGGGGCGGCGTGGCCTGTGGGCCTTGCCGTCGCCTGTCGCGCCGTGGGAGTACCGTAAGCGGGGCCGCGATCTCTAGGCCGCTACCTCGAAGGCCTGGTGATACGCCACCGTTCCTCCACCCGCCCCGGGCGTGAGCCGGACCGCCTGGAAATATTCCGGCGGCACGCCCGGCAGCACGAAGTCCGGATCGGCCCGGAATCCGAACCGGCCGTAGTATTCCGGTTCGCCCAGCACCACGCATCCGGCCGCATGGCGCTGGCGCAACGCATCGAGCGCATGCGCGACCAGCTGCCCGCCCAGGCCCTTGCCCTGGTGTCCGGGCGCCACGGCGAGCGGACCGAGGCCGTACCAGCCGGGTGTGCCGTCGGAAAGCGCCACGGGAGAGAGGGCCACGTGGCCCACGACCTCGCCATGGGATTCCGCCACGAGCGAAAGGGTCAATGCGCCGGCCTCGCGCAGCGCGTCGACGATCCGTGCCTCGGTGCCGCTCGCATGCGGCGCGGTGGCGAAGGCGCGGGTGATCACGCGGTCGATGGCCGCGATGTCGTGCGGTTGTTCCGGGCGTATCAACATGGGCAGGGGGGGGCAGAGAGGTTGTCATCCGAGCTGGGGAATATAGGGCAATCAAGCAGCGGAGTGTTTGCGTACTTAGGTTGCATGCGAACTAATTTCCTGGGAAAATAGTTCGCATGCAACCTAATTCAAGGACCCCGCCGCAGCTCGACGAACACGTCCGGGCCCGCTTCGGACGGCTGGTCGGCGCGGTCTACCGCAAGTGGCGCAGGGCGGTCGATCAGCATTTCAAGGAAATGGGTCTCTCGGACGCCACGCGCGCGCCGCTGCTGGCCTTGTACGAATCCAGCGAGCCGGTGGTGCGCCAGAAGGACCTGGCGGAGACATTGTCGCTGGAGAAGTCCTCGCTGGTCCGCATCCTGTCGCAGTTGCGCGAGCTGGGCCTGATCGAGTGGGAAACGGCGGAAGAGGATCGCCGCGCGAAGTCCATCCGCCTGACGCGGCAGGGGCGCGCGCTGGCCGAGCGTATCGTGGCCAAGAGCCTGGAGATCGAGGCCAGCCTGCTGGACGACCTGACCGCGCAGGAACTGCGCATCACCCGCCAGGCCCTGGAAAAGATCGCGCGCCGGTTCGATACGCTTTAGACGAAAGACCTCCATGACCCGCGCGCATCCGTCCCCTGCCCCGTCCATCCGGGCGCCCTTGTGGCTCCTGGTGCTGGTGACGCTCAGCGGCACGATGGCCATGCACATCTTCATGCCGGCGCTGCCGCTGGCGGGCGCCGACCTGGGCGCGAGCCCGGCCGGCATGCAGCAGACCATCACGCTGTACGTGGTGGGGCTGGCGTTCGGACAACTGATCTACGGGCCGGTGTCGGACACCATCGGGCGCCGGCCCACGCTGCTGCTGGGCTTGGGCATCTATCTGGTGGCGAGCGTGTTCGCGCTGTTCGCGCCCACGCTCGAATGGCTGCTGGCCGCCCGCCTGGCGCAGGCGCTGGGCGGCGCGGCGGGCATCACGCTGGGGCGCTCCATCGTCCGCGACATCTCCACGCCCGAGCGGGTCACCAAGGACCTGGCGCTGCTTAACCTGTTGACGCTGGTGGGGCCGGGGCTGTCGCCCATCCTGGGCTCGTACCTGGCCGACGGCTTTGGCTGGCGGGCCATCTATGTGTTCCTGGTGTGCATGGCGACCGCGATGGTGCTGTGCGCGTGGCGGCTGCTGCCCGAGACCAACCTGGACCGCTCGCCGCTGGCCTTCGGCAAGATCGCGCGGGACTACGGCCAGTTGGTCGGCAACCGGCGATTCCTGGGGTTCATGGTGGGCGGGGCCTGTTCCAGCACGGCGCTCTATCCCTATCTGGCGACGGCACCCTACATCGTGCACGGGCAGTTGCAGTTGCCGATTTCCCAGATCGGCTGGTTCGCGGCGATCACCATCGTCGGGGCCAGCGTGGGGTCAGCCACGACCCGGCGGCTGGTGGGGCGCTTGAACACGGAGCTGTTTCTCTACATGGGGGCGGGGCTGAGCCTGGCCATGGCCTTGGTGTTCCTGGGCGTGCAGGCCATGGGCTGGCTGAATGTGCCCGTGCTGATCGCCATCACCTTCCTGCTGACGACGGGATGCGGCATGGCCAGTCCGGCAGGGCTGTCGCGCGCGCTGTCCTCGGCACCGGGGCTGACGGGGTCCGCGGCGGGCCTGTACGGGTTCGGGCAGATGGCGGCCGGCGCGCTGGGTACCAAGCTCGTGGGCTACGGCTCGGATCCGGCCATCTCCTGCGCGGTGGTGCAGATCTTCCTGACGGTGGTGGCCCTGGGGGCTTTCCGGATCGCGGTCGGCGCGCGGGGCGGGGACGGCGGCGAGCCTCAGGGGCGCGACGCGCCCTGAAGAAAGAAGTCGAAGGCGCGCGCGAAGGCCTTGCGCAGGGAAGCCTTCGGGTCGCCCAGCCAGCTCATCAGCGCCGACAGGTACAGGAAATGCAGGTAGTTGGCCAGGCGTTCAGGAGGTTCGTTGTCGCGGACTTCCCCGGCCTGCTGCGCCGCGTGGATCAGCGCGGTGTACGCGGTGACCATGTCGGACGACGCCTGCTCGCCCGATCCATCGCTTACCTGCTGGAAGCGGAAGCGGATGTAGGGCGCGGCGTACTGCCGATGTTCCTCCCACCATCGGGCCGAGGCGTCCAGGACCACCGGGATGCGGGAGGCGAAGGTCTTGCGCTTCATGACGGCCTGCATCAGCGGCGCCAAGTCGCGCGCCAGGCGCGCATGCATCCATTCGGCAAGCACCGCTTCCTTGACCGCGAAGTGGTTGTATAGCGTTCCCCGCACGACGCCCGCCTCGACGGCGATCTGTTCCATCGTCACGGCCTCGTAGCCGTGGCGTTCGAACAGGTCGCCCGCCACCGTCGCGATATGTTCGCGCGTGCGCTGGCGCTTGGAGGGAAGGGCGGCCGTGATCATGAAGGAATTATACAGTGTAGAATTTTGTACATTGTCTAATTTTTCCGGTCATGGAGGCTAGCTGTCATGGGAAGGTCGATACGGTCGGCGATGGTCGTCGGCGCGGGGCTGTCGGGCCTGGCGGCCAGCGTGGCGCTGGCCCGGCAAGGCGTCGACGTCGTCCTGGCCGAAGCCGGCGAGGAGGTCGGAGGCTGCTGCTCCACCGTCAGCGAACAAGGCTTCACCTTCAACAACGGCGCCGTGTACGTGGCGGTTCCATCATTGCTGAGATCGGGGTTCGCGCGGCTGGGCATGGACGTCGAGCGCGAGATCGAGCTGGCCGCCATCGCGCGGCCGCATGCGACCCACCTGGGCGACGGCACGGTGGTGCGGCTGGCGGGCGTGGAGGATTCCCTGGTCGAGGGAGACGCGGCACGGACCGCCATGTTGCGGGATGGACTGGACGCACTGCGGCGCCGCTGGGCGCCGATCTATCGCACGCTGGTCCAGGAAGTGCTGCCGTTCGAGCCGGCCCTGGCAAGGACGCTGGGGCGGCTGTGGCGCTACCTGCCTGCCCTGTCGGGGCGGGCCGATCGTCTCATCGCCGGGCATTTCCCGGATGCCGGGCTGCAGGCCGCCGTCGCATCCACCCTGCTGTACACCGGCATGGGGCCGGAACGGCTTCCCGCCACGCAGATCATCGGGCTGGTGGCCTTGCTGGAAGAGGGCTTCCACCTTCCCCGGGGCGGGATGGGAGCCATCAGCCAGGCGCTGTACCGCGCGGCGCAGCGCCACGGCGTGCGCATCCTGTGCGGCCGGCCGGTGGAACGCATAACGGTGGCCGGCGGCGTGGCGCGCGGTGTCGCGCTGGCGGGCGGGGAACGCATCCAGGCCGATTGCGTGATCGCGGCCTGTTCAGGCTTCGACGTGGTCCACCGCCTGCTGCCCGCCGACGCGGTGCCATGGACGCTGGCGCGGCGCGCGCGGCGTGCGCCGCTATCCCATCGCGCGATATCGATCCAGCTGGGCGGCGCGGTCGCCGAGGGGCCGGGCGCGTTCATCGTCAACCACGTGCCTCTCATGCGCGAGCAGGGCCGGCTGCATGTGATGCCGCCGGACGCGCCGCGCTGGCTGGCCTACACATGCCCCACGCAGGTCCTGCCGGATCTGGCGCCGCCGGGACGCTCCATCCTGGAGTTGTACGCGCCTGTCTCCGGCATCGCCTCGGCCGACGAGTGGACGCCCGACATGACGCGGTCCGCCGTGGACCGCTATCTGGCGGCCATGCGGCAGCGGGTTCCGGGGCTGGAGATCGATGCCGTCCGCGTGCTGGACCCGCGGGACTTCGTCCGCCAGCGGCATTTGTACGAGGGGGCGCTGTATGGCGTGGCGCCCGGCGCCTCGCCCGACCGCTTCTTCCCGCATCGCACGCCGCTGCGCGGCCTGTATCTGGCCGGACAGACCACGTTTCCAGGCTACGGCGTGCCGTCCGCCATCCTGTCGGGCATACAGGCGGCCGAGGCGGCCGAGGCGGCCACGGGCGGAGCCGGGCCGGCGCGGATCTGAAGAGGTGGCCGGGTGTCAGCAGCCGTCCAGCCAGTCGCCGAAGACCTGGCGGGCCACGCGTTCGAGCTCGGCGCCATGGCGCGCCGCGTCCCGCCTGACGGCGGCGACGTCGATCCGGTGCGCCGCCAGCTCGCAGGCGTGGCCGATCAGCCAGCGTTCGATGTGCGTGGCCTGCGCTTCCAGGTGGAACTGCAGGCCCAGCAGGCGAGGCCCCAGGGCAAAGGCCTGGTTGGGAAAGCCGGGCGTTTGCGCCAGCCTGGCGGCGCCGGGCGGGATGTCGAACTGGTCGCCGTGCCAGTGCAGCACGGGCACCGATCCGATGCCGCGTAGAACCGAGGCCTGCCCCTCGTCCGTAAGGGTAAGCGGCGCATAGCCGATTTCGGCGCGCCCGGTGGGCTTGACGTCCGCGCCCAGCGCCTTGGCCATCAGTTGCGCGCCCAGGCAGATACCCAGGGTGGGCCGGTCCTGCTTCAGCCGTTCGGCAATGGCCGCCAGTTCCGCTTCCAGGAAGGGATAGCGGTCCGTGTCGTAGACGCCGATCGGGCCGCCCAGGATCACGACCAGGTCGGCCGCGGCCAGCGGCCCGGGGGCGATCGCATCGACGCCGGCTTCCAGGTAGCGCACGCGGTAGCCGCGCCCGGCCAGCAGCGGGGCCAGCGTGCCCAGGTCTTCGAAGGCGACGTGGCGGACGATCAGGGCTTGGCGGTTCATTGTCGGGGTTCCGGTCCGGCGTTCAGGGGTGGGGCGGCAGCAGCAGTTCGGCGCAGCCGGCGCGTTGCGTTTCCCGCAGCGCGGCCAGGACGTCATCGGCGGCCTGCCGCGCCGCGGCTTCGATAGCCGCGCCTTCCAGCAGGTGCGCGGCCAGCGACGCGGTGAAGAGATCCCCGGTGCCCTTGGGGGTCAGGGCCAGCCGGGGATGGACGATGGTTGCCGTGTCGGTGCGCGTCACGACCAGGATCTTCATGTCGTCCGGCGTCCAGGTCGCGGGCGCCGCGCTGGTGACGACCACCCATTCGGTATCGCCCGCCAGAAGCCGGCGGGCGGCGCGGATGGCGTCGTCGATGCCGTCCACGGGCATGCCCGTCAGCTGCGCGAGTTCGAAGCCGTTGGGCGTCAAGCCGCGGGCCTGGCCGACGAGGTGGTCGCGGTAGGCATCCACCAGCGACGGGTCGACGTAGATGCCATGGTCGTGGTCGCCGATGACGGGATCGACGATCAACATGAGGTCCGGGTGGTCCGGCCGTATCCTTTCCAGCCAGCGGCCGAGCGCCTGGGCCTGCGCGGCGTTGCCCAGGAAACCCACCACCACGGCCCGCAACCGGCGCAGCGCGTCGCGGGCCGTCAGGTCGTCCAGGTAGCCCTGGAACCAGTCCAGCGGCAGGGCGCCGCCGTGCATCGTGGGGTAGTGGGGAGTATTGCTGAGCACGACGGTGGGCACGGCGGCGACGTGCAGGCCGGCGCGGCACAGCCTGGGCACCGCGATCGAGTTGCCGACGTGGCCGTAGACGACCTGGGACATGATGGAGACCACGTCCAGCGGGAGGGGGCCGGGATCGTTCATGATGCAGGCTGCGGGTCGGCGGTGGGCCAGTAGTAGGCGTCCGGCGTGCTACGGGCGCCGAAGATGGCCTGGCCCACGCGCACCACGGTTGCGCCTTCCTCGATGGCGATCTCGTAGTCGCCCGACATGCCCATGGACAGTTCGTCCAGGCCGATGCCGGCCGGCGCGTCCTGCCGCAGGCGGTCGCGCAGCGTGCGCAGCAGCACGAAGCACCGCCGGACCCGCTCGGCTTCGGCGGAGAACAGGGCGAGCGTCATCAGCCCGCGCACGCGCAGGGCGGAGTAGGCGCGCATCTGGCGCAGGAAGTCCTGGACGTCATCCGGATGCAGGCCGTACTTGCTGGCCTCGCCCGAGGTGTTGACCTGCACGAATACGTCCAGCGCGCGGCCCTCGGCTTGCAGCCGGCGGTCCAGTGCCTCGGCCACCCGCGGGCTGTCCAGCGCCTGGAACTCGGCGGCGAAGCGCGCCACCAGCTTGGCCTTGTTGGTCTGCAGGTGGCCGATGATGGACCACTTCAGGTCGGCCAGATCGGACATCGCTTCCCATTTGCGGGCCGCCTCCTGCAGCTTGTTCTCGCCCAGGAAGCGGCAGCCGGCCTGGTAGGCCAGGCGGATGCGCGCTTCGTCGACGGTCTTGCTGACCGGCAGCAGCCGCACGCCGGCCGGGTCGCGGCCGGCGCGCCGGCATGCCGCGGCGATGCGTTCGCGCACCGCCGCCAGGTTGCGGCGGAAATCCTCGACCGAGGCGGCCTGGGGCCAGCGGCCGTGCTGGTCGTGCTGGGTGGGGGTATCGGCCCGGGGGGCTTCGCTGTCCGCGTTCATGTCCGGCTCATCGGTTTGTCCTATGCCAAAAGAGTATCATGTTCAGGCACGACTACAGGAGTCCGACATGTCCCGACCCAAGCCCCATACCGTGGAAGCGCCGCCGTTGCAGGTGGACGAGTGGCTGAACGTCTCCGCGCCCATCGACCTGGCCGGCCTGCGTGGGAAGGTGGTGCTGCTGTACGCCTTCCAGATGTTGTGCCCGGCCTGCCTGGCGCATGGCCTGCCGCAGGCCGAGCGCGTGCATCGCATGTTCCGCGAGGACGACGTGGCAGTGATCGGACTGCATACGGTGTTCGAGCACCACGACGTGACGGGGCCGGCCGCGCTGCGGGCCTTCACGCAGGAATATCGCTGGAGCTTCCCCATCGGGATCGACCGTCCCGCGCCGGATGGGAACATTCCGATGACGATGCGGGACTACGCCCTGGGCGGCACGCCCAGCGTGGTGCTGCTGGACCGCCGCGGTCACATCCGCCTGCATCACCTGGGCAGCATCGACGACCTGGCCCTGGGCTCGGCCATCGGCCGTCTGCTGGAGGAAGGCGAGGAAGGCGGTGGCGCCGGCACGCCCGCAAGCGGACGGGCCGGCGCGGGATGCGGCCCGGATGCCTGCGTGGCGCCGGCGTCCTAGCCCAGGCAGTGCCGCAGGTCCGAGGCGATCCGCCGGCATTGCGCCGGCTCGATGCCCGACACGGTGATGCGCAGCCCGGGCACGGCTTCGTGCACGCCGAAGGGCTGCCCGTGGCGGACCAGCCAGCCCCGCCGCGCCAGGGCCTGGGCGACCGCCTGGTCGTCGGTGGCCAGCGGCACCCACAGATTGAGTCCGTCCCCGCCTTCCAGGCAGGCGATGCCCCGTTTCCCCAGGGCATCCTCCAGGCGCTTCCTGCGCACGGCATAGTCCTTGCGGGCGCGGGACATCAGCCGGATGGCGTCGGGGCTGCCCAGCGTGGTTTCCGCCATGTCCTGCAGCAGGTGGCTGACCCAGTTCGTGCCCGATGCCAGGCGCAGGCGCAATTGCCGGGAAGTCGCTTCATCGCTGGCCACCAGTGCCATCCGGATATCGGGCCCCAGTGCCTTGGTGAGCGAACGCACCAGGGCCCAGCGCCGCGTGCCCGCGGGCAGCGCGGAGTGATAGGCGGCGGTCGCCAGCAGGGCGAAGTGGTCGTCCAGGATCACGGCGACGTGCGGATGTTTCGCCAGGACGCGCGATAGCGCGCGCGCCCGCCTGGCGCTCAGGTTGCAGCCGGTGGGGTTGTGCGCACGGGGCGTCAGGATGACGGCCCGGACTCCCTTGGCCAGCGCGGCTTCCAGCGCCGGCGCCTGCATGCCCTCGGCGTCGACCGGTACGCCCACCGCCTGCAGGCCGGCCACGCGCAGCAGGTTGATGCTGCTCAGGAAGCAGGGGTTTTCCACCGCGACCTTGTCGCCCGGAACGAGCAGGGCGCCCAGCAGGCGTTCGATGGCGTCGACCGCGCCATGGGCCAGGTCGACCTCGAAGGGAGCCGGGCAGTCCTGGGCGAACCAGGCGCGGGCATGGGCCTCGAGTCCCGCGTTGATCAGCGGTTCGCCGTAGAGCCGGGGCCGGTAGGGCCTGGCGTGCAGCGCCGCGGCCAGGTCCGGCAGCCAGGCCGGGTCGGGGTTGCCGCTGGCCAGGTCCACCAGCGGCGAATCGGGCAGCGCGCCTTCCTGTTCTCCGGGCCCCTGGCCGCGTATGGTGGTGCCGCGCCGGCCCTGGGCGGTGGCGATGCCCGCCGCCACGAGGCGCTTGTACGCGGCGGCCACGGTATTGCGGTTGACGTCCAGCTGCGCCGCCAGCTCGCGCACGGGCGGCAGGCCCTGGCCGGGCAGGAGTTGCTGGGACTGGACTTGCGCGCGAACGCTGTCGAAGATCTCGGCCGCGCTCTTTCCTCGTATTCTCATGTCGTCCTAGGACAATGTCGGTGTGCTAGTTTGACACGTTGTTCCACGTAGAGAGCATTCCTCCATGACTCGCCCCCAAGCTTTCGACGCCTGGCTTGCCCGCTGGAGCCTGGAGCCCGACGGCGATCCGTGCACCACGCATTCGAGCCTCTTGCTGCCGGTGCGGCGCGACGGCAAGGCCGCCATGCTGAAGATTTCCACCGAATCCGAAGAGCGCTGGGGCGCGGGCCTGATGGTGTGGTGGGACGGCGTGGGCGCGGCGCGCGTGCTGGAGCACGAGGGCGACGCGATCCTGCTCGAGCGCGCCCTGGGGACGCGGTCGCTGGCCGGCATGGCGCGGGCGGGGCAGGACGACGAAGCCAGCCGCATCATCTGCCGGACCGTCGCCGCGCTGCATGCCCCGCGCGGCAAACCCGCGCCGGCACTGGTGCCGCTGGCCGAGCGGTTCCGGGCGCTCGAACCGGTGGCGGCCCGCCTGGGCGGCATCCTGACCAGGTCGGCCGGCGCGGCCCGGGCGCTGCTGGCCGAGCCTAGGGACGTCGTGCCGCTGCACGGGGACATCCACCACGGCAACGTCCTGGACTTCGGCGAGCGGGGCTGGCTGGCCATCGATCCGAAACGGCTGGAGGGCGAGCGTGGCTTCGACTATGCCAACCTGTTCTGCAATCCGGACCACGCGATCGCCCTGGCCCCGGGGCGCCTGGCGCGGCAGGCGGACATCGTCGCCCGGGCGGCGGGGCTGGAGCGCCAGCGCCTGCTGCAATGGATCCTGGCCTGGGCCGGCCTGTCCGCCACCTGGCTCATCGAGGACGGCGAGGACGAGCTCGTGGCGCCGACCTTGCGCATCGCGGAGCTGGCGGAGGCCGAGCTCGGTCCGGACCGGCGCTAGCCGGGGGCGGAACCGGCCGTCCGGGCGGTAGCCGCCGCCGGCGTGGCGCGCAGGGTGGCCGCCCAGAAGAGCAGGGCCGCAGCGCCGATGCCCGCGCCCATCAGGCACACGCCGTTCCAGCCCGCGTGGGCATAGACCATGGTCGAGATCGATGAGCCGGCCGCGCTGCCGATGGAGTAGAACACCATGTAGGCGGCGGTCAGGCGATTCTGCGCTTCGGGCCGCACGCGATAGATCATGCCCTGGTTGGTGACGTGCGCCGCCTGCAGCCCGAAGTCGATCACCAGGACGCCCAGGACCAGCCACAGGATGGAATGCGGCAGCATCGAGATCGGCAGCCAGGCGGCCAGCATCAGGGCGAGCGCGATGCCGGTCGTGCGCTGGCCGTGCCCGCGATCGGCCCAGCGGCCGGCGCGCGCGGCGCCCAGCGCGCCGGCGGCCCCGGCCAGTCCGAACAGGCCGACCTCGGTATGGGAGAGCGAGAAGGGTGGCGCGGCGAGCGGCAGCACCATGGGCGCGAGCAGCGTCGTGATGTCGGCGAAGATCAGCATCGCGATGATGGCGCGGATGCGCAAAACCGGTTCTTCCAGGAACAGCGTGAACACCGATGCGATCAGGCGCGGATAGGAAATCCGGGTCCCGGTGCGCCGCTGGCGGGGCAGGGCCTTGTAGAGCAGCCCGGCGATCGCCAGCGTCAGCGCCGCCGACACCAGGTACACCGTCCGCCATCCCGACAGGTCGGTCAGGAGGCCCGCGGCGGTGCGCGCCAACAGTATGCCGAGCACGATGCCGCTGGTGACCACGCCCACGACCTGGCCTCGCTCGGATGGCCGGGCGAGCGTGGCCGCGTAGGCGACCAGCGCCTGGGTGACGACCGCGAGCAGGCCCACGGCCGCCATGGAGGCGAGCAGCATGGCCGCCGTCGATGAGAGTCCTGCGCAGGCCAGGGCCAGCACGGAAAGCAGCGACTGCCCGATGATGAGCATGCGGCGATCGAGCAGGTCGCCCAGCGGCACCAGCAGGACCAGGCCCAGCCCGTACCCGAGCTGGGTCGCGCCCACGATGAGGCCGGCCACCGCGTGCGACAGGCCGAGGTCGTCCGCCATGACGTCCAGCAAGGGGTGGGCGAAATAGGCGTTGGCGACGGCCAGGCCGCTGGCGACCGCGAAAAGCAGCGTGACCGGACGCGTGAGCGGCGATGGCGCCGCGCTTGCTGTAGAACCCATGGTTGAAACTCCCGATAATTTGGTTTCATTACAAAACCGTTCGGGAGGATAAGGGTTTTAGTTTTATAATGCAACCTAATAATCGATGGAGCGCGGACCATGGTCGGACGAAAAAGCCTGAAGGGGGATTACTGCCCCAGCGCCCGGTCGCTGGACGTGATCGGCGACTGGTGGTCGCTGTTGATCGTGCGCGACGCGTTCGATGGCCTGACGCGTTTCAGCGAGTTCCAGAAAAGCCTGGGCATCGCGAAGAACATCCTGACCGAGCGCCTGCGCACCCTGGTGTCGCGCGGCATCCTGGAGGCCGTCCCGGTGGGGGACAGCGGCGCGCGGATGGAGTACCGCCTGACGGCCATGGGCCGGGACCTGTTCCCGGTGATGGTTGCCCTGCGCCAGTTCGGCGAGCGCCATCTGTTCAAGCCGGGCGAAGCGCATTCCGAACTGGTCGACCGCGAGACCGGCCTGCCGGTCCGGCTGGACATCCGTGCGCCGGACGGGCGGTCGGTGGGGCCGGACGACACGGTGCTGCTCAGGGTGCCCGAGGAATAGCGGGCAGGGGGGCGCCGTTCACCCGAACCGCCTGGCGCCCGGCACTAGCGGGAAGACTCGGTGGCCGGCGAGGCCCGCTCATGTGCCGCCCGAGGCGCGGTCTCCGGCATTTGCCGCAGGACGGGCAGCACCGCCAGCGCGACCACCGCGATCATCGCGCCCGGCGCGGCCGTCCAGCCCGTGGCCTGTACCAGCCATTCCGCCAGGAAGGGCGTCATTCCCCCGAACAGCGCGGTGGCCGCGGTCGCGCCCAGCGCGAGTCCGCTCAGCCGGCCTTCGCCCGGGAATTGCTCGGCCGTGGCGGGAGCGCCCACGGCGCTGACGCCGCCGGCGACCAGCGCCAGCGCGACGGCGCCCAGGGCGACCTGGACGGTGGTGCCGTGTGCCATGTAGGTAAACATGAACAGCGGCAGGGCCGCGCCCAGGACGGCGAGCCCGATCAGCATGGGCCGGCGTCCCAGGCGGTCCGACAGCGCGCCGGCCACGGGCGTGGCCGCGATGACCGCCACGGCGGCGACGGTCGACAGCCAGAGCGATTCGGCTTCCCCGCGGCCTCCGTTCGAGGACAGGAAGGCGGGCACGTAGGTGATGCCGACGTAATACGTGATGGAGCCCAGCGCCGAGATCGCGAAGGTCCTCAGCACGGCGGTGCGGTGATGCGTGAGCGTATGCAGGATGGGCGAGGCGGGTATGGTGCGCTGGCGCTGCTGCCTTTCGAAGTCCGGCGACTCCTGCATGGCCGAGCGGGCGATCCAGATGCTGCCCGCCAGGGCAGCGCCGACGAAGAAGGGAATGCGCCATCCCCAGGCGTCGAGCCGGGGGGTATCCAGCAGCGCCACGGTCGCGGCCGACACCGCCACCGCCAGCAGCGCGCCGACTTCGCTGGCGGCCGAGGCGAGCGACGTGACCAAGCCCCGGCGACCGGGAGGCGCGCCTTCCAGCAGGTAAGCCACCACGCTGGTATATTCGCCGCCCACCGAGAAGGCCATCAGGCAGCGCAGGACCAGCAGCAGCACGCCGGCCGTGGCGCCCAGGCTGCCGTAGGCGGGCAGCAGCGCGGTCGCCAGCATGGCGGCCGTCATCAGCGCCATGGACAGCAGCAGCGTCCGGCGGCGGCCGTGGCGATCGCCGATGTGGCCGAACACGAGGGCGCCCAGGGGACGCATGAAGTACGAGACGGCGAAGCCGGCCAGCGTGGCCAGCAGGGACAGCTCGCCGCCCCCGAAGAAGACGCGGGACAGGACCGTCGCGAAGTACAGGTACAGCGTGAAGTCGTACCATTCGACGATCGTCGACAGGGCGGCGATCGTCAGGGATCCGCGCGAGATGACGGGGGCCGGGGTGGGGCCGCTGGCCGCCGCCGGCATGTCAGGAAAGAGGAATCGTGGCCATGTTCCCGGGAATGATATAGGGATGGCCGGCTCCTGAAAACGCCGGACGGCCTTGCTTGAGCCTAGCGCGCCACCACCGCGAACGCCCCTTCCTTGTCGACCCGTGCCCAGTAGGCCGATTTCGTGGCGTCATAGCCCACGGCCACGGCGCACGAGGCATCGACGTCGGCGGGCAGGGCGGTCAAGAACGCGGCCTGGTAGGGCTGCTTGCTGATGCACGCGGCGGAGGCCAGCGCGACCCACTTGCCGTCCGCGTCGCGGCGCGCCAGCGTGGTGGCGGTGGCGTCGGCGCCCGAGGGCAGCGCGAACTCCAGCACATAGGTGTCGCCGCCCTGGTCGGCGCTGAGTTCCCACTGGCGCGTGGCATGCGCCGGCAACTGCACCGGCAGCTTGCCGCTTTCCGAACCGTCGCCGTAGCTGCCCGGCAGGCCGGTGGTGGCCGTGATGTCCTTGGCGCGTCCCCACGGATCGATGTAGGTGCCGGTCTGCCCCGCGATGCCGCTTATCCACAGCACGTCGGACACCGTGTCCTTGCCGCGCTCCTGCCAGTTCAGCGCGACCAGCTTCTTCAGGTCGATGGTGGTCGCGCGGACCTCGATCTCCTCGTCCCCGGTGCCCTCGTTCACCAGCCGCGCACGCTGGCTGTTGTTGAGGTTGCGGCTGAAGCTCTCGTCGCTGATGAACATGTAGCGGTACATCATGGACAGCATCTCCATGTTGCTGCCGGCGTAGGAGTAGCCGGGCGTGGCGCTCATGCCGCGGGTGCGGGTGTCGTAGCGGTTGAAGCTGCGGTTCGTACCGTCCAGCAGGCGCGCGCGATGGCCGCTGGCCGAGGCGCAATAGCTGGTGCGATAGGACGGATCGTAGGCGCTGTTGCGCTGGATGTCGGCGGGCACGCTGCCAGGGAACACCACCTTTTCACAGCGCTGCGTGGAGCGGACGAACCGGTCCAGCAGTTTCCACTGCGGCGTGGCGAGTTCCTTGGGGCCGTCCTCGTTGCGGGTGACGGAATGCGTGGCGAAGTACGAGCGGTAGTCCAGCATGCCGCCCTGGATGGTGAAGATCGAGGCGTTGGCATCGACAAAGCCCGTGTCCTCGTGCTGCACCTTGTGCATCAGCACGCTCTGGATGCGTTCGTGTTCGCCGAAGCGCGTCTCGTAGCCCTTGTAGGCGGCGTCGCCCGAGATGATCTGCTGGAAGCCAAGGTCGGAATCGTCGCGGATGAGGCTGCGGGCATAGTGGTGCTCGTGCCCCGAGACGTAGATCACGTCGTGTTCGGCGAACAGCTTGCGGTATTTGTCGTAGGCTTCGCGGAACTTGGTGTCGTTGACGATGGCCAGGCTGCCGTCGACGATGTTCTCCCGTACCAGGCCGTAGCGGTTGCCGGCGAAGGAGTTGTGGGTCTGGAGGATGATGTGGTCGACCTTGCCTCCGTGTTCCTTGACCATGCCTTCCACGAAGTCGTAGGCCCGTTCCAGCCAGCCGTACGAGATGTTGATGAACAGCACGTTGTCGCGCACCAGCGCGTAGTTCTTGTAGGCCGAGCCGGGCATGTGCCATGCGTCGGTGGGGATGAAGCCTTCCACCGTGTCGTACCAGTCCTGGTCTATGCCCTTGGGGTCGTGGTTGCCCATGATGGGCAGGATGGTCATCCTGCCCTTGTACTGCTCCGCCAGGCCGCGCCACAGCACGTATTCGGCCGGGGTGCCGTTTTCCACGAGATCGCCCACCGCCAGGACCACGTTGACCCCCGACTTCGCGTACAGGTCCAGGATGGCCTTCATGGGATGCAGGGCGACGCCGGAGTCGCCGCCCTGGGTGTCGGGCAGGATGCCGACGCGCAGCGTGGGCGTGACCGGATCCGTCGGTGTGCTGGGGCCGGTCGGCGTGCCGGGGCCGGTCGAAGCGGAGCCGTCTCCACCGCCGCAGGCGGCCAGCGTGGACAGCACGGCGAGCGCCAGGGCGGCGGCCGCCCCGCGCCCGGTCTTGGCGATACGTATGGACATCGTTTGTTCCCCCGAAAGCGGCGCAGATTAGGGGGTCGATATGACCGCGTCATTGCTGCGGATGCGGGACTCCGCCGGACAGGGTAAAAACACACTGGCGCCGAACCGGTGCCCGGCCCGGCGTTCCGGAAGAGGCCGGATTCCATACAGAGGGGATGTCAGTGAAGCTGAAAGACCGAGTAGCCATCATCACGGGAGCCGCCGCCGGCATCGGGCGGGCCACCGCATGGAAATTCGCCGGCGAGGGCGCCACGGTGATCCTGTGCGACCGGGCGGCCGACGCCGCGCGCGAGCAGGCCCGGGCCCTGCGGGAAGCCGGCCACCAGGCCGAGGCCCATGCGCTGGACGTGACCGACCGCGAAGGGATAGACGCGGTGGTCGCCGCCATCAAGGCCAGGTTCCACCGCATAGACATCCTGGTCAATAATGCGGGCATCACGCAGGATGCCCGGCTGGCGCGCATGACCGAACAGCAGTTCGACCAGGTCATCGACGTGAACCTGAAGGGCGTGTTCAATTGCACCCAGGCGGTCGTCGACACCATGCTGGCGCAGCAGCGCGGCGTCATCCTGAATGCGTCGAGCGTGGTCGGCCTGTACGGGAATTTCGGGCAGACCAACTACGCGGCCAGCAAGTTCGGCGTGATCGGCTTCACCAAGACCTGGGCCCGCGAACTGGGTCCCAAGGGGATACGGGTGAACGCGGTCTGTCCGGGCTTCGTCGAGACCGACATCCTCAAGAGCATGCCGGAGAAGGTGCTGGACGGTTTCCGGACCGCCTGCTGGATGAGGCGGCTGGGGGCGCCGGAGGAAATCGCCAGCGTATACGCCTTTCTGGCTTCCGATGACGCGAGCTACGTCAATGGCGTGGCGTTGGAGGTGTCGGGAGGCATGTCCGTCTAGCTTGTGGCCGGCGGTCTATATCACACCTACGTCGTTCGCATAATTGCGAATAAAGGGAGGATGCTGTAACGTGTTTAGCAATTAGAATCAATTGCCAAGCGCTTGTATGAGCTATTACAGCGAGACAGAAAGGCCAGGACTCAAGCGATTCCTGCGTGTCCTCGTCGCTTTCCTGGCCGTGTGTTTCCTGAACGCCGCGATCCTGCGCCTAGCCTGCCATGCCGGCGGTGTGCCGGAGTCCCGGCTGCTGTCCAGCTTTGCCGTGGGGTGCCTGTAAGGGCAACGGGCTGTCGTGGCCGTGCTAGCGCACGGCGTGGTCATTCCTGGCCGAATCTCGTCTTCTTCTCTTGCGCTCGACGCTATATACCACCAGCAGCGCACAGGCCAGCCAGACCAGCAGAACTTCCAGAAGCATGGGTTTCATCCAACATCGAAGTTAGGGCGAATGCCCTGCGATGATAGTGGGTGCTTCCACATCCTGCCAATTGATTAAACCAAATGCAGCAATAGGGTTTGCCTTGATTGCCTGCGCCCGTTCCAGGGGTTGCCCCTCATTTGAGTGATGTGACGGTTCTGCCGTAACGATATTCTGGGACCTGGGCGGTTTCCGCCCAGGTTTCCCGGTTTGTTCGCCTGGCCGATTCGACATCATGGATATCCCGTCTTTCCCCCGTTTTCGCGTATTGCGCGGCGTGGCCGTGCTGGCTGCCGCGGGTTGTTGCTGGCCGGCATCGGCCGCCGATTCCGGCGCACTGTTCCGCCAGCTCGGCCAGATGATCGAACAGACCGGCCGGGTCATTGCCGAGGACCAGCGCCGCCAGGAAGAGCAGGAGCAGCGCGCCGCCGAGAATGCCCGCCGCGAGCGGGAGCAGCAGGCGCAGCGGGAGCGCGAGGCCGCGGCGCGGCAGCGGCAGCAGCAGGAGGCGGTCCGGCAGGAACAGGAGCAGGCCTTGCAGGCGCTGGCGCCTCCGCCCGAATACCAGGGCCGCATCGTGATCCACAAGCGCCTGCTCGGCATGCAGGAAACGGGCAATGCCCGGCCCGATTTCGACATCACGGCGCGCAGCACCACCAGCATCTCTCCCGATGGCGCTTGGCTGGCCTTCGAGGCGACGGACGGGCGGATCATGCTGCGCGATACGGCCACGGGCAAGGACCGGGCGGTGCCGACGCGCGTGCCGTCAGGCCAGTCTTCCCGCACGCTGAGCTTCGTCGGCAACGAGGCGCTGCTGGTCAGCGAGCTGAAGAACGGTTCCGAACTGGTCGACCTGCAAGGCAATTCGCTGCGCACGCTGCCGCCTGGCGGGTATTTCCCGTGGCCGAAGGAGGTGGGCGGACGCCACGTCGTCGAGCACTTGCGGATGACCGATTTCGACAAGGGGCGGCGCTGCCTGGGGGTGAGCTACTACGACGCCAGGGGAGCCGAGTTGGGAGGCGTGTCGGTGGACGATGCCGACGCCTGCGCCGCCCGCATCGACGACCAGGGCCGGCAGGAGTTCTTCGCGCAGAAGGACGGCGTGGTCAGCTATTACGTCAATGGCGCCAAGGCCGGCGAGTTCCGTGGGGACGACCGGCGGCCGGCGGACCAGTACAAGCGCCTGGACTACCGCTGGATAGGCAACACGCCCTATGCCTATTCCGAGATGGGCGACTGGAGCAGCCCGTCGCATCGGTTGCGGATCTGGGACGTGGCCCACGGCAGGATGCTGTGCGAGCTGCCCGGCCATGTCGCCGGGATACCGTATGCCGACAAGCGGGGCAATGTCCTGACGGCACAGCCGCCCGTCAGGGTGAGCCTGCCCGATTGTTCGATGGTGCGCGTCAGCAACGGCAACGAGCGGCTGCTGGGCTGGGGAGAAAACGCCTACCTGCACGATGAGCAGACCGGCAAGGTCGATGTCGTGGATCCGTCGACATGGCAGCGCCGCATCACGTTGCAGACGCTGCATCGCCAGTCTCCGCAGGACCGGTCGTTCTCCGGCGTGTTCCAGGAGCTGCCGGGCCACCCGAACCAGGTGCTGGTGACGTCGTATGCGACCGAGTCCCGGATACCCGCGCAGTTGTTCGACACGAAGACGGGCCAGTTGCTGCGCACCTTGCCGGCGGGCCGGTTCCAGTCGGGCTTCATCATCCAGCAGGACCTGCTGACCGGCCAGTCGTACAACTGGCGCACCCGTCTCTGGCGGTTCGCCCACGACGACTCGGGCAAGCCGGCCGCGGCGTTCCTGGCCGCGTTGAAGAAGGACAGGTTCGAGACCTCGGCCGAGTACCAGAAGCGGCTGGCCACGCTCACGCTGCCGCATGCGATGAAGGTCGCGCTGCGGGACTACGACGCCGACCGGGGCATGTTCATCGGCTCCTGGCGCAACGTGCCGGTCATGGTGCCGCTGCCGCCGGCGCAGGCCCGGCAATTCGCCGACGCGAAGGAAATGAGCGTGACGGGCGAGCTGCGCGCGATCGACGAGGATTACCTGGAACTGCGCAATGCCAGCGTGACCACGCCGGCCGGGCAGACGGTGAAGCTGGTGCTGCCCGACGGCCCCGCGCCCAAGGCGCAGCCCAGGCCGCAGGCGGCGGGCGCGCGCGATGGCGGCGCGGCGCAGGCAGGTTCCGGGGCCGCGGCGGCACGGGCTTCCAGCGGCCAGGGCGGTGGTGGGCGCTGCACGGGGACGATGGCGCACCTCGCCCCGCAGCTGCGGCCCTATACCAACCCCCTCCTGGCCGAGGTCCGCAAGGAAGCCTTGCAGATGGATGTCGCCTCGACCCTGGCCAAGGTGAAGGCCGGCGGCGGCAATGCCGAGGTGCTGCGCCAGCAGGCCGAACAGTCCGACCAGGCGGCGCGCGATTCGGCCACCACCGCCAACCAGAGCGACGGCGGCGGCAACAGCATCGCCAGGGCCGACAACGGCACCTTGCCGTTGAACTGGCCGTGCGAGGGCATTCATTCGTCGGCCGTCTGCAACTACGTCATGATGCGCTGGCAGGCCCTGCTGACGCGCGAGATCGCCAGCCTGTACGCCACCTGCCAGGGGGGCTGAGGCCGGCCACGGGCCGTGGTCAGGCTTCCCCGTAGCCGCCGCCGCCCGGCGTCTCGATCTCGACCCGGTCGCCCGCCTGCAACTCCGCGCGATCCGCGTGGTCCAGCGGTTCGACCCGTCCGTCGGCGCGCAGCACGCGGGCCAGGCCCGGCGCGCCGGGTTGTCCGCCGCGCAGCCCGAAGGCGGGATGGTGCCAGCCGTTGGCCAGCAGCGAAACCGTCATGGGTTCCAGGAACCGCAGCGTGCGCACGCCGCCGTCGCCGCCGCGCCAGCGTCCGTCGCCGCCCGAACCGTGTCGGATCTCGTAGCGTTCCAGCCGCACCGGGAAACGCAGTTCCAGTACCTCCGGATCGGTCAGGCGCGAATTGGTCATGTGAGTCTGCACGACCGACGTGCCATCGAAGCCGCCGGCCAGGCTGCCGTTTTCATCGAAGCGGCCGCCCGCGCCCGAGCCGCCGGAGATGGTTTCGTAGTACTGGTGGCGGGCGTTGCCGAAGGTCAGGTTGTTCATGGTCGGCTGGCTGCTGGCCATGATGCCCAGCGCGCCGTACAGCGCATTGGTCACGCAGGTGGAGGTTTCGACGTTGCCGGCCACCACGGCGGCCGGATAGCGCGGGTTCAGCATCGAACCTTCGGGGACCACGATGGTGAGCGGCTTCAGGCCGCCCGCGTTCATGGGGATGTCCTCGTCCAGCAGCGTGCGGAACACGTACAGCACGGCGGCCGAGGTAACGGCGCGCGGCGCGTTGAAATTGTTGGGCAACTGCCTGGACGTGCCGGTGAAATCCAGCGTGGCACTGCGGGTGGCGTGGTCCACGGTGACCGCCACGCGCACCTGCGCGCCGTTGTCCAGCGATACCGCGAAACTCCCGTCGCGCAGGCGGCTGATGGCCCGGCGCACGGATTCCTCGGCGTTGTCCTGCACGTGGCCCATGTATGCCTGCACGACGTCCAGGCCGAAGTAGCGCACCATGGCCATGAGTTCCTCGCGGCCTTTCTCGTTGGCGGCCACCTGGGCGCGCAAGTCGGCGATGTTCTGGTCGATGTTGCGCGCGGGATGCCGCGCGCCGGCCAGCAACTGCCGCATCTCGGCCTCGCGCAAATGTCCGTCGCGCACCAGCAGGAAGCTGGTGATGAGCACGCCCTCGTCGTCGATGGTGCGCGAGTCGGGCGGCATGGAGCCGGGCGTCAGGCCGCCGATGTCGGCGTGATGGCCGCGCGAGCCCACGTAGAACAGCACGCGGGTGCCGGCCTCGTCGAAGATGGGGGTGATGACCGTGACGTCGGGCAGATGGGTGCCGCCGGCGTAGGGGTCGTTGAGCACGTAGGCGTCGCCGGGCCGCAGCGTGCCCTGGGTACTGTCGATGACGGCCCGGACGCTGGCGCCCATGGACCCCAGGTGCACCGGGATGTGGGGGGCGTTGGCGACGAGGTCGCCCTGTGCGTCGAAGATCGCGCACGAGAAATCCAGGCGTTCCTTGATGTTGACCGAGTGCGCGGTGTTCTGCAGGCGCCAGCCCATCTGCTCGGCGATGGACATGAACAGGTTGTTGAAGATCTCCAGCATCACCGGATCCGCCTCGGTGCCGACGGCGCGGCGCTGGGGCCGGGGCTGGGCGCGTTCGAGCACGATGTCGCCGTTCGCGGTCGCGGTGGCCCGCCAGCCGGGATCGACCACGGTGGTGGCGTTGGCATCGGTGATGATGGCGGGGCCGGCGATGACGTCGCCGGCCCGCAGGTCGGCGGCGGCGTAAAGGGGGCTGTCCTGCCATGCGCCGGCATGGATGGCGACGCTGTCGCGGGCCTGCAGTTGCGTGCCGGCCTCGCGCGCGGGGCGGCCGAACCAGGCGGCGCGCGCGCTCTGGGGGCCTTGCCCGGCGGTGGCCTCGGCCATCACGGAATCGATCACCAGCGCGCGGCCGGGCATCAGGAAGGCGAAGCGCTGGCGATAGGCGCGCTCGAATTCGGCCAGCATGTCCGAGGTCTCGCCCAGCGGCACCGGCAGCGCGGTGTCGGTACCCTCGTAGCGCAGATAGGCTCGCTCGGCGATCCGGATGTCGGCCGCCTCGCAGCCCTGGGCCTGGAGTTCGCCCTTGGCCGCGGCGCCCAGTTCGTCCAGCACCCGGCGCGCCTCGGCGCGGCCGTCGTCGTCGAAGCGGCGCTCCACCGAGCGTTCCCGCACGGCGGTGGCGACGGCCAGGCCCATGCCGTAGGCGGACAGCACGCCGGCCAGCGGATGGATCAGCACGCGCGGCATGGCCAGCGCGTCCGCGACGGCGCAGGCATGCTGGCCGCCCGCGCCGCCGAAGGTGGTCAGGGTGTAGCGGGTGATGTCGTAGCCGCGCTGCACGGAAATCAGCTTGATCGCGTTGGCCATGTTGGTGATCGCGATCTCCAGGAAGCCGTGCGCCAGCGCCTCGGGCGTGGTGGCGCGGCCGGTGCCGCGCTCGACTTCGCCGGCCAGTTCGGCGAAGCGCGCGCGGACCACGTCGGCATCCAGCGGCTGGTCGCCACCGGGACCGAACACGGCGGGAAAGTGCGCAGGCTGGATGCGGCCCAGCATGACGTTGGCGTCGGTGATGGTCAGTGGTCCGCCGCGCCGGTAGCAGGCGGGCCCGGGATCGGCGCCGGCCGATTCGGGGCCCACGCGCAGCCGCGTGCCGTCAAAGCGCAGGATGGATCCGCCGCCGGCGGCCACCGTGTGGATGCTCATCATGGGCGCGCGCAGCCGCACGCCCGCCACCAGCGTGTCGAAGGTACGTTCGTATTCGCCGGCATAGTGGGATACGTCGGTCGAGGTGCCGCCCATGTCGAAGCCGATGATGCGGTCGAAGCCGGCGGCGGCCGACACGCCGGCCATGCCGACGATGCCGCCGGCGGGGCCGGACAGCACGGAGTCCTTGCCCTGGAAGGCGCGGGCGTCGGTCAGGCCGCCGCTCGATTGCATGAACTGCAGGCGCACGCCGGGCAGGGCGGACGATACACGGTCCACGTAGCGGCGCAGCACGGGCGACAGATAGGCGTCGACCACGGTGGTATCGCCGCGCGCGACGAAGCGGATCAGCGGCGAGACGGCGTGCGAGGCGGAGACCTGCGCATAGCCGAGTTCACGCGCGATCGCCGCCAGCCGCAGTTCGTGCGCCGGGTTGCGGTAACCGTGCATGAGCGCGATGGCGATGGACTGGTAGCCCTGCGCCCGGCCTTCGGCCAGGGCCGACCGGGCCTGCGCCTCGTCCAGTTCGGCGACGATGGCGCCGTCGGCGGCCAGGCGCTCATCGATCTCGACCACGAGGCTGGCGAGCTGTTCGGGCAGGACGATCTCGCGGTCGAACAGGCGCGGCCGGTTCTGGTAGGCGATGCGCAAGGCGTCGCGAAAGCCCCGGGTGACGGCCAGCAACACGCGTTCGCCCTTGCGTTCCAGCAGCGCGTTGGTGGCGACCGTGGTGCCCATGCGTACGACCTCGATGCGATCGGCGGGTACCGGTTCGCCGGGAGCCAGCCCCAGCAGGCGTCGTATGCCTTCGACGGCGGCATCGTCGTAGCGTCCGGGGTTCTCGGAAAGCAGCTTGGCCGTCGCCAGCGAGCCGTCGGGGCGGCGTCCGATCACGTCGGTGAAGGTGCCGCCGCGGTCTATCCAGAATTCCCAACGGGCATCGTCGGCGGGGGAAGAGGAGGTTGTATTCATAGCGATGAGGCCGCGCGGGCGGCCTGGTCATAAAGGCCCGACAGCATGCGCAGGCGCCGGGCCACGTCGGACAGGGAGGCGCCGTCGGCCAGTTCGCCTTCGACGCTGGCAAGCAGGCAGCGGCCCCGGACGGCGCGGAAGCGATCGATCAGCGCCGCGCCTTCCCCGGTGGTGGCGTAGAGCACTTCCTTGCCGCTTTTTTCGCCGCGCACCAGGCCCATGCCAGCCAGTTTCTTCAGCGAGTAGTTGATGACGTGCGTGTCTTCGTAGTTCAGGGTGAAGCAGATGTCGGCCAGTTTCTTGCCCCGCTTCCGATGGTGGACGTGGTGCAGCACCAGCACGTCCGTGACCGCGAGGTCGGCCGCGCCGGCCGCCGCCATGCAGCGCACGATCCAGCGGCTGAACGCATTGTGGGCGATGATCAACCCGAACTCGAGCTCGGACAGCTCGGCATGCGGACCCGTGGCCAGGTGCGCCGAGGACAGGATGCGCAGACGTTCGCCGGCCTCGTCCGACGCGTCCGGGCGCCGGCCGTCATTCGTCATCGTCGTCGCCCTCGCCGGCGAACAGGCGTTCCTTGGGCGGCGCGATCTCGGTCACGAGATCGCGTACCAGCGGCTTGTTCGGCAGGGGTTCGACCGTGTGCGAGGTGCCCGGCTCGAGCTTGGCCAGACAGGCGTACACGACCTTGCCGTCCAGGCGCATCATGCATTCCTTGCAGGCATTGGCGTTGATGCAGGCATAGCGGAAAGCCAGCGTATCGTCCTGGTGCGCGCGCACCCAGCGCAGCGCGTCCAGCAGCGACGCGGCAGCCTGGGGAGGTACGTCGTATTCGACGACGCGGGCCTCGGTGCCGGCGCCGGCGCGCTGGATCTTCAGGCGGATGGAGTCGTTGGTCGATGTCATGCGATGTCCTCCTGCGTGGCCTCGAGGCGCTGGACGGGCTGGGTGGCCAGCGTCCATTGGCCGTCGCGCCAGGCGATGGTCTGGTTCAGCGTCCAGGCGTCTTCCTGCCCGGGATGGTCTTCGCGCTGGTGCGCGCCGCGGCTCTCGCGCCGCGCCAGCGCGCAGCGGGTCACGGCCTCGGCCACCAGCAGCATGTTGCGCAGGTCCAGCGTGTCCAGCCGCACCGGGTCCTGCGGCCCGCCGCCCGGCAGGTCGCTGCCGGCCCGTGTCCGCAATGCGTCCAGCCCGTCCAGAGCCTGCCGCAGGCCCGCCTCGGTGCGGAAGGGGCCGACGTGCGCCTGCATGAGCGCCTGCAATTCCTCGATCAGGGACGCGGCATTGAGCGCGTCCGGCTCGCCGTGGCGCGGCGCGAGCCGTTGCAGCCAGGGGCGGGCCAGGGCCTCGAGTGCTTCCACCGAGGGCGGCTCCGGGCAGTCGGCGGCCGCGGCGCGGCCGGCCCGCAGTCCGAAGGCGATCGCCTCGGTGATGGCGTTGCCCGACAGCCGGTTCGCGCCGTTGGCGCCGCCCACGGCCTCGCCCGCGGCATACAGGCCGGGCACGTCGGTGGCGAGGTCGGTGTCCACCCGGATGCCGCCCATGTGATAGTGGGCGATGGGCGCCACTTCTATCATCTGCTTCGTCAGATCGATGCCGGCCTTGGCCAGCTTGTTGATGATGGGGCCGAACGCCGCGCGCAGCGTGTCTTCCGGCACGTGGCGGAAGCTCAGCCACGCGCCGCCGGCCGGCGTGCCGCGGCCGGCCTCGACCTCCTTCAGGATGGCGTAGGTCGCGGCGTCGCGGGTGGTGGTGTAGCCCTGGCCTTCGGCGGCGTTGCCGTAGCGTTCGACGAATTCCTCTCCCTGGTTGTTCAGCAGCTTGCCGCCCAGCTTGTAGCGGAAGGGATCCCACATGATGGGGTCGAAGCCGACCAGGCGCGGCGCCAGGTGGCCGATGGGGAAGAACTGCACGAACTCCATGTCGATCAGCCGGGCGCCCGCGCGCAGGGCCAGCGCGAAACCGTCGCCGCCCATGTTGAGCGAGGCGCTGTTGCGGCGGTACAGGCGCGTCAGGCCGCCGGTGGCGATGATGGTGGCGCCGGCCCGTATCAGGACCGGGTCGCCGGAGCCCAGGTGCAGCGCCACGGCGCCGGTGACGCGGCCGTCCTTGCGCAGCAGTTCCACCACCAGCAGGTCGCCCACGCGCCGCACGCCGGGCTCGCGCGCGGCCTGCGCGCGCAGGGTCTTGGCCACCGCGGGGCCGGTGTTCAGGTAGTCGACGTAGACGCAGCGGGGGCGGTCGTGGCCGGGGGCCCGGGTCTGTGCCATCCGCTCGCCGTCGCGGGCCCAGCCCACGCCCCAGCGGTCCAGCAGGCGGATCGCGTCCACGCCTTCCTCGCACAGCAGCCGGGCCAGGGGTTCGCTGCACAGGCCGCGGCCCGCCGTCAGCGTGTCGCGCAGGTGATGCTGCCAGTGGTCCGGCCCTTGTTCGCCCAGGGCGGCGGCCACGGTCATCTGGGCCATGATGGTGGCGCCGCCGCGCCCGATCAGGCTGCGGTCGGCCAGCAGGGCCCGCTTGCCGGCCTGCGAGGCGGCGATGGCCGCGCTCATGCCGGCACCGCCGGCGCCTATCACCAGCACGTCGGTTTCCAGCGTGTGCAGGGTGGGATGGGACATGTTCATTCTCCGTTGGGGGCCAGCGCCCCCTCCAATTCGCGGGCCGGGGCTTCCGCGCCCAGGTAGGCCTGCTGCACGGCGGGGTCCGCCGCGAGATCGGCGGCATTGCCTTGCAGCACCACGTGGCCGTGCTGCAGCACATAGGCCCGGTCGGCCAGCTCCAGCGCGATGCGGGCGTTCTGTTCCACCAGCAGGATGGTCTGGCCGGACGCCTTCCAGCGGAACAGCACCTCGTAGACCGCATCGACGAATTTCGGCGACAGGCCCATCGACGGCTCGTCGATGCAGACCAGGCGCCCGCGCCGCAGCCACGCCCGGCCCAGGGCCAGCATCTGCTGTTCCCCGCCCGACAGCGTGCCGGCCAGCTGGCCCCGGCGCTCGGCCAGGCGCGGGAAGGCCTGGAACACCTCGTCGAGGTCGGCGGCCACGGCGGACTTGTCGTGGCGCCGCGGGTAGGCCCCCAGCAGCAGGTTTTCGCGCACCGTCATGTCCGGAAACACACGGCGCCCCTCGGGTACGCTGGCCACGCCCAGCCCGATGACCTCGGCGGGCGCCAGGCCCTGGATCTCGCGGCCGTCCAGCAGGACGCGTCCGTTGGACGGGCGGGCCAGGCCCAGCACCGACTTGAGGGTCGTGGACTTGCCCGACGCGTTGCCGCCCAGCACGGAGACCACTTCTCCGGCCTGGACACGCAGGCTGACGCCGAACAGGGCCTGGACGGCGCCGTAGTGCACGTCGACCGCGTCCAGTTGCAGCAGGGGGGAGGAAGAGGGCAGCTCAGCCAAGATGGGCATCCGAGTTGACCGGCCGCCTGCGCGCGCGGCCGAGGTAGGCTTCGACGACTTCGGGATGGTCCAGCGCCTCGGCCGGGGTGCCGGTGGCCAGTATCCGCCCCTGATTGAGGACGATGGCCTGGTCGGCGATGCGCCGGACCAGGGACAGCTTGTGCTCGACGACCAGGATGCCGAGCTGCGGCTGTTCCGCGCGCAGCGCGAGCAACAGATCGGTGAGTTCGGCGGTTTCGCTGGGGTTCATGCCGGCGGCCGGTTCGTCGAACAGCACGAAGCGCGGCCGGGCAGCCAGCACGCGCGCCAGTTCCAGGCGCCGGCGGTTCGCGTACGAAAGACTGTAGGCCGGCTGGTCGCGCCGCGGCCAGAGCCGTTCGCCGAAGCGTTGCAGGGCCGCGCGGGCGCGTTCCTCTGCCTCGGCCCGGCGGCGGCGCCAGGCGGGCAGGCCGAGCAGTTCGCCGGCGATCTCGGTCAGCGGATCGACCAGCCGCGCGGACCCCGCGCGGCCGAGCAGCCCGGCCTGGGTGCCCAGCATCACGCTGTCCCATACGCTCAGGGCGGGGAACACGCGCGAGGTCTGGAAGCTGCGGCCCAGGCCCAGCCGGGCGATGCGCTCGGGGGCCAGTCCGTCGATGCGGCGGCCATCCAGGAAGACATGTCCCGACGAAGGTTTCTCGACTCCGCTCAGCAACTGGATCAGGGTCGACTTGCCGGCGCCGTTGGGGCCCACCAGCGCCACGGTCTGGCCCGGGGCGACGGCGAAGCTGACGTCGTCCACCGCCTTGACGCCGCGGAAATGGCGGCTCAGGCGCTCCACCCGCAGTCCTCGTTGTTCATCGCGAGTCGTCATATCAGTCGTTCATGGCAAAGAGGAGTCCGTTGCGACGCGTGTTTCGATCGAGGGCACAGCGGATCCGGCTTTGCCGGTCCGCCAGTGCCGCCCCCTTGAGGGGGCGCGCGTAGCGCGTAGGGGGTGGGTTTCATCTTGCTCCGAGGAGGCCATGCGGACGCAGGCGCAGCATGATCAGCAGCGCCAGGCCGTAGGCGACCATGCGCCATTCGGCGAAGGGCCGCAGCAGTTCCGGCAGCAGGGTCAGCGCGAAGCCGGCCAGCGCCGCGCCGGTCAGGTTGCCCAGCCCCCCCAGCACCGCGATGGTCAACAGCAGGATGGAGGCGCTGACGGTGAAGCTCTCGGGACTGACCACGCTCTGCACATAGGCGAACAGGCCGCCCGCCAGACCCGCCAGCAGGCCGGAACAGGCGAAGCCCACGAGCAGGTAGCGGCGCACCGGCAGTCCGGCGGTATGCGCCGCCAGCCGGTCCTCGCGTATGCCGCGCCAGGCCCGGCCCACGCCGGAGTCCAACAGGCGCTGCGCCAGGAACAGGGCGATCCCGGCCACGGCCGCGACCAGCCAGAACTTGCCGGCCAGGCTCGGCAGCGGCAGTCCGCCCAGCAGCGCCAGCCTGGGCGCCGGGATGCCGATGAACCCCATGGGGCCGCGCGTGACGTCCAGCCAGCTCATGAACACCAGATAGCCGATCTGCCCGACGGCCAGCGTGCCCAGCGCGGCCGTGTGGCCGCTGAGCTTGAGCAGCGGCAGGGCAGCCACCACCGCCACACAGGCGGTGGCCGCGGCGGCGCCGATCAGCGCGGCCTCGGCCGGCCAGCCGGCATTGCGGGCCAGCAGCCCGACCGCGTAGGCGCCCACGCCGTAGAAGGCCGTATGTCCGATGGACAGCACGCCCAGCGCCCCGGAGACCAGCGTGACGCTGGCCACCAGCAGGGCGAAGATCATGGCGTAGACCACGGCCTGCAGAAAATAGGCGTTCTGCGTGAGCGCCGGCAGCAGCGCCAGCACGGCTGCTGCCGCCAGGAAGCCCCAGGGCGGGAGTTCCCAGGCGCGCACGGCGCCGCGCTGGCTGGAGGACGAGGCCAGCACGCTGGTGGTCGGCATGGCGCCCGCCGCGCCGCTGGCGCCGCCCAGCGCGTCCAGGCGACGGTCGCCCAGCAGCCCGTGCGGCCGGAACACCAGGAAGACCAGCACCAGGCAGAACGCCACCAGGTCGCGCGATCCTTCGCCGATGTAGGCGCTGGCCAGCGTTTCGACCACGCCCAGCAGCAGGCCGCCCAGCACCGCTCCCGGCGTGCTGGTCAAGCCGCCCAGCAGCGCCGCCGCGAAGCCTTTCAGGCCGAAGGGCAGCCCCATCTGCGGGAACACGCTCTTGAAATAGAGCGCGACCAGCACGCCGCTCAAGGCGCCCAGCGCGCCGGCCAGGGCGAAGGCCAGTTGCCGCACGCTGCCGGTACGCACGCCCAGTTGCGCCGCGGCATCGCGATCCTGCGCGGTGGCGCGCAGCGCGCGGCCCCACCACGAGCGCGACAGGAACAGCGTCAGGGCCAGCGTGGCCAGCGCGCCGAAACCGAAGATCAGCAGGTCGGTGCTGGTGACGTAGGCGTTGCCGAAGTAGTAGGTGGCTTCATCGAACGATACGGGAAAGGACTGGCTCTCGGGCGACCAGACGATCTCGGCCAGCTGTTCGATGATGAGACTGATCGCCAGCGTGGACAGCACGGGGGCGATATAGGGCGCGTTCTCCAGGGGACGCAGCGCCACCCGTTCGAGCAGCATGCCCAGCAGCGCGACGATCAGCACCGAACCGGTGGCCGCGACCGGCAGCGGCAGTTGCAGCACGGCCACGCCGGTGAAGGCGATGAAGGCGCCCAGCATGAACAGCGCGCCCTGCGCGAAATTGATGAGATTGGAGACGCCGAACACCAGCGAGAAGCCGAGCGCGATCAGGGCGTAGACCTGGCCGATGGCCAGGCCGTTCAGAATCTGGCTGGCGAATAATTCGAGCATGGGAATGAGTGCGGTGGCCGGAAAAGGCTGCGCCGGCCGCGCCGTGAGGCGGGCCGGCGGCAGGCGCTGAAGGAAATTACTTGTTCAGTTGGAATTCGCCGTTGCGTATCACCAGGAAAGTGGGCGCCTTGCGGACGTTGCCGTTCTCGTACTTGGTCACGCCGGTGACGCCCTCGTAGGCGGGGCCGCCCGCCAGTTCGTCGCGCACGCTCTGCCCGGTCAGCGGCTTACCCGATTGCACGACGCGGCGGATGGCGGCCACGCCCACGCCGGCTGCGTCGTAGGCCAGCGCGGCGAACTGGTCGGGCGTACGGTTGTACTTGGCGCGGTAGGCGTCGACGAAGGCCTTCTTGGACGGATCGCCGGCGAAGAAGATGCTGTGGACGACCACGCCCTCGGCGGCCTTGCCCGCCAGTTCGATGAACTTGGGCGAGGTCAGCGGCACGCCGCCGCCCACCGGAATGTCGACGCCGGCTTGGCGCAGCTGCTGGATGAAGATCGAGGCTTCCTGGTAGGGCAGGGCCAGGAAGACGCCGTCGGGCTTGAGCGACTTGATCTTGCTGACCAGCGGCCGGAAGTCCCGGGCGTTGGGCATCACGGCCTCGGTCAGCAGCACCTTGCCGCCGTCCTTCTCGATGGCGGCCGAGGTGGCCTTGACGGTGAACAGGCCCCAGTCGTCCTGCGAGTACGGGATGACGATGCGGTTGGCCTTGAGCTGCTTGTGGATGGTGTCGGCGTTGTACTGGGCCAGCACGTCGTCGGTATTGTTCTGCCGGAACTGATACGGGCTCTGCTTGCTGAAGTCCGGGTGCGACGAGGTGGGGCTGATCTGCGCGATCTTCGCCTCGGTGAAGATGGGCGCCGCCGCCAGCGACGCCGTGGTCGACCAGGAACCGATGGCCAGCACCACGCCGGGCGTGGCCACGATCTTGCGCGCCACGGTGGCGGCTTCCTGCGGCGAATTGCGGTCGTCCTCGACCACCAGCCTGATCGGGCGGCCATTGATGCCGCCGTCGGCATTGACCTTGTCCAGATAGAGCTCGATGGCGTTCTTGAAGCTCGCGCCGTATTCGGCGAAGTTGCCGGACAAGTGGGTGAACAGGCCGACGGTGATCGGCGGTTCCGCGGCCAGGGCGGGGGCGGACAACAGGCCGGAGGCAGCGGTGGCCGCCAGCAGGCGGCGGAAGGGGAGTCGCGTCGGCACGTCGGTTCTCGGGTCGATGGTGGAGGAACGGCTCCGCGGCGGCGCGAAGGCCGGCGGGGCTGTGGATGGAGGTAAACGTTATGCTTTCGTCAATAAAACATCAACGTATTGTTACTAATAAGCTTATATCGCCGGGACCGTATCCAGCAGTCCCGCGCGCCAGGCCAGCCAGGCCAGCGCGACCAGGGCCAGGACGATGGCCAGGCCCCAGGCCTTGCCGTGCCGCTCGGCGAAGGGATCGCGCAGGTTGCGTCCCGCGTCCGGCGGGATGCGCGCCATGCGGGAGAGCGAGCCGCCCAGCTTGACGTTGATCTTCATGCGGCCATTGATGGCCCAGCCGCTGGCGTCCAGCAGCGGGCCCAGGCTGCGCTGGCGCAGCTTGAGCCAGGCGATGAGCACGCTGGGGCCGGAGATGCTCAGGACGATGCCCAGCAGCGCCACCGGTATCCACCAGCCCAGGTCCACGAACTTGGTGAAGACCGCCACCAGGACCGTGCTGATGCTGCCGAGCGCGACGCCCAGCGCGGCCACGGTGCCCACGTCGACCTTGCCCGGCGTGGCTGGCCGTGCCGTCCCGTCCTTCCTGTCGGCGGTGACCAGGTTGGCCGCGAGCGAGCCCAGCTTGCCCTGCGCCGCCTCGTCGCTGGCGGCGGCGCGCCTGGCGACCTGTTCCTCGATCATGCGTACGAACTTCTTGTACGGAGAGAAGAAGGCCTGCGCGATGCTGGTGGGGTTCTCGATGATCTTGACGATGGTGGCGTCCCAGTCGCGGCCCTGGCGGTCGTAGAACACGCCGTTGCGGCCGACGAAAAGAAAGTCCACGTCGCCGGCCGTGACCGCCGCGACGATGGTGATTTTCTCCGCCTGGCGGCGGCAATCGCAGTAGACGAGGTAGGCCTTGGCCAGGCCAGCCAGGGCCGCATGGCGGGCCGCGTCCTCGACGCGCACCGTCAGCTCGCAGCTGCGCGCGTCCAGGTACAGGGTGCCGGCCTGGAAGATCGCGCCTTCGCGGCGGTAGAAGTCCTTGAACGAGACGAAGTTGTCGAGCAGGTGCGCGAGGTCGCGCTGGAAGCGCAGCAGTTTTTCCAGATCGCCCATGCGCGTGGTGCGCGGCTCGATCTTCTCGTCGGCGTCGAGCAGGGATTTGACCGCTGCTTCGGTGCCGTCCTCCAGCATGGCCATGAGGTCGGCCACGGCCACGGCGTCGAGCCGTGTCTGCGGCTTGGCGGCCAGCCAGTTCCGGGCCGGTTCCAGCCGCGCCATCAACTGCCGCCACGCCGGCTCCGGCAGGGTGTCGAGCGGCGTGCCCAGCAGGGGTTCCGCGGCACGGGTACGGAAGGTCTCGAGTGCCTGCGCCCAGGCGGGATTGACGCCGTCGCGCAGCGGCAGCGGACGATCGGCCGCGATGGCCGCCAGCGGCAGGCGGGCGATGTGATCCGAACCCAGGGTCAGCGCCTCGTCGTACAGCTTGCGGTATTCCTCCTGCGAGGGGTTCAGTGCGGAAGCCGCCCGGCGGTCGTAGCCCGCCAGGCGGCAGCGCGCGTAATAGTCCTCGATCTTGGCCTGTACCGCGTTCACGGCCTGGATCGCCGCAGGGGTGTCGTCGCCCAGCGGCACGACGGAGCGGTCTCCCGACACCTTGTCGCGCCATTGGCGGATCGCCGCGGCCTCGGCGAAGAAGGCGTCGGCGCGCGCCCGGTCCGTGCCAGGCTTGCCGTCCAGCCCCTCTACGCCGCCATGGGTCTCCATGATGCGGCGGATCGCGGCGCGGACCGCGGGCGCTTCCGCCGTGTCTTCCGTGATGACGCCATCGCCGTTGAAGCGCATGGCCGCGAGCAGGCGACTGCGATCGGCGACGTCGGCCAGGCCGATGGTATCGCCCGGCTTGCCCAGCAATTGCAGGATGTGGCGGGCTTCCTCGGCCAGTTGCATGCCTGCTTCGCCGTTGGACAGGGCGTCCAGCGCCAGCGTGTCGCCGCCTTGCAGCAGCCGGTCCGGATCACGCAGCCGCTCGCATGTCCACCGGCACGCGGCCAGCAGTTCGGGGGGGCGGATGCGGCCGTCCGCATCGGTATCGATCAGGTCGAGGGTGCGGGGGTCGAACTCGATGCCGCGCGTGGGGCAGGCCAGCGCCACCCATAATTTCTGATCCAGCTGATCGAGATGGCATACATCGGCGCCCGAGCGGATCGATACCTGATCGACGCCGCCCGCGCGGAAGAATTGCCAGGCATGTTCCATTGACGGCCGGCTCCGGGACGAGTCATGCGGGATGGTGCCGCGCCCTCCCGCATTTTTCGTGCCTCGGCGTGAGTCAAGGCATGGAGCAGGCCTTTCGTGCCGGCCCTACAGCAGCGACTGGCCGTATTCCAGCACCTGGTCGCAGACCTTTTCGGTGATCTGCTGCTTGAGCCCGCCGCCTCCCAGCTCCATCTTCTGCCCGCTGTTGCCGCCCAGGATGCCGCTCAGTCCCTCGCGATAGCCGGGATCGGACTGGGCCTGCTGTTCGCCGCCCAGCTTGCCCAGCAGCTTGTCCTTGACGGACGACGCGCCGCCGCCGAGATAATTGTTCTTCGCGCAATAGGTCAGGATGCCCGTGATGTTGCCGGTGCCGACCGAACCCAGCGAGGGCATGGACGCGCCGCCCAGGCCGCCCAGCAGCGATCCTCCGCCGCCCGACGATTGCTGGCCGCCGCCGCCCAGCGCGCCCTTGACGGAATCCAGAAGCTGGGCCTGGGCGGCGGTGGAGGCTCCCAGGAACAGGCCCAGGGCGATGGCGGCAAGACGGGGGGCAGCGGTCGACATGTTTGATCTCCTTGACGGCTTGGATGGTCCGGTGAAGGGCCGGGGCCGCTCGCCGGATGCTGCTCAAGCGTATACCAGGTTGGCGACGCGAACCAATGGCCGATACCGCTGCTGACAACGGGTTGCCGATCACGATCCTGACAAGCGGCTGACATGCCGCATTTCCGGGATCCAGCCTCGTGCTCTACACTCGTCGGGCCCGACCGGGCCACCTCTTACGCAACGGATTCCGCATCGTGTCTTCCGCCGTATCACGTTCCTCGCGCCCCCTCGTCATTGCCTCGGTGATGGCCTCCATGTTCATGATCGCCATCGAGGCCACCATCGTGGCGACCGCCATGCCGCAGATAGCCGGGGACTTGGGCGGACTGAAGCTGTACAGCTGGGTGTTCGCGTCCTTCCTCCTGACCCAGACCGCGATGACCGTGGTGTTCGGCAAGCTTTCCGACATCTATGGCCGCAAGCCGATGATGCTGGCCGGCATCGCCGCGTTCCTGCTGGGCTCGATACTGGCGGGCTTCGCATGGTCCATGCCCTCGATGATCGTCTTCCGGCTCATCCAGGGCATAGGGGCGGGCGCGATACAGCCGGTGGGCATGACCATCGTGGCCGACCTGTATCCGGTGCGCGAGCGCGGCAAGGTCCAGGGATACCTGGCCAGCGTATGGGCGATTTCCGGCGTGCTGGGCCCCATGCTGGGGGCGCTCATCATCCACCAGTTCTCGTGGGCCTGGATCTTCTGGATGAACGTGCCGCTGGGCCTCCTGGCCACGGCGGGCTTCGTGTTCTTCCTGCATGAACAGCGTGAGCGGCGGCCGATGTCCATCGACGTGACCGGCGCCGCGCTGTTCACGGCCACCGTGGCGGCACTGATGATCGCCCTGACCGACGCCGGCGACGGCCAGGCCTCGCGCGCGTGGATGGCGGCCGGCGCCTTCGTCGTCTGCCTGGTCCTGTTCGTGCTGCAGGAGCGGCGCGCCGAGCATCCCGTGGTGTCCTTCGCCTTGTGGAGCCGGCGTCCGGTGGCGGCGGCGAACGTGGCGATGCTGCTGGGAAGCATGGTGATCATGGGGCTGACGACCTTCCTGCCCATGTACGTGCAGAGCGTGCAGCACCGCACGCCGGTGGTGGCGGGGCTGGCGCTGACCATGATCATGGTGGGCTGGCCGCTGGGGTCCACCGTGGCGGCCAAGGCGTTTCCCCGCTACGGCCTGCGCCCCATGCTGCTCCTGGGCAGCATACTGGTGCCGATCGGGGCCTGCGCATTCCTGCTGCTGTCGCCGGACAATTCGCCGGTGCTGGCGGGAGCGGGCTCGCTGATCGTGGGCCTGGGCATGGGCTTCATGGGCGTTTGCTCGCTGGTGCTGATCCAGGAGATCGTGGACGTGTCCGACCGCGGCAGCGCGACCGCCTCCAACATCTTCGCGCGCAACCTGGGCAGCACCCTGGGAGCGACCGCGCTGGGCGCGGTGTTCAACTTCGGACTGGCCCGGGCCACCAGCGATGCGCCCATCTCCTCGGAGCAGCTCAAGCGCGCGCTGGAATCCGCCGGCGCCAATCCCGTCATCCAGGCCGCCATGCAGGACTCCCTGCACATGACGTTCTGGGCGGTGCTGGTCATCTCGTTGCTGGTCATGGCCGCCACGGTCTGGATACCGCCCACTACCGTGGGACGCGCGAGCCGTCCCGCCGCCAAGATGTAAGCGTCGGCATCGCGGCCGGCGGCCCGCATCGGCGCCGGGGGCGTCGGAAGGTGCCGGCCCCAGACCCTGGTGCGGCGGCACCCCGGGGCTCGTCCATGGCAAGGATGACGGCCGCGCGGGGCGTGGATGTTACGGCCTGTGAGGCCCGTGGCGCTTTCTCGCATACATACGGCAACCCGGCGCCCGGCCTGGTTTTGGCAGGATGGTGGCACCAGGAACCCCATTTGGAGATTGCCATGAAACGAAGCTATGTCCCCGCCGTGGGCGCCTGCCTGATCGCGATGGCGTCGGCCGCGATGGCGCAGGCCCCGCAGCAGGCGCCCGCGCCGGATCCCGCGCAGGGCGCGATGCCCACGCAGCCCCAGCCCGCGGCCAATGTGTCGGACGATCAACTGCGCAAGTTCGTGAGCGCCGCGCAGAAGGTGGCCATGATTTCGCAGGAGTACACGCCGCGGCTCAACGCCGCGACGGACGCCGCGTCGCAGCAGCAGGTGCACAAGGAGGCCGATGACAAGATGGTCGACGCCGTGCACCGCGAAGGCCTGACGGTGGACGAGTTCAACGGCATCGGCCAGGCCGTCGAGCAGAATCCCAGCCTGGCCCAGCGCGCCCGCGACATGGCCAAGTAAGGCATCGCGGGCGCATGCCCGCGATGTTCGCGCGCGATCAGCCGAACAGCTTGTTGGCGGTGCGGGCCACCAGTTCGCCCTGGAAGCGCGCGCCGGCGAGGTCTGCCGCCGAGGGCTGGCGCGAGCCGTCGCCTCCCGCGATGGTGGTCGCGCCGTAGGGCGCGCCTCCCACGATCTCGGTCAGGGTCATCTGGCCCTGGTAGCTGTACGGCAGGCCCACCACCACCATGCCGAAATGCAGCAGGTTGGTGATGATGGAGAACAATGTCGTCTCCTGGCCGCCATGCTGCGTGGCGGTGGAGGTGAACGCGGCCCCCACCTTGCCGTTCAGCGCTCCGCGCGCCCACAGGCCGCCGGTCTGGTCCAGGAAGGCCGCCATCTGCGAGGACATGCGCCCGTAGCGCGTGCCGGTGCCGATGACGATGGCGTCGTAGTGCTCGAGATCGGCCACCGTGGCCACGGGAGCCGCCTGGTCCAGCTTGAAGTGGGCATTCTTGGCGACGTCGGGCGGCACGGTTTCCGGCACGCGCTTGATGTCCACCTGGGCGCCCGCGCTGCGCGCCCCCTCGGCCACGGCCTCGGCCATTTTCTCGATGTGGCCGTATGACGAGTAATAGAGAACCAGGACCTTGCTCATGGAACCTCCTTGGACGGCGTGGGCGATCCAGGTATTCATCCCATACGCCCGGCCGGCGCGCAAGCGGAAGATGTGTAATGAAGTGTTGCGCCTTCTCAGGGCTTGAAGGCGCCGATGAAGATGGCGGGGTCCACCCGCGCGTCGTTCAGGCTGACGTTCCAGTGCAAGTGGGGACCGGTGGCGCGGCCGGTCGATCCGACTCGTCCGACTTCCTCGCCGCGCGCCACTTCCTGGCCCACGCGCACCCCGATCTCGGACAGATGGCAGAACATGCTGATGAAGCCCTGGCCATGGTCCACGAATACCGTCCTGCCATTGAAGAAGTAGTCGCCCACCAGGACCACGCGTCCCGCGGCGGGAGCCTTGACCGGCGTGCCCGCGGGCACGGCGAAGTCCAGGCCGGAATGGGGGTTGCGGGGTTCGCCGTTGAAGAAGCGTTGCAGGCCGAAGGGGCTGGAAAGCCGGCCGCCGGCAACGGGGCGGTCCAGCATGACGTTGCTGGGGCCCTGGGGGCGGAAGGCGCGGTAGGCGGCCAGTTGTTCGGCGGTTTCCTTCTCGATGCGCGCGAGGTCGGCCGGGTCCGGGTTGACCTGGCGCTTGTTCTTGAGCTTGATGTGCTGGGCGACGTAGGTCTTGCTGCCCACCTGGAAATCCAGCGTGCGCGTTCCCGCTTCCTCCTGCACCGCCAGCCGTTGCGTGCCCGGCCTGGTGCCGAGCGGTATGCCGACGACGGCGATCCACTGCCCGCCGTCGTCGCGCAGCACCATCGTCCTGCGGCCCAGATAGGTGGCCACGGGGGCGGCGGGGCCGTCCCCCAGCGGAATCACGGCCACGCCGCCGGGCACGGGCTTGTTCAGAAGACGGGTGATGAAGCTTTCGGCATGGGCGGGCAAGGCGGCGCACAGGGCGGCCGTCCACAGCAGGCAACGGGCAAGCATGGCGGGCATGGGAAGGGCGGGAGAAGACATCGCCCCAAGCGTACAGGCTGCCGCCGTTTCTCCGCAAACGCGCCTCAATCGCCGTCGAGTTCCCGGTAGTGGCGGAAGATGCCGTCACCCCAGGGCAGGCGCCGTCCACTGCCCAGGTAGGCCTGGAGTTCCGGCAGGCCGCCGACGCGCGCGTGCAGCGCCATCACCCGTGGATGGTCGCGCGCCAGGGTCGTCATGCGCCGGGGGAACGCATACAGCAGGCCATCGACCAGGTGATAGAGCGACAGGTCGGCATAGGTCCAGCGGCCGCCGCCGCCGATCCAGTCGCCACGGCGGGCCAGCACGCGTTCGAAGTAGCCCAGGAACTTGGGCATGCGCTGGGCGCGGAAATCGCTGGCGCGCCGCAGCGCTTCCGCCTTCTGCTCCTCGTAATACAGGCCGGAGGCGATGGGGTGATGGACGTCATGGGCCTCGGCCACCATGTCGGCGATGGTCAGCTGGATCTGGTTGATCCACAGCCGGCCCGCCAGGTCGCTCGGCGCGAGGCCGTGGCGTTCTCCCAGGAAGAGCAGGATGTTGGCCGTTTGCGAGATCGTCATGTCTCCTGCGACCAGGTACGGCGGTGCGAAGGGAGGGCTGTCGCGGTCGGCGCGCATGTCGGCCACCAGGTCCGAAGCATCGACGCCCGGCTCGCGCGCGCATTCCCGGTAGGGGATTCCGCCGGCTTCCAGCGCCAGGCGGACGAACTCGCCGCGTCCGGGTATGCCGTTCCAGTACCAGAACTCGTAGGTCATGCGGGCTCCTTCGTGTCTTGCGCCTGGAACTCCAGGCAGATCTTGCCGAAATGAGCGTGCGCGGCCTCGTGGCGGAAGGCGTCGGCGATCTTCTCGAGGGGGAAGCGACGGTCGATCACGGGATGCAGGCCGATGGCCTCCAGGGCGCGCACCATCTCCTGCTGCTGCCGGCGGCTGCCCACGATCAGGCCTTGCAGGCGAGCCTGCTTGGCCATCAGCGCGGCCGTGGGAATCTCGCCGCTGCCGCCGGTCAGCACGCCGATCAGCGAGATGTGGCCCGCCACGCGCACCGCCTTGATGGATTGCGCCAGCGTACCCGGGCCGCCGACCTCGATGACGTGGTCCACGCCGCCTCCGGTAAGCTTGCGCACCGTGTCGCCCCACTGCGGATCGTCGCGGTAGTTGATGACGTGGTCGGCGCCGAGCGCGCGGGCGCGCGCCAGCTTCTCGTCCGACGACGAGGTGATGATGACGGACGCGCCCATGGCCTTGGCCAGTTGCAGCGCGAAGATCGAGACGCCGCCCGTGCCCAGCGCCAGTACCGTGTCGCCCGCCTTGAGCCGGCCGTCGCCGACCAGCGCGCGCCAGGCGGTCAGTCCGGCCGTGGTCAGCGTGGCCGATTCGGCGTGGTCCAGATGGCGGGGAGCGTGCGTGAACCAGGTCGCCGGGCGGACGATGGCCTCGCGCGCATAGCCGTCCACGCCGTCGCCGGGAACCGTGGAGAAATTGCCCACCCGCGCCTCGCCGTCCAGCCAGTGCGGGAAGAAAGTGGACACCACGTGGTCGCCTTCCGCGAACTCCTCGACCCCCGGGCCCACCTCCTCGACCACGCCGGCGCCGTCCGCCATCGGAATGCGGCCGAAGTAGCGCTCGTCCGTGCGCAGGGCGACGAGGTAGTCGTGGTAGTTCAGGGAACTCGCGTGCAGGCGCACGCGGATCTCCCCGGCCGCCGGGGATCCGGGGTCGGGCAGGTCGATGAACTGGAGATGGTCGAGCCCGCCTGGGGCTCCGAGCACAACGGCTTTCATGAGGGACTCTCCTGGGCAGGATGGATGTGGCGCGTGTTCGTATAAAATAACGCCGGGTGTCCTCGCTGTATACGCGGGGGCAGGTTCTGGGCACCGGTCGGGCCGCCGGTGCGGGATTCTTGGATGATCCAGATGAATCGACACGCCCCTCGCCGGCCCGTTCCGCGCGCCCAGGATCTTGCCGCTCGAGCCCTGCTCGCGGTGGAAAGATTTCTTCACATCGAAGCCGTCAGCGGCATCGTGCTGCTGGCGGCCGCCGCCACCGCCCTGGTCTGGGCCAATTCCTCCTACGCCTCCGCCTACCACGCGCTGTGGCATGCGCCGCTGACTTTCGGCCTGGGCAGCCACGTCGTCTCGCAGTCGCTGCATTTCTGGATCAACGACGCATTGATGACGGTGTTCTTCCTCGTGGTCGGGATGGAGATACGGCGCGAGATCCACGAGGGCGCGCTGGCCAGCCTGGCCCAGGCGGCGCTGCCGCTGGCGGCCGCCCTGGGCGGCGTGGCGGTGCCCGCGCTGATCTATCTTGCGTTCAACGGCCAGGCGCCGCAAAGCCAGGGCTGGGCCGTGCCCACCGCCACCGACATCGCGTTCGCGGTCGGCGTGCTGGCGCTGCTGGGCCGGTCCATTCCCGCCAGCGTGCGCATCTTCCTGCTGGCGCTGGCGATCATCGACGACATCGTCGCGGTGCTGATCATCGCAATGTTCTATTCCGGCGGGCTGGACCTCAGCGGATTGCTCGTGGCCGCCGTGGGCATCGTGATGGTGCTGGCCCTGCAACGGATGGGCGTGGGGACCGCCTACGCCTACGTGTTGCCCGGCGCGGTGCTGTGGATCGGCCTGTTGCAGACGGGCGCGCATCCCACACTGGCGGGGGTCGTGCTGGGGCTGATGACGCCGGTGCTGCCCGCGCCGCGCCACGAGCATCCGCTGGACATCGTGCGCCGCGCGGCGGATTTCCTGGTGCGCGAGGGCGCCGCCGATACCGGTGGCACGGCGGCGCAGGCGCGGCGGCTGCGATGGGCGCAGCGCGAGCTGGTCGCGCCCGTGACGCGCGTGCAGATGGCCCTGCATCCGTGGGTGGCCTATGTCGTCATGCCCCTGTTCGCCCTGGCCAACGCCGGCGTCACGCTGGACGGCGTGGACCTGTCGGTGTCCTCGTCGCAGGCCGTCATGCTGGGCGTGGCGGCGGCGCTGGTGATCGGCAAGCCGCTGGGCGTCGTCGCTGCCAGCTGGATCGCGGTCCGTCTGGGATGGTGCAGGTTGCCTGCCGGCGCGACATGGGGCGGGGTCGTGCTGGTAGGCTTGCTGGCGGGCATAGGCTTCACGATGTCCATCTTCATCGCCAATCTGGCGTTCGGCGACGAAAGTCTGCTGGGGGCGGCGAAGCTGGGCGTGCTGACGGCATCGGCCGTGGCGGCCACGGCGGGGCTGGCGTGGGGCGCCGTGCTGGCGGCCAGGCAACGGCACAAGGCGGGGCCGCAGGGTGAGGGCGCATCCTGAACCCGGTGGCATGTCAGGTCTCGAAGTCCACCAGTTCGTCGCCGTCGTTCACCGCGTCGCCCACCGCGAAGCGGAAGGCCTTCACCCGCCCGTCCGACGGGGCGCCGATCGTGTGTTCCATCTTCATGGCTTCAAGCACCAGCAGCGGCGTGCCGGCGGTTACCCGTGCGCCGGGTGGCACCAGATGCGCAGCCATCCGGCCCGGCATGGGCGCGGTCAGGGCGCCGCCGGTGTCTGCTCCTTGCTTCCAGGCCAGCAGCGGATCGACCCGTGTGAACGTCCATGCCGAGCCGTCGCAATACACGATGCGGTGGGCCCCGTCCCGGTAGACGTCCGCCCGCAGCGTGCGATCGGGCAGGGCCGCTTCCAGTCGCGGATCTTCCCCGCGCACGCAGACGGAGACCGTCGAGCCGTCCAGCACGGCGATCATTCCTCCGGGCCCGGGCTTGACCGAGACTTCGCGGCGATAGCCGCCGCACGCGAACAGGAATGCCGTGGCGGCGTCGCCATTCAGGCGCCAGCCGTCCGCGCGCCACGGCGAACCGGCCGGCGTCGTGCCGGCGACGTGCCGCATTTCGGCCAGCGCGGCCAGTAGCCACGCTTCCCGGGGCGGCGGTTCGTCGGGCCCGAACAGGCGATCGTGTTCGCGTTCGATCAGGCCGGTGTCCAGGTCCGCCTGTTCGAACCAGGGCGTGGCGACCAGCCGCGACAGGAAGGCGAGATTGGTGGGCAGGCCCACGATGCGGCAGGCGGACAAGGCCTGCCGCATGCGGGCCAGTGCCTCGCGCCGATCGGCGCCATGGACGACGAGCTTGGCGATCATCGGATCGTAGTGCGAAGAGATGGTGTCGCCTTCGTCGACGCCCGCGTCCAGGCGCAGCCAGGGGGCCGCGGGAGGCGGCACGAAGCGCCGCAGCCGCCCCGCCGCGGGCAGGAAGCCTTGATGGGGATCCTCGGCGTAAAGACGCGCTTCCAGCGCATGGCCGGACGGGGCCGTCGGCCGGCGGTCCCGCGGCAGCGGTTCGCCGCTTGCCACGCGCAACTGCCATTCGACCAGGTCGAGCCCGGTGATCATTTCCGTGACCGGATGCTCGACCTGCAGCCGCGTGTTCATTTCCATGAAATAAAAGGCGCCCCCGGGATCGACGATGAACTCCACCGTGCCGGCGCCCACGTAGCCCACGGCGCGCGCGGCGTCGATGGCGGCCCGGCCCATGGCCTCGCGACGCGCGGCGGTCATGCCCGGCGCGGGCGCCTCTTCCAGTACCTTCTGGTGGCGGCGCTGGACCGAGCAGTCGCGCTCGAGCAGATGGACCATGTTGCCGTGGCGATCGCCGAAGACCTGGATCTCGATGTGGCGCGGGCGCAGGACGTAGCGTTCGACCAGCATGCGATCGTCGCCGAAGGCCCCCACGGCCTCGCGCTTGCAGGCGGCCAGCGCCGCATCGAAGTCCTCGGCCCGGTCCACGCGGCGCATGCCCTTGCCGCCGCCGCCCGCGCTGGCCTTGATCAGCACCGGATAGCCGATGCGGGCGGCCTCGCGGGCCAGCAGCGCGGGATCCTGGTCGTCGCCGTGATAGCCGGGGGTAAGCGGCACGCCCGCCCTTTCCATCAGGGCCTTGGCGGCGGACTTGGAGCCCATCGCGCGGATCGCGCCGGCGGGCGGCCCGATGAAGACCAGGCCCGCGCGTTCGCAGGCCTCGGCGAACGCCGCGTTCTCGGACAGGAAGCCGTAGCCCGGATGGACGGCCTGCGCGCCGCTGGCCAGCGCGGCCTCGACCAGCGCGTCCGCGCGCAGGTAGGAGTCGCGCGCCGGGGCGGGGCCGATGCGCCGGGCCGCGTCGGCTTGCCGGACGTGCCGCGCGCCGGCATCCGCGTCCGAGTACACCGCGACGGTCGCCACGCCCATCCGCCGGGCCGTGGCCATGATCCGGCAGGCGATTTCTCCGCGATTGGCGATCAGGATCTTGTCGAACACGATGGGGCTTTCCTTGAAGGGCGCTACATCCGGAACAGGCCGAAGCGGGTCGGCTCCATGGGAGCGTTCAATGCCGTCGCCAGCGACAGGCCCAGCACGCGCCGCGTCTGCGCGGGATCGATGATGCCGTCGTCCCATAGCCTGGCCGTGGCGTAATAGGGATGGCCCTGGGTCTCGTACTGGCGGCGGATGGGCGCCTTGAAGGCTTCCTCTGCTTCGTCGCTCCAGGCCTCGCCGCGCGACTGCGCGGTGTCGCGCCGCACCGTGGCCAGGACCGAGGCGGCCTGCTCGCCGCCCATGACGCCGATGCGGGCGTTGGGCCACATCCACAGGAAGCGGGGGCCGTAGGCGCGGCCGCACATGCCGTAGTTGCCCGCGCCGAAGCTGCCGCCGATGATGACGGTCAGCTTGGGTACCCGGGCGGTGGCGACCGCCGTCACCATCTTGGCGCCGTCCTTGGCGATGCCGCCGTTCTCGTATTTGCGCCCCACCATGAAGCCGCTGATGTTCTGCAGGAAGATCAGCGGGATCGACCGCTGGGCGCACAGCTCGATGAAGTGCGCGCCCTTCTGCGCCGATTCCGAGAACAGGATGCCGTTGTTGGCGACGATGCCCACGGGCATGCCGTACAGGCGCGCGAAGCCGGTGAAGAGAGTGGGGCCGTAGCGGGCCTTGAACTCGTCGTAGCGCGATCCGTCCACCAGCCGGGCGACGATCTCGCGCACGTCGCAGGGCTTGCGGACGTCCTGCGGCACGACGCCGTACAGTTCCTCGGGATCGTGCGCGGGCTCGTCGCCGTCGGCCAGCGCGGGTGCGGCGGGGCGGTTCAGATTGCCGACGATGCGGCGGGCCAGGTGCAGCGCGTGGGCGTCGTTCTCGGCCAGGTGGTCGGCCACGCCCGAGACGCGGGTGTGCACGTCGCCGCCGCCCAGGTCCTCGGCGCTGACGATTTCCCCGGTCGCGGCCTTCACCAGCGGCGGTCCGCCCAGAAAGATCGTGCCCTGGTCCCGCACGATCACGGTTTCGTCGCTCATCGCGGGGACGTAGGCGCCGCCGGCGGTGCAGGACCCCATCACGACCGAGATCTGCGCGATGCCCCGGGCCGACATGTTGGCCTGGTTGTAGAAGATGCGGCCGAAGTGCTCGCGGTCGGGAAAGACCTCGTCCTGCAAGGGCAGGTAGGCACCGCCGGAGTCGACCAGGTAGACGCAGGGCAGGTGGTTCGTCTCGGCGATTTCCTGGGCCCGCACGTGTTTCTTCACCGTCATGGGGTAATAGGTGCCGCCCTTGACCGTGGCGTCGTTGGCCACGACCATGCAGGCCACGCCCTGGATGCGGCCGACGCCCGCGATCAGGCCGGCGCACGGGGCCTCGTCGCCGTACAGGCCCAGCGCGGCCAGTTGGCCGATTTCCAGGAAGGGCGAACCGGGGTCCAGCAGCAGGCGGATGCGCTCGCGGGGCAGCAGCTTGCCGCGCGCGGCGTGCCGGGCGCGGGCGGCGTCTCCGCCGCCCAGCGCGGCCCGCGCCACCCGCGCGCGCAGGTCCGCCACGAGGCGGCGCATGGCATCGGCATTGGCCTGGAATTCCGGGGAACGGGTATCCAGCCGGCTGGTGTGGGCATGCATGGCCTGGCTCCTGGGCAAGGGGTCAGCGGGTTTCGGCGAAGAGTTCCCTGCCTATCAGCATGCGCCGGATCTCGCTGGTGCCCGCGCCGATCTCGTACAGCTTGGCGTCGCGCCACAGGCGTCCCGTCGGATAGTCGTTGACGTAGCCGTTGCCTCCCAGCGCCTGGATGGCTTCTCCGGCCATCCAGGTCGCCTTCTCGGCGGCATACAGGATGGCGCCCGCGGCATCCTTGCGCAGCGATCGGCCGTGGCCGGGCCGGTCGCAGCTGCGGGCCACGGCGTAGACGTATGCGCGGCAGGCCTGCCAGGTGGTGTACATGTCGGCCAGCTTTCCCTGCATCAGCTGGAACTCGCCCACGCTCTGTCCGAACTGCTTGCGCTCGTGCACGTAGGGCAGCACGACGTCCATGCAGGCCGCCATGATGCCCAGCGGTCCGCCGGCAAGCACCGCGCGTTCGTAGTCCAGTCCGCTCATCAGCACGCCCACGCCGTTGCCGACGCCGCCCAGCACGTTTTCCTCCGGCACCTCGCAGTCGTCGAAGAACACGGGATAGGTGTTGGAGCCCCGCATGCCGAGCTTGTCGAGCTTCTCGCCGAAGGCCAGGCCGGGGAAGCCTTTCTCGACGATGAAGGCGGTGATGCCGTGCGGCCCGGCGTCGGGGTCGGTCTTGGCGTAGACGATCAGGGTGTCGGCGTCGCCGCCGTTGGTGATCCACATCTTCGAGCCGTTCAGCACGAAGCGTGCGCCCTTGCGCGTGGCACGCAGCCGCATGGACACGACGTCCGAGCCGGATGTCGTCTCGCTCATCGCCAGCGCGCCCACGTGATCTCCGGCGACCAGCGGCGGCAGGTGGCGTGCCTTCTGCTCGGGCGTGCCATGCCGGTGCAACTGGTTGATGCAAAGATTGGAGTGTGCCCCGTAGGACAGGCCCACCGCGGCCGACGCCCGCGACAGCTCTTCCATGGTCACCACGTGCGCGAGGTAGCCCAGCGCGATGCCGCCGTAGTCGTCGCCCACCGTCATGCCGTGCAGCCCGAGGTCGCCCATTTTTTTCCACAGGTCCCGGGGGAACGCGTTGTCCTTGTCGATGGCCGCGGCGCGCGGTTCGATCTCGTTGGAGGCGAAGCTGCGCACGACCTCGCGCAGCATCTCGGTGGTGTCGTTCACGCCGAAGTCCAGGGAAGGCAGCGGGATCATGGAGGTTCTCCGGTTCTTGTCTTGCTGCGGGAAGGATGTGTCAGGCCACGGCGTGGGGGACCCGGCGCTCCTGCGGCGAGGTCGAGCCGGGGGGCTCGGCGTACCGGGCCAGCAGGCGCTCCTGCTTGATGCGGGCAACGCGCGCGTTCTCCTCCTTGACGTGTCCGAAGCCGCGCACTTCCTGCGGAAGCCGGGCCAGTTCGAGCGCCACGGGCAGGCGTTCGGGAGTAAGCGTGGCGGCGATCTCCCGCATCAAGGCCTGGTAGCCGCCGATCGCCGCCCGCTCCGCGCGCCGCTCGGGCAGGTAGCCGAACGGATCGAAAGGCGTGCCGCGCAGCCGGCGCGCCCGGGCCAGCCATTTGTAGGCCGTCAGCACCCATGGGCCGTAGGCCTGCTTCACCAGATGGCCGTGCGCGTCCCGGCGCGCGAACAGAGGCGGCGCCAGGTGGAAGCGCAGGCGGTAGTCGCCTTCGAACTGGCGCGCGACGCGTTCGGCGAAGCCGGTTTCGACGAACAGCCGGGCGACCTCGTACTCGTCCTTGTAGGCCATGAGCTTGTAGAGGCTGGCCGCGACCGTGCGCGCCAGCCGGTTGCCCGAGACCCGTTCCTCTTCCAGGGCGGCGATCTCGCGCACGAAGGTTTCGTAGCGGGCGGCATAGGCGGCGTTCTGGTAGCGGGCGAGCCGCTGCGTGCGGTCGGCCAGCAGGGCATCCAGCGAGTACGGCCGGGGCGGCATCATTACCACCGTGCCGGGCCGCTTGAGCCCGGCGGCGACGCTGGCCGCCGGCAGGTCCAGCGCGGCCTGCCGGCCCCATGCGAACGCGGCCTTGTTCATCTCCACGGCCGTGGCGTTCAGTTCGATCGCCCGCATCAGCGAGTCCTCGCGCAGGGGGATCCAGCCCTTCTGCCATGCATAGCCCAGCATGAAGACGTTGGTGGCGATCGCGTCGCCCAGGAGGCCGGTGGCGATCTCGGTGGCATCCACCGCGTCGGTCTGCCAGGCCGCATCGCGCACGCGTTGCAGCATGGCCTCGGGCGAGGCGTGCCAGTCGGGGTCCTGGGTAAAGGCGCCGGTGGGCGATACGTCCAGGTTCAGCGCCGCGCGGGTGCGGGTCCTGGCCATCATGTCGATGGCGTCCTGGCCGCAGGCGACCATCAGGTCGCAGCCCAGCACGACGTCGGCCTGGCGGGCGGGAACCCGCGTGGCGTGCAGCGCGGCGGGGGTGGCGGCGAGCCGCACGTGCGACATCACCGCGCCGCCTTTCTGCGCCAGCCCGGCCATGTCCAGCACGATGACGCCCTTGCCCTCGAGGTGGGCGGCGATGCCCATCAGCGCGCCTATCGTGACCACGCCGGTGCCGCCCACGCCGGTCACGACGATGTTCCAGGCCTGTTCCAGTCCGGGCAGGTCCGGTGCCGGCAGGTCCCGCGGCGATGTCACCTGCCGCGCCGCCGGCTTGCGCAGCGCGCCGCCCTCGACCGTGACGAAGCTGGGGCAGAACCCTTTCACGCACGAGAAATCCTTGTTGCACGAACTCTGGTCGATGGTGCGCTTGCGGCCCAGCGGCGTCTCCAGAGGCAGGATGGACACGCAGTTCGACTGCACGCCGCAATCGCCGCACCCCTCGCAGACTTCCTCGTTGATGAGTACGCGGCGCGCAGGGTCGGCCAGCTTGCCGCGCTTGCGGCGGCGGCGCTTCTCGGCGGCGCAGGTCTGCACGTAGACGATGACCGACACGCCGGGTTTCTCGCGCAGTTCGCGCTGGATGTCGTCCATGCGGTCGCGATGGCTGATGGCGATGCCCGCCGGCAGGCCCGGAAGCTCGCGCAGCGCATCCGGTTCGTCGCTCACGAGATGGATGTGGGGCACGCCCTCGGCCACCATCTGCTGCAGGATCTGCGGCACGGTGGGCGCGCCCTCGACAGGCTGGCCGCCGGTCATGGCGACCGCGTCGTTGACGAGGATCTTGTAGGTGATGTTCACGCCGGCCGCGAGCGCGGCCCGGATGGCCAGGGACCCGGAGTGCGTATAGGTGCCGTCGCCAAGGTTCGCGAAGATATGGGGCGTGTCGGTGAAGAAGGCCTGGCCGATCCAGGTCGCGCCTTCGCCGCCCATCTGCGTGAAGGTCTCGGTATGGCGGTTCATCCATTGCGCCATGTAGTGGCAGCCTATTCCCGCCACCGCGCGCGAGCCCTCGGGAACCCTGGTGGACGTGTTGTGCGGGCAGCCCGAACAGAAGTAGGGCAGCCGCTGCGGCGCGCCGGGAGCCGCGCGGGTGTAGCCCTCCGGCGGCTTGCGCGCGTCCAGGTAGGGCAGCGCGCGGGCGTCCAGGGCCTCGCGGCCGATCACCTTGGCGATGCGCGAGGCGATCACGCCGGCGATGGCGGCCGGCGTCAGCTCGCCGTTGGGCGACAGCAGGATGCCGTCGTGCGGCACGTGCACCCATTCTCCGGTCTCGTCGTATTTGCCGACCACGCGCGGGCGGGCGGAAATGGAGGCGTTGTAGAGATGTTCCTTGATCTGGTATTCGATGATCTGGCGCTTTTCCTCGACCACCAGGATCTCGTCCAGGCCTTCGGCGAACTCGCAGATGCACTCGGGCTCCAGCGGCCAGGACACGCCTATCTTCAGCAGCCGCAACCCCATGGAACGCGCGGCTTCCTCGTCGATGCCCATCATGGCCAGGGCCTCGCGCACGTCCAGGTAGCTCTTGCCGGTGGTCACGATGCCCAGCCTGGCCCGCGGAACGAACCAGTCCTGGCGGTTCAGCCCGTTCTGCCGCACGTACTCCAGCAGCGCGTACAGGCGTTCGCGCTGCAGGCGGTTCTCCTGTTCCAGCGGCGGGTCCGGCCAGCGGATGTGGAAGCCGCCTTCCGGAATGGGATAGGTGTCGGGCACGCGGATGTCGACCGCCATGGGATCGATGTCCATGGAGGTGGACGACTCCACCGTGTCGCTGACGACTTTCAGCCCCACCCAGCATCCGGAGTAGCGCGACATCGCATAGCCGTGCAGGCCGAACTCGATCAGCTCGCGCACGCCCGCCGGATTCAGGACCGGGATCATGGCCGCGATGAACGCGTGTTCGCTCTGGTGGGGCAGGGTGGACGACTTGCAGGCGTGGTCGTCGCCGGCCACCAGCACCACGCCGCCATGGCGCGAGCAGCCCGCGATGTTGCCGTGCTTGAACACGTCGCCGCAGCGGTCCACGCCCGGGCCCTTGCCGTACCACAGCGCGTACACGCCGTCGGCGGTGGCCCGGGCGTCCAGGCTGACCATCTGCGTGCCCCAGACCGCGGTGGCCGCCAGTTCCTCGTTGAGCCCGGGCACGAACTTGATGCGATGGGCCTCCAGGTGCCGGGCGGCCTTCCACATCTCCAGGTCCACCGACCCGAGCGGCGAGCCCCGGTAGCCCGAGACGAAGCCCGCGGTGTTCAGCCCGGCCGCTTCATCGCGCTGCTTCTGCGCCAGCATCAGGCGCACCAGCGCCTGGGTGCCGGTCATGTAGACGCGGCCGCGCGGCCGTGTGTATTTGTCGTCCAGGGTCAGGACGGTCTCGACGGGATGTGCGCTCATGATGCACTCGCTGTCCAGGGTTGGGCGCGCAAGGGGGTAGCGCGGGGCAACCGGCCGCGCGGGGCGGCGGATGGCGTCCGCATGGCGCCTTGAAGGCCCGGTCGGATGGACGGGCCGCGTAACGGCGAAAGGGGTAGGCGGCAGGCTGGAGGAGGCGGCGGCGCGGCCCGGGCCGAAGCATGGTCGCGCGGCCCGGGTGGGCGGGCCGGCAGGAGCATGCGCTGTGCGAGCCTTCGCGTTCATACCATCGGTCGGCGCGGCCTGGCTGGCAGGCCGGCTTTCCTCCTCCCGAGCGGCGCGGGGCCGCATGTAGAAGGTGCGTGATGAGCACAACATACCACGCCGGCAGGGGCTTAAGCTTATTTCTTTTAGTTGTTAAGTCAGTCAAAAACATTTAAATACAATATATAGAATCTGCTCGATATCACTCCGGGTTCTGAACACCATGAAACGTTTCTTCGCATCCGCCGCGCTGGCCGTCGGCCTCGCTTCGGCTTCTCTCCAGACGGCGGCGGCCGCGCCGCTGGAGATCGGCTACCTGCCCATCCTGCCCGACGCGCAGTTGTTCATCGCGCGCGAGCAAGGCACCCTGCCGGCCGACGGCGGTCCGGCCAAGCTGGTCCAGTTCCAGAGCGGACCGGCGCTGGTGCAGGCCCTGCTGGCGGGGCAGCTCGACATCGCCTACGTCGGCATCGGGCCAGCCCTGGTGGCGCGCGGCAAGGGCGCCGACATCAAGGTCGTCGCCTCCAACATCGTCGAACAGGTCAGCTTCGTCGCCATGGGCGATCTCGCCCCCTATTTCGCCTCCGGCGATCCCGCCACGGCCTTCTCCCGCTTCGCCAAGGACAAGGGGCGCCAGCCCGTCATCGCCAGCTATCCCAAGGGCGCGGTGCCCGAGGCCGCCCTGCAATACTGGCTGCGCAATCGCATCAAGGTCGATCCCGCGTCCTTCAAGCTGATCTACCAGGGCGAGGCGCAGATGCAGCAGACCCTGCTGACCGGCGCGGTGGACGGCGCCGTGATCCTCGAACCCACCGTGACCACCGTGCTGACCCGCGCGCCTAAGGCCCGCGTCGTCGCGCGCGGCTCCGACCTGTTCCCGCGCCAGCCCGGCGCGGTACTGCTGGTGCGCGAGAAGCTGATCAGCGAGAAGCCAGAACTGGTGAAGTCGCTGGTGGCCGCCCATGTCGCGGCGACCCGGCTGCTGGATACCGATCCGGCCAAGGCCGCGCCCCTGGTGCAGAAATACGTGGGCGGCGGCCGCCTGCCGGTGGACCTGGTCGAGAAGTCGATCCGCAATTCCAAGGGGCAGTTCGAGGCCGATCCCAATGTCATCGTGCCGGCGACGCTGGTGCTGCAGAAGTTCCAGTCCGAGACCGGCACGCTGGAGGGTCCCGCGGTGGACGTGACCAAGCTGTTCGACACGCGTTTCTATGACGCCGTCGCCGGCAAGCGCTAACCCGGCGCGCCGTCCATGATGGTCAAGAATCCCGGGTGGCCGGTGCGCGCGGCCTACGGCGTGGCGGGCATCGTCGTCTTCGTGCTGTTGTGGAAGGCGGCGGGCGTGTTCCGCTGGGTCAATCCCGGTACGCTGCCCGATCCGTTCGCGCTGCCCGACGCGCTGGCGCAGGAATGGACCTCGGGCCGCCTGCTGCCCGCCGTCGGCTCCAGCCTCATCCATTACTTCTGGGGCCTGGCGCTGGGCACCGTGTCCGGCATCGCCGTCGGCCTGGCCGCTGCGACGATACGGCGCTTCGACCTGTTCCAGGCCTACCTGGCCCGCGTGCTGCGGCCCATTCCGCCGCTGGCCTGGGTGGTGTTCGCCATCGCCTGGTTCAAGGTCAGCCACGCCGGCGCCGCCTTCGTCATCGCCATCGGCGTGTTCTGGGTGAACTACTTCGCCACCTACAGCGCGGTTCGCAACATCGATCCCCGCTTCTATGAACTGGCGCGCAGCTTCGGGCAGGGCAGCTACTGGCGGCGCGCTGTCAGCATCACGCTGCCCGCCATCGCGCCCGGCACGCTGGCGGGCGTGCGCACCGGCATCGGCCAGGCATGGATGACGCTGATCGCGGCCGAACTGCTGGGGGTGCCGGGCATGGGACAGGAAATGAACGCCGCGGCGGGCGTGGGCGCCTACGAGGCGGTCGTCGTCTACATGCTGGCCATATCGCTGGTCTACGCCATTTGCGACCTGGGCTACGGGTGGCTGGAAAAAAGGGTGCTGTCGTGGCGGCCGTAATCGAATTCGATCGTTTCTCGTATACCCATCCCGGCGCGCCCGGGCCCGTCATCCAGGACTTGTCCCTGGACATCGCCAAGGGCGAGTTCCTGGCCGTGGTCGGCGGCTCGGGCGTGGGCAAGTCCACGCTGCTGCGCACCGCCGCCGGCCTGATCGCGCCGTCGGCGGGGCAGATGCACTTCCGCCTGCCGCAGCGCGCGGGCCGGCGCCGCCGGGCCGTGGTGTTCCAGGACGGCCGGCTGCTGCCCTGGCGCACCGTGGCCGGCAATGTGGCCTATGGCCTCGAGACCCTGGACATCGATGCCGACGAAAAGCGCGGCCGGGTGGACGAGGCCCTGCGGATGACGGGGCTGGCCGAGTTCGCCGACCGCTGGCCGCACCAGTTGTCCGGCGGCCAGGCCCAGCGCGTGGGCATCGCGCGCGCGCTCGCGGTCAAGCCCGACATCCTGCTGATGGACGAGCCCTTCAGCGCGGTGGACGCGTTGACCCGCCGCCACCTGCAGGCCGAACTGATGCGGATCTGGCAGTCCACGCACGCGGCGATCATGTTCGTCACCCACGACATCGACGAGGCGGTGTTCCTGGCCGACCGCGTCGTGGTGCTGGGAGGGCGTCCCGCGAACGTGGCCGAGAACCTGGTGATCGACCTGCCCAGGTCGCGCGACCGCGGCCATGCCGACTTCGGCCGCTATGTGGCCCACTTGTCGGCGCAATTGGGAGTGGACTGACCATGCCGGCCCTCAGGCTCGTCATCCATGCGCCCACGCCCGCGGCGCTGGAGCGGGGGCGGCGCAACCTGGCCAACCTGCTCAAGGCCGACGGCCAGGCCCAGGTCGAACTGGTGGCCAACGCGGGCGCCGTCGCGGCCGCCCTGGGCCAGCCCGATGCCACCGACGTCCATCTTCGGCTTTGCGCAAACACGCTGGCGGCCAATGGGCTGGAGGCGCCGGCCGGCATCGCCGTGGTCGAGGCCGCGGTGCTGCACATCGCGCGGCGGCAGGCCGAGGGCTGGGCCTACATGCGCGCCTGAGCCCTCGGCCCTAACCCATCGTCATCAGGCTGGCATTGCCGCCCGCCGCGGCGGTGTTGATGCTGACCGATCGTTCGACCAGCAGACGTTCGAGCGGAATGGCCGCGTCTCCCGGAGCCAGGTCCACTACCGGCACGATCGCGCCCGCGCGGCGGGCAAGCTGGCGCAAGATGGATTTCAGGCGATTGCCCACGGCATGGACGAGGACCGCGTCGAACGACGATGCGGCGGGATCGGCCACGGCCACGTGGCCGGCGACGCCGGCCGGCAGCGACGCGTGCAATGCTGCCGTCTGGTGGCCGGCCTGCCAGAGCGCTTCATTGCCCGTGCCCAGCGCCGCCGCCAGCTGGGCCAGCAGGTCGGAGGTCTCGTCCGCGATGCACAACACTCTGCCGCGCGGACGTAGCGCGTAGACGTCGAGTTGTCCGGTGGGGCCGGGCAGGGTGGCCGCGGCGATCTCGGGCAGCCGCGCGGCGTAGGTCGCGCAGCGGTCGGCCAGCTCCGCCATGCCCTGGTCGCGGGCCCAGTCCCACAGGGCGGCAAGCGGCCGGGCGGGGCGGGTGGGTTGCAGCCAGGCGGGAGCCGGAGGATGCGGGGCCAGCGCGCGTATCGCGATGTCGGGCGGGGCCGAGGACAACAGGCGCGGAAGATACAGCGGCCCGCCCGCCTTGGGGCCGGTGCCCGACATGCCCTCGCCGCCGAAGGGCTGCACGCCGACGACGGCGCCTATCATGTTGCGGTTCACGTAGACGTTGCCCACGCGCGCCCGGTCGAGCACCCGCGCGACCGTGTCGTCGATGCGGGTGTGCAGGCCCAGCGTGAGACCGTAGCCTAGGTCGTTCACCTGTTCCAGCAGGCTGTCGAGATGCCGCCCCGCGAAGCGCACCACGTGAAGTACCGGCCCGAACACCTCGCGGCGCAATTGGTCCGGCCGTTCCAGCTCGATCAGCGTCGGCGCGACGAAACATCCCTGCCGGCATTCTTCCGCGTCCAGGCGGCCCGAGCGGTGGACCGGGCGGCCGGCATCGCGCATGGCCGCGACGTGGCGCTCGATGTCGTCCCGCGCGGCTTCGTCTATGACCGGCCCGGCATCGGTCTCGAGGCGGTCGGGCCGGCCGATGCGGTATTCGTCCATGGCGCCGCGCAACATGGCCAGGATCCGGTCGGCAACGTCCTCCTGCAGGCACAGCAGGCGCAGGGCCGAGCAGCGTTGGCCGGCGCTGTCGAATGCCGATTCCATCACGTCGGCGACCACCTGCTCGGGCAGGGCGGACGAATCGACGATCATGGCGTTCAGTCCGCCGGTCTCGGCGATCAGCGGAATGCTCCTGCCGTCGCTGCCCAGCCGCTCGGCCAGCACGCGCCGCATGTCCCGGGCCACTTCCGCCGACCCGGTAAACAGCACGCCCTGCACGCGCGCGTCGGCGACCAGGCCGGCGCCGATGGATGCGCCGCGCCCCGGCAGCATCTGCAGCGCGCCCGGTGGAACGCCCGCCGCGCGCAGGATGCGCACGGCCTCGGCGGCGATCAGGGGAGTCTGTTCCGCCGGCTTGGCCACCACCGTATTGCCGGCCGCCAGCGCGGCCGCCACCTGTCCGGTGAAAATGGACAGCGGGAAGTTCCATGGACTGATGCAGGCCACGATACCCAGCGGCCGGTGAAGGGCGCCGTCGAAGCCGTCGGTGGCGCGCGCGGCGTAGTAGCGCAGGAAGTCGACGGTCTCGCGCACTTCGCCGAAGGCGTTGGGCAAGGTCTTGCCCGCCTCGCGCACCATCAGTGCCGCCAGCGCCTCGCGTTCGTCCTCCATGCCGTCGGCCGCGCGGCGCAGGATGGCCGCGCGCTCGGCGGGGGCCGTGTCGCGCCAGAGGCGTGCGGCATGGCCGGCGCGCACGAGCGCGAGTTCGAGATCGGCGGGCGAGGCTTCCTGCACATGGCCGACCAGATCGCCGCGATGGGCGGGGCTGCGAATCTCGAGGAGGGGCCCGGGCGCGGCCTGGTCGTCCAGCAGGGGGCGGGCCAGCCAGGTGCGTCCGGCCGCGCCCGCCAGCCGATGCGACAGTTGCAACAGGCAGGCTTCGTCGGACCAGTCCAGCCCGCGCGAGTTGACGCGTTCGGCGCCGTACAGGTTCGGCGGCAGGGGAATGCGCGGGTCGGGCGCACCCACGGAGCCGCCCCCGGCGCCGATGTCGCGGGCGGCCGCGACCGGGTCCACGATCACGGCTTCCAGCGGCAGGACGTGATCAGCCACGCGATGGACGAACGAGGTGTTCGCGCCATTCTCGAGCAGCCTCCGCACCAGGTAGGCCAGCAGCGTGTCGTGCGGGCCGACCGGCGCGTAGATGCGGCAGGGACGCCCCAGGCCGCCATCCCGCGCCGCGCCGACGACCTGGTCGTACAGGGGCTCGCCCATGCCGTGCAGGCACTGGAATTCGTATTGTCCGGGGCGGAAGCCTTGCGGCCCGGCCAGATGGTAGACGGCCGCCAGGGTATGGGCGTTGTGGGTCGCGAACTGCGGGAACACCGCGTCGGTCGCCGCCAGCAGCCTGCGCGCGCAGGCGAGATAGGCGATGTCGGTATGGGGCTTGCGCGTAAACACCGGGTAGTCCTGCAGGCCCTGGACCTGGGCGAGCTTGATCTCGCTGTCCCAGTACGCGCCCTTGACCAGGCGCACCATGAGCCGGCGGCCGCCGCGGCGTGCCAGGGTCACCAGGTGTTCGATCAGGCGCAGGCTGCGCTTCTGGTAGGCCTGCACGACGAAGCCCAGGCCGTTCCATCCTTCCAGGTCTGGTTCTCCGCACAGGCGTTCGAGCAGGTCCAGCGACAGATCCAGGCGCGCGGCCTCTTCCGCGTCGATGTTGAGACCCATGCCGTGGCCGCGCGCCGCGCGCGCGAGCGACAGCAGGCGGGGGTAGAGTTCGCCTTGTACCCGTGCCTGTTGGCTGCGTGCGTAGCGCGGGTGCAGGGCCGACAGCTTGATCGAGATGCCGGGGACTTCGTAGGGCGTGCCGTCCCGGCACGAGGCGCCGATGCGGTGGATCGCGTGTTCGTAGGCGGCCGTGTAGCGCAGGGCGTCGGCCTCGGTCATGGCCGCCTCGCCCAGCATGTCATAGGAATGGGTGTAGCCCCGTGCCACCTGGGCGCGCGAGCGGTCCAGCGCCTGTTCCACGGTGCGGCCCGCGACGAACTGGTCGCCCAGCAGGCGCATGGCGGCATCGACTGCCCGCCGTACCAGTGGCTCGCCGCCTTTCTCGACCAGGCCGGCCAGCGCCGCCTGCGGGCCCGATCCCTGGTGGGCGGCATACAGCCGGCCGGTCAGCAGGAGCCCCCAGACGGCGGCATTGACGAACAGCGACGGACTGTGCCCCAGGTGGGCCGACCATCGGCCCTTGCTGATCTTGTCGCGGATGAGCGCGTCCCGGGTGGCGGTGTCCGGTATGCGCAGGACCGACTCCGCCAGGCACATCAGCGCGATGCCTTCCTCGGACGAGAGCGAGAACTCCTGCAGCAGCATCTGCGCCAGCCCTTCGGTCGCCTGGCGTGCCGACTCGTCGCGCAGCGTGGACGCCAGCCGCCACGCGAGATCCATGACCGGTCCGTCGTCGGACGAGGGGCCGATCTCGTCCAGCAGGCGTCCGACCATCTCGTGTTCCGCCCGCCGGTAATCCGAGGTGATGGCCGCGCGTGTTCCGGTCTGCGGGGCGATGCCCGGCGGGAAGGCCTCGAAGGAATAGGGGCAGGGAGTCGTCGACTGCATGGATGCCCTCCTGTCGCCGTACGGCGTCCGGCAGGAACCAGTCTAGCGCATGGCCGGGGCCCGCAGCGTGGCAAGGTCCAGCAGCGTGAAGCGGCCGTCCTGCATCCATCCGCCCGTGTCGATGTGATGGACGTTCCCGAGCACGACGGGATCTTCCACCGGAGTGTGGCCCACCACCAGCGCGCGCAGTCCGGCAACGCCGCCGGCATCTTCGTCTTGCAGCCGGGCGCGCGACCACATCGCGCGGTCCCGCGCCGCGCGCCACAGCCGCAGCGACCAGCACAGCCTGCTCCAGTCCCGCACCGGGCTGTCCGCGTGCAAGATGCCCACGAGCCCCGCCGGCGTCTCGATCTCCCTGGCCAGCGGCAGGCGGGCGAAGGCCTCGGCGTAGATCCGGCGCCGCGCCAGGGGCAGCGTCACGAACCAGGCTCCGCCGTTGGCGATGTAGTTGGTCTGGTCGACGGGGTTGCCCCTGGCGTAGCGTATCGCGATGTCTTCGTGATTGCCGCGTATCGCATGGAACCAGGGCAGGGCCAGCCAGTCCAGCGCCTGCTCGGATTCCGGCCCCCGGTCGACCAGGTCGCCCACGCTGAAAAGCCGGTCGATGGCGGGATCGAAGCCGGCATGGTCCAGCGCGGTCCGCAGCCGCGTGAAATGGCCATGGATGTCCCCGACCGCGAAGTCGCGGCCGTGGCGGTTGAGTTCATGGTGGACGAGCAGCGTGGTCATGGGACTCGATCGGTTGACGTCCCATGATAGGCCTTCATGGATGCCCTGCGGGATGGGCATGGGGGGCACGGCCCCCGGGGCCCTGGATCGCCCGGCTCCGGGACGCCAGCCGGCGGATCAGGCGGCCGGCGCCTGGCCGCAGGCCAGGTTGGCCGGTATGGCGACGTCCATCAGGCGCGGGTTGGGCAGGTTCAGGTTGTCCATGATCTCGACATACTGGGCTTGCGTCTTGCCCGCCAGGCGGGGGTTGTGCCGCTTTTCCTCGCCGATGCTGGAGGCGGTCCAGCCCTTGTAGTCGTGCGCGGGGTAGACCGTGGTGTCGTCGGGCAGCGCGAACAGGCGGTCGACGATGGAGTGCCAGGACAGCCCGGCGTCGCCGGCCTGGAAATCGGTGCGGCCCGTGCTGCGGATCAGCAGTACATCGCCGGTGAAGACGGCACGAGGCGCGGTCGGTTCCAGCACGAAGCTGAAGGATTCGTCGGTGTGTCCGGGGGTATAGAGCGCTTGCAGCGTGATGCCGTCGACACGCAGCAGCTCGCCGTCGCCGACCTGGCGCGAGACGCACTCGGCGCGCGAGCGTTCGCCCATGATGGTGGTGCAGGCGGTGGCGTCGCGCAGGTCGCCCAGCGCGGTGATGTGGTCGGCGTGGGTGTGGGTGTCGATGGCGTGAACCAGGCGCAGGTCCAGTTCGCGGATGGCTTGCAGATAGTGGTCCAGGCGTTCCTTGACCGGATCGATGATCAGCGCCTCGCCCCCGCGGCGGGATGCCAGGAGGTACGTGTAGGTGCTGGAGTCGGCATCGAAGAACTGGCGGAAGATCATATATTTCTTAAAGAAATAAGCAAATTTCTATATGGAATATATGTTAGACATTCGCGTGCCGCCCGTCAAAGCCCGTCGGAGGAGGGAGGAAGCAGTCCCATGCGGCGCTTGGCCCGGTGCGCCGAGCCGTTGCGCACGGCCCAGCGCAGGACCGGCGCGATGCCGCCGATCGCGGCGCCGGCCGCCTGCACGCGCCATGCGGGGCGCCGCAGTTCCAGCATGTCGGCGGCCCAGCCGGGCAGCAAGGCCGTGCCGGCTTCCATCATGAACCGGCTTACCGGCCGCGCCAGCGGGCTGACGGCCGGGGGATGCGACAACAGGATACGGGCGATCTCGCGGGTGCGGTCGTCGCACACCAGTTGTGGCCGCATGCGCGCGAGATAGGCGGCCACTTCGGCGCGTGAACGGGGGACCTCGCGGGCGCCCAGGCGCAGCGCGATCAGCGCGATCTCGTCGTAGTAGCGGTCCTGTTCCGCGCCGGACAGCGTGGGGTCGCGATGGCGCAGGTGCGCCGCCAGGAAGTTGCTGACCTCGGCCACGTGGACCCAGGTCAGCAGGTCGGGGTCGTCGGCCGCGTAGGGACGGCCGTCGGGAGCCGTGCCGCGCACCTGTTCGTGGATGCCGCGCACGCGCGCGATCAGCCGCTCCGCATCCGCCGTGGCGGCATAGGTGGTGCCCGAGATGAACTGGCCGGTCCGGCGCAGGCGGCCCAGCATGTCCTGGCGGAAGTTGGAGTGATCCCATACGCCGGCGAGCGCGAGGGGATGCAGCATCTGCATCAGCAGCGCGGCGATGCCGCCGATGAGCATGGAGGTGAAATCGCCGTGCACCTTCCAGCAGGCCGAGCCGGGGCCGAACAGGCCAGGATCGCCGCGCGGATGCTCGAAGTCGATGCCGCCCAGCGCCAGTCCGGTCAGGCCCAGCACCTGCGCTTCGATGTGCCTGCGTATCATGCGCGGCCCCGCGTGGGCTGGAGGGATGGCGCATTGCGCTGCATGAGATCGCACAAGTGCTCGGCCGCCGGCGTCATGGGCATCTCCGCTCGCCGGATCAGCACGATGTCGGGCGCGGGCAGGCTTTCCCGCACGGCGATCACCTGCAGCGAATCGCGCGTCAGGTCGAATTCCCGCCATTGCACCGGCAGCAGCGCCAGCAGGTCGCTGTTGGCCAGCGCGACCATCATCGACAGCGCTGTGCGGGCCTGGAGCGCCACGCGCGGCGAAGGCAGGCCGTATTCCTGGAACAGCCGCGCCAGGTCGTCCTGATTGTCGTAGTCGGTCGAGGGCAGGGCCCATTCGGCGCCGGCCAGCGCCTTGAGCGAACGCGAGCGCGCCAGCGGATGCCCCTTGCGGCAGACCACGGCGCGGGTATTGGAGAACAGTCGTTCGACGATGAAGCCGGCCGGCACGGTGCCGGGCGCGGCGCCCAGGTAGAAGTCGATGGCGCCGCTGCGCAACTGCGATTCGAGGTCGGGGAACAGTCCTTCGATGAGTTGCAGGTAGACCTGGGGATAGCGCCGCCGGAAGGCGGGCAGGGCGCGGGGCAGCAGGCCCATGTGCGGCATGATGGACAGGCCGGCGATGACCGTGCCGGCGCCCGAACCCTGGGCCTGCGCCAGTTCGTCGCGCGCCCGGCGCAGTTCGTTGACCATGCCGCGCGCGCGTTCGTGGAACAGCCGGCCGAGCGGCGTCAGGACCATGCCGCGCGCCTGGCGCTCGAACAGCGGCGTGCCCAGTTCCTTTTCCAGGCCGCGCACGCTGCGGGTGAGCAGCGGCTGCGCCACGCCCAGCCGGCGGGCGGCGGCGCGCAATCCGCCATGTTCGACGATGGCCACGAGATCCCGCAGTTGATTGAGTTTCATGGATATCAAAATCGAATCACTCATGGGATTTTGACATCTTGTCCGTAGCACCGCCACTTCTCTACAGTCACCTCGCGTTCACCAGAAAAACTTGATAGCACGCGCAGGAGACAAGCATGCAACGCATCATGGCCTTGGGCCGGCACGGCCGGCTGCTGGCATGGGCGGCAGGGTTCGCCGTCGCCCTGTCGTTGATTCAGGATGCACGGGCCCAGACCTGGCCCGTCAAGCCGGTCAGGATGATCGTGCCGTTCCCGCCCGGGGCCGCGCCCGACGTCGTGGCACGGCTGGTCGCGGACCGGCTCTCGCACGCCTGGGGGCAGTCGGTGTATGTCGAGAACAAGCCAGGCGCCGGTGGCATTCCGGGCATGTCGACGCTGGCGCGATCCGCGGCCGACGGCTACACGGTGGGGTTCGTGCCCGCCGCCGCGGCGGTACTCACGCCCTTGCTCTACAAGCAGCCGCAGTATGACGTGGATCGCGACATCGTGCCCGTGGCCGCGGTGGGCACCAGCCCCATGATGGTGGTGGTGCCCGGCACGTCCGCCATCCGTTCGGTGGCCGACCTGGCGAGGGAAGGCAAGGCCAGGCCGGGAACGTTGAATTTCGCGGCGGCACAGGCTGGCTCGGTGCCGCACCTGACCGGCGAGATGCTGGCGCGGGCCGGCGGTTTCCAGCTCTTCACCGTGCCCTATGCGGGGTCGCCGGCCGCCATCAACGCGGTGCTGGCGGGCGAGGCGGCCTTGACCATCGACGGCATCCCGGCCCTGGTCCAGCACGTCAAGGCCGGCAAGATGCGAGCCCTGGCGGTGACCTCGCCGCAGCGGTTGCCGGGCCTGGAGTCGGTGCCCACGGTGGCCGAGACCCTGCCGGGTTTCGAGTCGCTGGGTTGGTTCGCGCTGTTCGCGCCCACCGGAACGCCCGGCCCGGTCGTCGAACGGATCAATGCCGACATCAATCGCCTGCTGGATGACAAGGAGCTGGTCTCGCGCCTGGCCGACCTGGGCGTCTACCCCATGCATGGCAGCGCGGCCGATCTCCAGGCCTTCGTGCGCGGCCAGCAGGCGGTCTGGAAGAACACGGTGCAGGAACTGGCGATTCAGCCGCAATAGGCCTGGCCGTCCGATCAAACCACGATGGAAATGCAGATGAACGAGAGAAGAAAGGCGCTGGTCACCGGCGGCGCGACCGGTATCGGCCGCAGCGCGGTCCTGGCCCTGGCGCGCGCCGGGTACGACGTGGCGATCAACTATGCATCCAGCGCGAAGGCCGCCAGCGAAGTGGCCAGCGAGGCGGCTGCCCTGGGGGCCCGCACGATGCTGCTCCAGTGCGACGTGGCCGACGATGCCGCGGTGCGCGAGATGATGCGCGCCGTCGGCGACCGGTTCGGCCACCTGGACGCCCTGGTCAACAATGCCGGCACGACGGCGGCCTGGAAGGTCCGCGACCTGGACAGCCTGGACATGGGCGAGTGGGACCGCACCTTCGCCGTGAACGTGCGGGGGCTTTTCCAGGTCACGCGCGCCGCGGTGCCGCTGCTCAGGAAGGGCACGGATCCGGCCATCGTCAACACGGCCAGCATCGTCGGGCTCAGGCCCGGGCCCCAGCCCCTGCCCTATGCCGCCAGCAAGGCGGCGGTCGTGAACCTGACCAAGACCCTGGCCTGGAACCTGGGACCGGATATCCGCGTGAACGCCGTCGCGCCAGGCTGGATGGAAGGCGACTGGATGCAGCGCATGCTGGGAGACCGGTACGACGATCTCATGGGCAAGCGTGCCCGCGCCACGCCGTTGTGCCGTTGCGTGACCGCCGACGACGTGGCCGAGACCATGTTGAACCTGCTCCAATCGAACCGCTTCGTCACCGGCGAGATCGTCGTGATCGATGGCGGCTACACCAGTTCGACCTGAGGAGACGCCATGCTCGAGGGATTCGTTCCTTTTCCGCCCGAGTTCGCCCGCCGCTACCGCGAGCGCGGCTACTGGCAGGATCGTTCTCTGGCGCAGGAATTCGCGCAGGCGTTCGCGCGCCATGCGGGAAAGGTGGCGCTGGTCGACGGCGACCGCTGCTATACCTACGCCGACCTGGACAGGCTGAGCGACAACCTGGCGCTGCACCTGCTGGCGCTCGGGCTCAAGCCGCTGGATCGCGTCGTGCCCACGCTGCCTAACGTGGCGGAGTTCGTGATCCTGTATTTCGCGCTGCAGAAGATCGGCGCCATTCCCATCGCCGCGCTGGTCACCCATCGCTACCAGGAGATCAGCCAGTTCGTCAGGCTGTCGCAGGCGCGCTGCTGCGTCTATCCCGTGTCGCAGGGCGACTTCGCCTTCGGTCCGGTGGTGGACCGCATCCAGCACGAGAACGACTGCCTGCGGCTGCGGCTGGTGCTGGGCCCGGCGGGCCCGGGAGAGCACTCGCTGCCCGAACTGATCGAGACCCCCGCTCCGGGAGACCGGGCCGCCTTGCGCGACATACGCATCGATCCCGAGGACCCCTGCATCTTCCAGTTGTCGGGCGGCACGACCGGCATCCCCAAGCTGATCCCGCGCACCAACAACGACTACGCCTATAACTCCAAGGTCGCGTCGGAGGTCACGCGGGTGGACGGCAGTTCCGTGCTGCTGCTGGTGCTGCCCATCGCGCACAACCTGCCGCTGGCGTGTCCCGGCATACAGGGCTTCCTGCTGAACGGCGCCAAGGTGGTGCTGCACGCGAACACCCGTCCGGCCGAGATGTTCGCGCTGATCGAGAAGCACCGCGTGACGCACCTCAAGGTGGTGCCGGCGCTGCTGATCCGCCTGATCAACGATCCGGACATCGGACGCCACGACCTGTCCTCGCTGCGGCTCATCCAGAGCGGTGGGCAGCGCATGCAGCCCGAGGTTCGCTCGCGTACCCGTCGCCTCATTCCGTCCGCGCTGGTGCAGGAGAACTTCGGCATGTCAGAAGGCGTGCTGATGTTCGTGCGCCACGACGATCCCGAGGACGTGATGATGGAAACGTGCGGCCGACCGGTCTGCCCCGACGACGAAATCAAGCTGATCGACGACGAGGGACGCGAGGTCGGACCGGGCGAGGTGGGCGAGCTGTCCTGCCGGGGGCCCTACACGCTGCGCGGCTACTTCGGCGTGCCCGAGTACAACGCGAGGCAGTTCACGCCCGACGGCTTCTACCGGTCCGGCGACCTCATGCGCCAGCACCCCTCGGGCAACTACATCGTCGAGGGCCGCAAGAAGGACCTGATCAACCGCGGCGGCGAGAAGATCAGCGCGGAAGAGATCGAGAACCTGATACTCATGCATCCCGCGGTGCAGAACGTGGCCTGCGTCCCCATGCCGGACCCCGACATGGGCGAGCGCATGTGCGCGTGCGTGGTGCTGCGGGCGGGCGCATCGCTGACGCTGCCCGAGCTGGTGGATTTCCTGAAGGCGCGCGAGATCGCCAAGTTCAAGCTGCCCGAGCGGCTGGAGGTGCTGGACGATTTTCCGGTGTCCACCTTCGGCAAGGTGTCCAAGAAATCCCTGGCCGAGATGGTGGCCTCCAGGGCGGCCGCGGCCTGAGCGAAGGAGAGACGCGAGATGCGCATCATCGATCTGCATTGCTATCCGGGCACCCAGACCTGGATCGACGCCCAGGGTCCGTACGTCGAGGCCCTGGCCACCTACTGGAAGCGGAACTGGGTCGGCAAGCCCGAGGACGAGGTAGTGGCCGAGTTCGCCGCGGCCGGCGTGGATGCCTGCCTGGTCGCGCTGGACCTGGAGACCACCGTGGCCACGCCGCCCTGCACCAACGAGTACGTGCACGGCATGTGGAAACGCCATCCCGGCCGCATCATCCAGTGCTGGGGCGCGCTGGAGCCCGCCAAGGGCGAGATCGCGATACGCCAGGCCCGAACCGCGGTGCGCGAACTGGGCTTCATGGGTTTTCACTTCCACCCCATCATGCAGCACTTCGCGGTCAACGACACGCGCTACTACCCGTTGTTCGAGGAAATCGCCTCGCTGGGCGCGGCCGTGATGATAGACGTCGGCACCACGGGCATGGGGGCCGGCCTGCCGGGAGGAATGGGCGCGCGCATACGCCATGCCCATCCTGCCGCCATCGACGACCTGGCGGCCGATTTCCCCAACCTGAAGATCATCATGGCGCATCCCGGCTGGCCCTGGGTGGACGAGACCACCGCCGTGGCCCTGCACAAGGGGAACGTCTATTGGGAGATGTCGGGTTGGGCGCCCAAGCACTTCCCGGGCAACCTCAAGGTCGACATCCGCGGCCGTCTGCAGGACAAGATCATGTTCGGCAGCGATTACCCCAGCCTGCCCTATGCGCGCATTCTCAAGGAGTGGGAGGAACTGGGCTACAGCGACGCGGTGATGGATAAAGTCATGCACGCCAATGCGGAGCGCGTGCTGGGCCTCTAGCGCCCATTCCCGGCCTGTGCACGCTTCCTTTCAGCGTGAACAGGCCCTGGGAAGGGCGGGCATGTTTTCTGCTGGAAAAGGGGCTTTCAGGAGAACGACATGACGCATCCCATTACGAGAAAGATCCTGCTTTGCATGGGCATGGCCCTGGCGGCGCCGCTGGCCATGGCCCAGGCGGGACCTGGTGCCGGCGGCAGCCAGAGCGGCAGCAGCAGCCAGAGCGGCGGCAGCAATGCGCCCAGCGGGTCCAGCTCCGACAGCCCGACGCGAGGCAGCGCGAACAGCGGACCGTCGGGATCGTCGGGCAACGCCCAGAGCAGCGGTTCGTCCGCCGGCAAGCAGGGCCAGGGCACCGATGGGGCCGGCTATCCGGGCAGCACCACGCAGGGCGGCGCGCAAAACCAGCCGCCCAACCGTGGAGCCACCGGTTCCGGCGGGCGCGATTCCTCGACGGGCACGCAGTCCCAGGGAACCGGAGACCGTTCCGGCTCGCGCAACAGCGGCAGCCGGCTGCTGCGCTAGGGCTGTTTCCGGCCTGCGCGAGGCTCTTCCCGGCGGGAACAGGCCCGGCCCGCGACAAGCGGCCGCAGGCGTGCAGCGGCGCCAGAGGCTACAATGGCCAGATGCGCCGCCTGTTCATCCTGCTGATGATCGCCTTCCTGCCGTTCCAGTTCACCTGGGCGGCGGCGGCCGCCTATTGCCAGCACGAAACCGGCACGGTGGCCCAGGCCCACTTCGGCCACCACGAACACGTCCACCAGGACACCGGCGACAAGGGCGACGCCAAGAAAGCCGTGCATCCCGATTGTGTGGTCTGCCACATGATCGCGCTGCAGGCCGTCCTGGCCGGCACGCCGGACCTGCCCAAGGCAGGCATCGCCCACGCCCTTTCTCCCGCGTCGCCAGCCTTCCTGGCCGCGGCGCCCGTCTCGCTGCCTGAACGCCCCCAATGGCGTGCGCTCGTCTAGCCGGCGAGACGCAGCCGTTCCACTCGTTGCTTTCGTCTCGCCGAATTCACGCAACCGTTTCCCTGGTGCAATTCGATGCGCAGACTTCTATGGCCGCTCGGGCTGGCGGCCGCCTTGTCCAGCCCGATGGCCGCGGCCCAGCCGCGGCCCGATCCCGTTCCCGTTTCCGTTCCCGTTCTTGATCAGGTGCCCGCCGCCGGCGGTCCGCTGACACTGGAGTCCGCGCTGGCCATGGCTGCCGCGGGCAACCCGGCGCTGGCGGCTGCCGCCAAGGAGGCCGAGGCCTTGCAGGGCGGCGTCGTCCAGGCGCGCGTCCTGCCCAATCCCGACATCGCTTTCGCCGTCGAGGATACGCGGCGCGATTCGCGCACCACCAGCGTGGAGCTGGGCATTCCCATCGAGTTGGGCGGCAAGCGCTCCGCGCGCATCCTGGCCGCGGAGCGGGCGCAGACCGTGGCGGTGGCCGAGTTCACGCGGGCCCGGGCGCAATTGCGCGCGGCCACGGTGGCCGCCTTCTTCGACCTGCTGATCGCGCAGGAGGGCGTGGCGCTGGCCAACGGGTCGGCGCAGGTGGCGGCCCGGGCGGCCGACATCGCGGCCCGGCGGGTGGCGGCCGGCAAAGTCCCGCCGCTGGAGGAGACCCGGGCTCGCGTCGAGCGGGCCAACGCCGACCTCGAGGTCGAGGCGGCGCGGGCGCGTTTGCAGGAAGCGAGGCGGGCGCTGGGGTCGCTGTGGGGCGAGCCCGATCCGCGCTTCGGCCAGGCCGTGGGCAGCCTGGACGTACTCCCCGCGCGCGCGCCCGTCGATGCGCTGCTGCGGGAGCTGGAGCAGGCGCCCGAGCTGGCGGCGCACCGGTTGGAGATCGAACGCCGCGACGCCGTGGTCGGGGTCGAGCGCAGCAAGCGCTATCCCGACGTGAGGTTGACGGCGGGCACGCAGCGCAACAACGAACTGGGGCGCAACCAGACCCTGCTGGGGGTGTCGATTCCGCTGCCGCTGTTCGACCGCAACCAGGGCAACCTGTACGAGGCCACCGTGCGGGCCGACCAGGCACGCGACGTGCATCGTGCCCTGCAAGTCAGGCTTGCGCAGGAACTGCGCCAGGCATCCGCGCAACTGGAACTGGCACGCAAGAGCGCCGACGCGCTGCGCGGCACGGTGCTGCCCGGCGCTCGCGAGGCCTATGAAGCAGCCACCCGCGGGTTCGAGGCCGGCAAGTCCGGCTTCCTGGATGTGCTGGACGCCCAGCGCACGCTGTTCCAGGCCCGCATCCGCTATCTGGCCGTGCTGGCCGACACCTACCAGGCCGCCATCGCGATCGATCGCGTGCTGGGCCGCTGAAGGAATCCTGTCATGTCGACGACAAGCAAACAAAAGGCCGCGATGGCGGCCATCCTGATCGCGGGCGCGCTGGCGGTGGCAGGCGTGCTGTTCTGGCCCGCTCCGCATGGCGAGGGCGACGGCCACGGCCATGGTGGCCAGGCGCCGGCCGGCGCCTCCGCCGACGAGCATGCCGAGGACGGCCTGGTGAGGCTGAGCGAGGCCCAGGTCCAGGCGGCCGGCATACGCACGGCCGAGGCCGGCCCCGGCGTACTGCGGCCGACCCGCGAATTCCCGGGCGAGATACGCTTCAACGAGGACCGCACGGCCCATGTCGTGCCGCGGCTGGCAGGCATCGTCGAACGTGTGTCGGCGGACCTGGGGCAGCAGGTCCGCAAGGGCCAGGTGCTGGCCGTGATCGCCAGCACGTCGCTGTCGGACCTGCGCAGCGAACTGCTGGCCGCGCGCAAGCGCGAGGACCTGGCCGAGGAAACCTTCGCGCGCGAAAAGAAGCTGTGGGAGGAGCGGGTGTCCGCCGAACAGGACTACCTGCAGGCGCGCACCGCGCGGGAAGAGGCCAGGATCGCGGTGCAGAACGCCGCGCAGAAGCTCCGGGCCGTGGGCGCGACGAGCCAGGCGCCCGCGCTGAACCAGTACGAGCTGCGCGCGCCCTTCGACGGCACGGTGGTCGAGAAGCACATGGCCATGGGCGAGGCAGTGGGCGACACCACCGCCGTGTTCACCATCGCCGACCTGGGCACGGTCTGGGCCGAGTTCATCGTCGCCCCGCAGGACCTGGCGGCGGTACGCGTCGGCGAGAAGGTCAGCATTTCCTCTTCCGCCCTGAACGAGACGGCCGAAGGCACCGTGTCCTATGTCGGTCCGCTGCTGGGCGCGCAGACCCGCACGGCCACCGCCCGCGTCACGCTCGCCAATCCCGGCATGGCCTGGCGTCCGGGGCTCTTCATCACCGTCAAGGTACTGCGCGGCGAGGAAGCCGTTGCCCTGGCCGTGCCCGCCGATGCCATCCAGACCGTGGGCGATGACAGCGTGGTGTTTACCGTTGTGCCCGGCGGCTTCAAGGCGCAGCCGGTGAAGACCGGCCGCCGCGACGGCATGCGGGTGGAAGTGCTCGAGGGCCTGGCTCCCGGCGCGCGCTACGCCGAGACCAACACCTTCACGCTCAAGGCCGAGCTGGGCAAGGCCAGCGCCGAGCATACCCATTAGACCGGACAGACAGGAAGACACTCATGTTCGAACGGATCATCCGGTTCGCCATCGAGCAACGATGGCTGGTCATGCTGGCGGTGTTCGGCATGGCCGCGCTGGGCCTCTACAACTTCACCCGCCTGTCCATCGACGCGGTGCCCGACATCACCAACGTCCAGGTGCAGGTCAACACGTCCGCGCCGGGCTATTCGCCGCTGGAGACCGAACAGCGCATCACCTATCCCGTCGAGACCACCATGGCGGGACTGCCCGGCCTTGCGCAGACCCGGTCGCTGTCCCGCTACGGCCTGTCCCAGGTGACCGTCATCTTCCGCGATGGCACCGATATCCACTTCGCCCGCCAACTGGTCAACCAGCGCATCCAGGAAGCGCGCGAGGCCCTGCCGGCCGGCGTCACGCCGACGCTGGGGCCGATCTCGACCGGGCTGGGGGAGATCTACATGTGGACGGTCGAGGCCGCGCCGGACGCGCGCAAGCCGGACGGCAGCCCCTACACGCTGGCGGACCTGCGCGAGATCCAGGACTGGGTGGTACGCCCGCAACTGCGGACGGTGCCCGGCGTGACCGACATCAACACCATAGGGGGCTACGCGAAGGAGTATCTCGTCGCGCCCAACCTGGAACGCATGGCCGCCCACGGCCTGACGCTGGCGGACGTGGTGACGGCGCTGGACCGCAACAACGTCAACGTCGGCGCCGGCTACATCGAGCGGGGCGGCGAGCAGTACCTGGTGCGCGCGCCCGGGCAGGTCGGGTCCATGGAGGACATCCGCGAGGTCATCGTCAGCCAGGCCCAGGGCCAGCCCATACGCGTGCGGGACATCGCCGACGTGCAGATGGGCCGCGAGCTGCGCACCGGCGCCGCCACCGAGAACGGCAGGGAAGTGGTGCTGGGCACCGTGTTCATGCTGATCGGCGAGAACAGCCGCGCCGTGTCCCGCGCCGTGGACGAACGGCTCGCGGCCATCAACAAGACCCTGCCGCCGGGCGTGAAGACCGTGACGGTCTACGACCGCACCACGCTGGTCGACAAGGCCATCGCCACCGTCAGGAAGAACCTGCTGGAAGGCGCGATCCTGGTCATCGTCGTGCTGTTCCTGTTCCTGGGCAACATCCGGGCGGCGCTCATCACGGCCATGGTCATTCCCCTGTCCATGCTGTTCACCTTCACGGGCATGGTGTCCTACAAGGTCAGCGCCAACCTGATGAGCCTGGGGGCGCTGGATTTCGGCATCATCGTCGACGGCGCGGTGGTCATCGTCGAGAACTGCGTGCGGCGGATCGCGCACGCCCAGGCCGCCGCGGGCCGCGCGCTGACGCGCGCCGAACGCTTCGGCGAAGTATTCGAGGCCTCGAAGGAGGCGCGGCGGCCGCTGATCTTCGGCCAGCTCATCATCATGATCGTCTACCTGCCGATCTTCGCCCTGACCGGCGTGGAAGGGAAGATGTTCCATCCCATGGCGATGACCGTGGTGCTGGCGCTGCTGGGCGCGATGATCCTGTCGATCACCTTCGTGCCGGCCGCCGTGGCGCTGCTGCTGGACGGCCGCGTCCAGGAAAAGGAAAACCGCCTGATGGCCGCCGCGCGCCGGCTGTACGAGCCGCTGCTGAGCCGCTCGCTGGCCAACACGCCGGTGGTGCTGACCTTCGGCGCGGTGGCCGTGGCACTGGCGCTGGCCGTCGCGACGCGGCTGGGCGCGGAGTTCATCCCGAACCTGGACGAAGGCGACCTGGCGGTGCAGGTGCTGCGCATACCCGGCACCAGCCTGTCCCAGGCCATCGCGATGCAGGAGGAGCTGGAGAAGCAGGTCGCCAAGGTGCCCGAGGTGGAACGGGTGTTCGCCAAGATCGGGACGGCCGAGATCGCCTCCGATCCCATGCCGCCCAATATCGCCGACACCTATGTCATGCTCAAGCCGCAGGATGCCTGGCCGCAGCCGCGCCGTTCCCACGAGGAAGTGGTGGCCGCCATCCGGAAAGTGGTGGAGGGCGTGCCGGGCAACAACTACGAGTTCACGCAGCCCATCCAGATGCGCTTCAACGAGTTGATCTCGGGCGTGCGCAGCGACGTCGCCGTCAAGATCTTCGGCGACGACATGGCACAGCTGGAACGCACGGCGGCCGAGATCGCGGCGGTCATGGCGCGCCTGCCGGGCGCCGATGCGGTCAAGGCCGAGCAGACCGCCGGCCTGCCCATGCTGACCATCGCGGTCGACCGGCAGAAGGCCGCGCGCTACGGCGTGAGCCTGGCCGAGGTGCAGGAGACCATCGCCACCGCGGTGGGCGGGCGCGAGGCGGGCATCTTCTTCCAGGGCGACCGGCGGTTCGACATCCTGGTGCGGCTGCCCGACAACGTGCGGGGCGACATCGAGGCGCTCAAGCGACTGCCGGTGGCGTTGCCCCGGGGCGAGGGCCAGGCCCGCGTGGCCTTCGTGCCGCTGGCCGAGCTGGCCCGTTTCGAACTGGCGCCCGGTCCCAACCAGATCAGCCGCGAGGACGGCAAGCGGCGCATCGTGGTCAGCGCCAACGTGCGTGGCCGCGACCTGGGCTCCTTCGTGTCGGATGCCCAGAACAGCATCGAGGCGTCGGTGCGCATCCCGCCCGGCTACTGGACGGCGTGGGGAGGCACGTTCGAGCAGTTGCAGTCCGCCACCGAGCGCCTGCAATGGGTCGTGCCGATCTCGCTGCTGCTGGTGTTCGCGCTGCTGTTCGCCATGTTCGGCAACCTGCGCGACGGCTTGATCGTGTTCACCGGGATCCCCTTCGCGCTGACCGGGGGCATGCTGGCCCTGTGGCTGCGAGGCATCCCGCTGTCCATTTCCGCGGCCGTGGGCTTCATCGCGCTCTCGGGCGTGGCGGTGCTGAACGGGCTGGTGATGCTGTCCTTCATCCGGTCGCTCAGGGCGGAAGGCCATCCGCTGGACGAGGCGGTCCGCCTGGGCGCCGCCACGCGGCTGCGGCCAGTGCTGATGACCGCGCTGGTCGCATCGCTGGGCTTCGTGCCCATGGCGCTGGCGACCGGCACTGGCGCGGAGGTGCAGCGGCCCCTGGCGACGGTGGTCATAGGCGGCATCATTTCGTCCACCGCCCTGACCCTGCTGGTTCTGCCCACGCTGTACCGGCTGGCCTACCGACGCCAGGCGCATGGAGAGGAGAATAGATGATGAATGACATCTATTGAATAAATTATAGTCATCATTTATTATTCGCCCTTCATGCACAGGAGGGCGACATGCCCCGCGTATCGCGACAGCAGGCCGAGAAGAACCGCGCCGCCATCGAGGAAGCCTCGGCGCGGCTGATCCGGGAACAAGGCATCAAGGGAGTCAGCGTGGCCGACCTCATGGCGGCGGCCGGGCTGACCCACGGCGGCTTCTACGGGCACTTCGAATCCAAGGACGCGCTGGCCGCAGCCGCTTGCGCCAAGGCCTTCGCCGCGTCGCGGGAACGCTGGCGGGAACGGACAGCGGGCATGGCCGACGCATCCGCGGCGCTGCGCGTCATCGTCGAAGCCTACCTGTCGCCGCGGGCACGCGACAACGCCGGCAGCAGTTGCCCGGCGGCTTCGCTGGCGGTGGACGTGGCCCGGGAATCCGCCGACAAGCCGGTGCGCCGGAGCTATGTCGACGGCATCCAGGGGCTGGTTTCCTCGCTGGCCGCGCTGTACGGCAGTGGTGATGCCGCGGCCGACCGCGAGCGCGCGCTGGTCGAACTGTCTCTCATGGTGGGCGCGCTGCTGATGGCGCGGGCCACGGCGGCCGACCCCATTTCCGACCAGATCCTGGACGCGGCCCGCAGGCATCTGCTGCCCGCGGACGATACCTCTCCCACGCCCTGACAGGACCGCATCGTGTTCGCCCATCCCGTATCGCGCTGGCTGGCCCGGCGAGGCATCCATTTTTCCTGGGTCATGGTGGCGCTGGCCTTCCTGACCATGTTGTCGTCGTCGGCCGCGCTGGGCCTGCCCGGCGCTTTCCTGCAACCGCTGTCCCGCGAGTTCGGCTGGAACGTCGACCAGATCTCGTCGGCCCTGGCCGTGCGGTTCGCGCTGTTCGGCCTGATGGGGCCGTTCTCGGCCATCCTGATGGAACGTTACGGGCTGCGCCGCATCATGTGCACGGCCATGGTCCTGGTGGCCTTCGGACTGCTGCTGGCCACGCGCATGTCCGAGGTCTGGCACCTGGTCGCCTTGTGGGGGTTGCTGCTGGGGTTCGGCACCGGCCTGACGGCCGTGGTGCTGGGGGCGGTGGTCGCCACGCGCTGGTTCGACCAGCGTCGCGGACTGGTGCTGGGTATGCTGACGGCCAGCGCGGCCACGGGGCAGCTCGTGTTCCTGCCGGCCGCGGCCTGGCTGATCGAACATGTCGGCTGGCGCATGGCGGTGGCGCCGGTGGTGGCGTGCTGTCTGGCCGTGGCGCTGCTGGCGTTCCTGCTGGCGCGCGATCGTCCGCAGGATCTCGGCCTCGCGCCCTATGGCGCCGATCCCCACGCCGCGGCGGCGCCGCCCGCCACGGCGCGTCCCTCGTTCCTGGCTCCTCTTCAGGTGCTGCGCGCCGTCTCCGGCAACCGGACGTTCTGGGTATTGTTCGGCACTTTCTTCGTCTGCGGCCTGAGCACCAACGGCCTCATCCAGACTCATTTCATCTCGTTGTGCGGCGACTTCGGACTGGCCGCGCTGCCGGCCGCCTCGGTGCTGGCGATGATGGGGGCGTTCGACTTCGTGGGCACCATCCTCTCGGGCTGGCTGTCCGACCGCTACGACAATCGCAAGCTGCTGTTCTGGTACTACGGCCTGCGCGGCCTGTCGCTGTTCTGGCTGCCGCATTCGGAGTTCACGCTGTATGGGCTGTCGCTGTTCGCGATGTTCTACGGCCTGGACTGGATCGCCACCGTGCCGCCCACGGTCAAGCTGGCGGCGGCCGAATTCGGCAAGGAGAAGGCGGGCATGGTGTTCGGCTGGGTGTTCGCCGGCCACCAGATCGGCGGCGCGATCGCCGCGTACGGCGCGGGGCTGGTCCGCACGCAGATGCTGACCTACACGCCGGCCTTGTATGCCGCGGGCGCGGCGTGCCTGGTGGCCGCGCTGGTCGTTTTCCTGATTCGCCGGCGGGCGCCCGTGCCCGCGCCCGCCGCTGCGCGGTCCGCCTGACGGAGCCGGCCGCATGTCCATCGATCCGCGCACGCGCCGCCTCATCGAGGCTCCCATCGTCCCCACGCTGCTGCGGCTGGCGGTGCCCAACACGCTGGTGCTGGCCGCCCAGGCCAGCGCGGGCATCATCGAGACCTATTTCGTCGGCAGGCTCGGCACCGACGCGCTGGCCGGCGTGGCCCTGGTGTTCCCGACCGTCATGTTGATGCAGATGCTGTCCGGCGGCGCGGTGGGAGGCGGCATTTCCTCGTCGATCGCCCGGGCGCTGGGAAGCGGCCGGCGCGAGGACGCCGATTCGCTGGTCCACCACGCGATCGTGGTCGGATTGCTGTTCAGCCTGTTCTTTACGGTGGCCGGGCTGGCGGGCGGCCGTTGGCTGTACGGGCGCATGGGCGGCTCGGGCGGTTCGCTCGAGGCGGCGCTGGAGTATTCGCGCTGGATCTTCGGCGCGTCGGCGCTGGTGTGGCTGTTCAATTCGCTGGCGTCGGTCGTGCGCGGCACTGGCAACATGAACCTGCCCGCGGCGGTCACCTGCGCGGGGACAGCCATGCTGGTGCCGCTGTCGCCCCTGCTCATCTTCGGCTGGGGACCGCTGCCGGGCCTGGGCGTGGCCGGCGGGGCCATCGCGCTGCTGGTCTACTATGCCGCGGGCAGCGCCGCGCTGCTGGCCTTTCTTTGTTCGGGCCGCGGCATCGTCCGCCTGACCTGGAAGGGCTGGGCGCTGCGCTGGCCGCTTTTCCGCGACATCCTTCGCGTGGGACTGGTCGCCGCGGTTTCCACGGTGGCGATCAACATCGCCATCAGCATCGCCACCGCGCTGACCGGCCATTTCGGCCCGGCCGCCATCGCGGGCTACGGCACCGGTTCGCGCCTGGAATACCTGCTCGTGCCCCTGGTGTTCGGCCTGGGCGGCCCCATGGTCGCCATGGTCGGCGCGGCGATGGGGGCGGGCCGGCACGACCGGGCGCTGCGCATCGCCTGGGTCGGCGCGGGATGCGCCTTCGTCGTGGCGGAGGCCATAGGCCTGGCGGCCGCTTGTTTCCCCCATGCCTGGCTGTCGATGTTCGGCAGCGAGCCCGACATGCTGGCCACCGGATCGCTCTATCTGCGCATCGTGGGGCCCGCCTACGGATTCTTCGGCGCGGGGCTGGCGCTCTACTTCGCATCGCAGGGCGCGGGGCGGCTGCTGTGGCCGGTGACCGGCAGCGTCGTGCGCCTGATCCTGAGCGCAACCGGCGGGATGGCCGCGATCGCGGCGGGGCTGGGGCTGGCGGGAGTTTTCGCGGCCCAGGCGCTGGCGCTGGTGGTCTACGGCGCCATCAATGCGGGCGCCATCGCGCGTGGCGCATGGTTTGGCGGGGCGCCGTATCGCTCGAAGAAATCGCAAAGCTGGCGCCCCAGGAAGTCCTCGCCCGTATCGAAGTGAGCCATGATGGACATGTGGTTGTGGCGAGGCAGCATGAGGAACTGGTTCGCCCGGTGTCCGCGGGCGCGCAGGCGGTGGAAGAATTCCGCGCCGTAGACGTCCAGCAGCGGGTTCTCGTACTCGGCGATCGCCACGAAAAGCGGGAGGGAGTCCGGCGTCACCATGCTGACCGGCGACAGCGCTTCGTACCGGCTCTCGTCGTTGCCGAAGTACGCTCGCACCCCGGTGGCGTTGGGGTTGGCCGCCAGCGCATCGGCGCGCAGCCGGCCGGACAGGATGGCCGCCGCCCGCAGTCCCTTGCCCCGATAGGGCAACTGCGGGTCCAGGGCATGGTGGGCGACGTGGGTGCCGCCCGCGCTGTGTCCGATCGCGACCATCCTGCCCGGATCGCCGCCGTGGGAGCCGATGTTCTCTTCCATCCACGCCAGCGCGCGTCCCAGGTCTTCGGCCCCTCCGGGATAGGGCGCGCCGGGCGCGAGCCGGTATTCCAGGTTGACGCCCAGGTAGCCTTGCCGGGCGAACCAGGTGGGTACATTCGCGTAGACACGCGAGGTGACGTCCTTGTCTCCCCGCACGTAGGCGCCGCCATGCATGAACACGACGACAGGCAGGGGACCGGCTAGGGCGGGATCGCGATAGATATCCAGGACGTGGCGCGGGTCGGGCCCGTAGGCGACGTTGCGCGTGCAGGCAGGGCCCGCGGCGGACGTCGTGTCCAGCAAGGAGGTGTAGGCATCCAGCACCAGGTCCCGATGCGTCCGGATATCGTCGCCCCAGGCCGGGCCGATGCGCGCCAGCAGCGCGTCCACCGTTCGAGCCGCGTTCATAGGGCGGCCAGCCGCGGCTGGCGGGGCGTCCTGGCGCGCGGGCTCGACGACGGGGCCAGCACCGCGCACATGACGAACTCGACCACGGCCCGCCAGTGGCTGATCATCGATGCGGTGGAGTCGGCCTTGTCCTTGGGCCACAGGGTCCGGATGTTCGAGGACACGTTGAAGAAGTGTACGCATGCGCCCATGATATTGACGGCCGCATGGCCGGGGTCCTGCTGCCGGAACGAGCCGTCCGCCACGCCGCGCTCGAGGATGTCGGCCAGCGTCCGGTACAGCTTGCCGCCGTTGCGGTTGTAGAACGCGCCATCGTTCTGGATGTTCTCCAGCGCGAACAACGGTCCGAGATGGGGTTTGGCGACCATCTGCTGCAGCAGCCTTTCGACGAAGGCATGCAGCGCGTCGACCGGCGGAAGCTTGCGCAGGGAATTGAAGTCCATACCCTGTTCGCGGTCCTGGAACACGCGGTCGAGCACCGCCTGGTACAGGGCTTCCTTGGTGTCGAAGTAATAGTGGATCATCGCCTTGGTGACGCCGCTGCCCGCGGCGATTTCCTCGGTGCGGGTGCTGCGCAGCCCGTCGCGGGCGAAGATCTTCTCGGCCGAGTCGAGTATCGCGCTGCGGGTGGCGACGCTGTCGCGCACGGCCTTGCGCGGGGTGGGGGTAGCCCTCGGGCGGAGTGACGAAGTGCGTGATGCCATGGAGGATTCTTTACGAAGGGGGCGGCCAATGCCGTTCATAGTATCGCGATGGCTTCGATCTCGATCAGGCATCCCGGCGTAACCAGGGACGAGACCTGCACCGTGGAACTGGCGGGCAGCGGGTCCGTGAAGACTTCGCGGCGTATCGCGGAATAGTCCGCGTAGCCGTCCAGCGTCGTGAGGAAGGCCGTGATCTTGACCACATCGGCCAGCGACCCGCCCGCCTCGCGCAGCAGCGCATCCATGTTGGCGAAGATTTCCCGCGCCTGCCGGCCAAGGTCGCCCGCATGGCGGGCATGTTCCGGGTCGGTTCGCGCCAGTTGGCCCGATACGAAGACCATGCGTTTGCCGCCGGCCACCTCCAGCGCCTGGGAGTAGGGGCGGCCCGAGGGCCCCAGGGGTGTCTTGGTGATCATGCCGGTCTCCCTGTTCTATAAGTAACTATCTGGTTGGTTAATTCTAAGCATCGGCTATCGATCATGTCAAAGATCATTGCGGAAAGAATCTTCTTGACATGCCTTGCCCGGGATTTCTAGACTATTAACTAATCAGTTGGTTAATTAAGGAAAACGGAATCACAAGGAGCCGAGATGTCCGCACAGCCGTCGTCTTTCATTCCCGTCACCGGCTTTCCCGGAATACGCGAGCAGCGGTTTCCGCTGAACCTGGGGGAGGCATTGCCCCGCGTTGAACGTATCTGGACCGTCGCCAAGGGATCGAACTGGGATCCGGTCACGGACATCCCCTGGAGCCAGCTGGACCTGGGCAAGTACACCCCGGAGGAGCTGTATGCCGCCCGGGTGTTCTGGAGCCGGCGCGCCTGGAGCGAATACACCGGCCTGGCTGAATCGCCCACCGTGCTGCTGCGGTTCGCCTTCGAGGGCGGCCGGCCGGGCATGATCAAGCTGGCCCTGGCGACCAAGTTCATGGACGAGGCCAAGCACATCGAGGCCTCGTACCTGATGGCGGAGAAACTGGGCGGCTACCTGCCCGAACCGCCGGAAGGCGCGCCGCGCAAGCGTCTGGTGGCGGGCCTGCGCGAGCGCGGCATGAACCCGGACTACACCCCCGAGGCCGTGCTGGCCTGCTGGCATTGCGTCAGCGAGTACTTCGCGGTCGAGATATTCCGCGTCCGCTATCACCACACCACCGATCCCGTCGCGCGGGCCGTCCTGGGCCGGATCCTGGCCGACGAGGTCCGTCACATCGGCATGGGTTGGGAATACCTGGCGTATCGCCTGCCGCAGGTCTCGGACGAAGTCCGCGAGAATGTGAGGACGGCCATGATCGACGTCATCGAGAACATCGAACTGGGCGGGTTCCACTCGTCGTCCAACGTCAACGAAGAGCAGGATCTGTTCGCCCGGCTCGACCTCGTCGTGGCCAAGGCCGGCCTGGGAGCGGCGCCCCCGGAAATCGAGCACGAGGCCTTCGTGTCCACGTTGGCCGAGATCAGGAGCAAGGCGGCTCAACTGGGCATAGACCTGCCCGAATACACGCTGTGAACCGTGCCGGCCGGCTTCGCAAGGGGCGACCGGCCGGCGATGCCGACGTCTTGCGCGCCGTCCAACGGCAGCCGAGGATACGACCATGATTCGCACTCTATGCATGCAAGCGGCAATCGGGATTTCGCTCACCTGTATGGCCTTGCCCGGCGCACGGGCGCAGTCCTATCCCGACAGGCCGATCCGCTTCATCGTGCCGTTTGCGCCGGGCGGCACCGCAGACGTGCTCACGCGGGCGCTGGCCCAGAAGCTCGGACAGCGGCTGGGCCAACCCGTGATCGTGGAGAACCGGCCGGGGGCCAGCACGGCGATCGGCGTCAAGCATGCCGCGATGGCGGCGCCGGATGGCTATACCATCCTGTACGGCGGCGTCAGTTCCCAGGTCATGAACCCGCTCATCAACCGGGTCGACTTCGATCCGGTCAAGGACTTCACGCCCATTTCCCTGGTGAATTCGCTGCCCCTGGTGCTGGTGGTCCATCCGTCGCTGCCGGCGGCCGACTTTTCGCAGTTCCTGGCGCTGGCGAAGACGCGCGCCCAGCCCATCACCTATGCGTCGGCCGGGGCGGGAACGTCCAACCACCTGGCGGGGGAACTGCTCAAGAGCGCCGCGCGCATTCCGCTGCTGCACGTCCCTTACAAGAGCAGCGCTCCGGCCTTGAACGACCTGCTTGGGGGGCACGTCGACGCCATGTTCGACCTGGTGTTGACCTCGGCGCCCCAGGCCAGGCTGGGCAAGGTGCGTCCGCTTGCCATCACCAGTGCCCGGCGCAGCCCGCTGCTGCCGGACGTTCCCACCTTGCGCGAGCTGGGGCTGCCCGAGGGAGAGGTCGATGTCTGGACCGGGGTGTTCGGCCCGGCGGGCATGCCGCCCGCGATCGTCGCGCGCCTGCACGACGAGATCGCCGCCATCCTCCGGTTGCCCGAGGTCCAGCAGCAGTTCGCCTCGCTGGGGGCCCTGGCCGAACCCAGCACGCCGGAGCAGCTGGGAGAGCTGCTGCGATCCGAGCTGGCCAAGTGGAAGCGGGTTGTCCGGGAGGCCAGGATAGGCACGGACTGATGGTGGTTTCATGTCAATTCCCGTTTTGGGGATCAGGGTTTCCCTTAGGAACGCAGTGCTCGAGCGTCCCGTTATCATGTATTTGCCCTACCTATGGGTGGCACTTGTTTTGCACCGGTTGCAGTCTCGTGACGCCCTTTGACAGGACCGGTGCCGCCCGTCGGTTACAACCACCCGGGAGACCCGCACATGCACCGCCGTTCCTTTCTGACCAAGGCAACCGTGGGCGCCGCCGCCGGCGGCGTGACGTTGGCAGCACCCGTATTCGCCCAGGACGCGCCTACCGTCACCTGGCGCCTCGCCTCCAGCTTTCCCCGCAGCGCCGATGCCATCTACAGCGGTGGCGAGGCCGTGGCCAAGTATGTATCCGAGGCCACCGGCGGGAAGTTCACGATCCGCGCCTTTCCCGCCGGGGAGATCGTGCCCGCGCTGCAAGTGCTCGATAGCGTGCAGAACGGCACCATCGAATGCGGGCACAGCGCCTCCTATTACTACTACGGCAAGGACCCCACGCTCAGCTTCGACGCGGCGGTGCCCTTCGGGCTCAACACGCGCCAGATGAACGCCTGGATGCGCCACGGCGACGGCCTCAAGCTGTTGCGCGAGGTGTTCAAAAAGTACAACGTCGTCAATTTCCCCTGCGGCTATACCGGCACCCAGATGGGCGGCTGGTTCCGCAAGGAGATCAAGTCGGTCGAGGACCTGAAGGGCCTGAAGTTCCGCGTCAGCGCGTTCGCCGGCGCGGTGTTGTCCCGCCTGGGAGTGGTACCGCAGCAGATCGCCGGCGGTGACATCTACCCGGCGCTGGAGAAGGGCACCATCGACGCGGCCGAGTGGATCGGTCCGTACGACGACGAAAAGCTGGGCTTCCACAAGGTCGCCAAGAACTACTACTACCCGGGCTGGTGGGAAGGCACGCTGCAGGTGTCGCTGTACGTGAACCAGGACGCCTACAACAAGCTGCCCAAGCAGTACCAGGCCGTGCTGGAACAGGCGTGCGCGGCCGCCACCAACGACATGATCGCCAAGTACGACGCCGAGAATCCCGCGGCGCTGCGCCGGCTGATCTCGCAGGGGGCGCAGTTGCGGGCCTTTCCGAAGTCGGTCATGGACGCCTGCTATGCCGAGGCCAACAAGGTATACGCCGAGATGAGCGCCAAGAGCCCCGAGTTCAAGAAGGTCTATGACAGCATGGTCGCCTTCCGCGGCAACGTGCTGCCATGGTTCCGGGTGGCCGAAGGCAACTTCGACGGCTACATGTCCACCATCCGCAAGTGACAGGCCCCAGCGTGGCGCTACCTACCCGGTTCCCCGCCACGCACAGGAAGCATGAATCGCTCGCCTGGCCACGCGCCAGGCGTTTTTCGTTCAGCATCGGTCTACAACCATGAATGCTCTCCTTGCTTTCTCCCGCCTGGTCGACAGGCTGAACCTGCTGGTCGGCAAGGCCGTCACCTGGCTGACCCTGGTGGTGGTCGTCGTCAGCGCGGGCAACGCCGTCGTGCGCAAGGTCTTCCACACCAGCTCCAACGCCTGGCTCGAACTGCAGTGGTACCTGTTCGGCGCCATCTTCCTGCTGGCCGCGGGCTATACCCTGTTGAAGAACGAACACGTGCGCGTGGACATCGTCGCGCAGAAGCTGTCGCAGCGTACGCAGATCTGGATAGAGGTCCTGGGCGTCGTGTTCTTCCTCCTGCCGGCCTGCGTGCTGATCATGTGGCTGTCCTGGCCCGTGTTCGTCGATTCCTTCGTGACCGACGAGCAGTCTTCCAACCCCGGCGGGCTGGTGCGCTGGCCCGTCAAGCTCCTGATCCCCGTCGGCTTCTGCCTGCTGGTGCTGGCCGGCCTCTCGCACCTGATCAAGTGCGTGGCCTTCCTGATGGGCAAGGGGCCCGATCCGCGGGAGCGGGACCGGGGCAAGAGCGCCGAGGAGGAGCTGGCCGAGGAAATCGCCCGCGAGGCGCAGGCCCGCGAGGCCGCTGCCCACGGCAGCACGCAGGGAGGCCGATGATGATCGACTTCCTGATAGCGAACCTGGCGCCGATCATGTTCGCCAACCTGGTGGTTTTCCTGCTGCTGGGATTCCCGGTTGCGTTCGCGCTGGCCGCCAACGGCATGCTGTATGCGCTGATCGGCATCGAGCTGGGCCTGCTGACGCCGGTGCTGTTCCAGGCGCTGCCGCAGCGGGTGTTCGGCATCATTACCAACGACTCGCTGCTGGCGGTGCCTTTCTTCACCCTGATGGGGCTGGTGCTGGAGCGCTCCGGCATGGCCGAGGACCTGCTCGAGACCATCGGGCAGTTGTTCGGGTCCCTGCGGGGCGGGCTGGCCATCGCCGTGGTGTTCGTCGGCGCGATGCTGGCGGCCACCACGGGCGTGGTGTCGGCCTCGGTCATCTCCATGGGGCTGATATCGCTGCCCATCATGCTGCGCTACGGCTACGACCGCAGGCTGGCCTCGGGCGTGATCGCGGCCTCGGGCACGCTGTCGCAGATCATTCCGCCCTCGCTGGTGTTGATCATCCTGGCCGACCAACTGGGCCGGTCGATCGGCGACATGTACCGGGGCGCGATGCTGCCCGGTTTCCTGCTGGCCGGCGCCTACGTCGTGTACGTGGTGCTGGCCTCGCTGATCAAGCCGGACAGCGCGCCCGCGCTGCCCGAGGAAGCCCGGCGCTTCCAGGAGCCCAACGGGACGCGCGGCGGCCGGTCGCTGCTGGTGCTGATGCTGGTCTCGGCGAGCATCGCGGCGCTGGTCGGGGACTATCTCGAACACGACACCGCGCCGGTGGACGAGCGCATCGTGCTGACCATGCTGATCTGGGGCGTGTCGGCCTTCATCATCGCGCTGGCCAACAAATGGCTGCGCCTGGGGTGGCTGTCCGCGCTGGCCGAGCGGGTCACCTTCGTGATGATCCCGCCGCTGTTCCTGATCTTCCTGGTGCTGGGGACCATCTTCATCGGCGTGGCCACTCCGACCGAGGGCGGCGCGATGGGCGCGGTGGGGGCGATCGCGATGGCGCTCATGCGCAAGCGCCTGTCGCTGAATCTGCTCAAGCAGGCCATGGACACCACGACCAAGCTGTCATGCTTCGTGGTGTTCATCCTGATCGGTTCCACCGTGTTCGGCCTGACCTTCCGGGCCGTCAGCGGCGACTTGTGGGTCGAACACCTGCTGACCTCGGTGCCCGGCGGCCAATGGGGCTTCCTGATCGTCGTCAGCATCCTGACCTTCGTGCTGGCCTTCTTCCTGGACTTCTTCGAGCTGGCCTTCATCATCGTGCCGCTGCTGGGGCCGGTGGCCGAGAAAATGGGCATAGACCTGATCTGGTTCGGCGTGCTGCTGGCGGTCAACATGCAGACGTCGTTCATGCATCCGCCCTTCGGCTTCGCGCTGTTCTACCTGCGCTCGGTGGCGCCCAAGGAAGACTACCTGGACAAGGTCACGGGCAAGCGCATCGCCAAGGTCACCACCGGCCAGATCTACTGGGGTTCGATTCCCTTCATCGTGATCCAGTTGCTGATGGTGGCCGTCGTGATGCTGATGCCGGGACTGGTGATGCACTACAAGGGCGACCAGGCCGCGGTGGACCCGGGCAGCGTCAAGATCGAGGTGGACAGCTCGTACGGCGAGAGCTATGGCGGCGGGGGGGCCTACGGGGAAGAGCCCGCGCCCGGTTCGGGCCAGGAGGGCAGGGACCCGAACGCCGACTTCAAGTAGCCTGCGGCGCGGCGGCGGCGATCTCCCGGGTCACCGCCGCCGCGCAATGCCGCACCAGCTCGGCATAGCCTTCCTCGTTCACCAGTTTTTCGCGCTTTTTCTCGTAGACCAGGGTGGTGGCCCCGACGACGTGGCGCCCGTCGTTGAAGATGGGCGCCGCGATGCCGATGACGCCCGGGTCGATCTCCTCGCGCGAAATGTAGTGCCCATCCTTGCGGATGCGCTTGTAGTGCCGGGCGAAGGATGGCCAGTCGCCGGCGATGGCAAGCACGTCGGGGTCGGCCTTGTGCCGCTCGTACAGCCGCTTCAGGCGCGCGGCCGGCAGGTTGGCGAGGATGACCGCCGGGGCGGCGCCCTTGAACAGGGGCATCAGGTGGCCGCGGTCAAGGCTCATGGGCGCGAGTTCGCCCACGCGCTCATGGTGGCTGTGCACGATCTCGTCGCCGTATATGTTGCACAGCACGACCGTCGTGGCCGTGCGCTGGGCCAGCTCGCGCATGCTGGCGCGGCTGGCCAGCATGATGGGCTCGGTCCGCCGGATGCGGTAGTCGAGTTCGATGATCTTCGCGCCCAGCGCGTATCGCCCCGCGATCTTCGCCAGCAGGCCGGTCTCGCACAACTGCTTGACGTAGCGGAAGGCGGTGGGCCGGGAGACTTCGAGCAGGTCGGCGATTTCCTCTGCCGCCAGCGTGGTCCTGGCTTCGGAAAAAAGGTCCAGGACCTGGAGGACTTTGGCGAACTGGGACATGGGGGATCGATGCACCTCGGTATTCGGCGCGCCGGCCATGCCGGCCGGCGCGTTCGCAGGCATGATGGTAATCAATCCCGGACCGGCTTGCCCGGTCAGCGCTGCGCGGCGGCCGGAGCCTCGAAGTCGGCCGCGATCTTGCGGCGGGTCCAGTCGATGATGGTCTCCATGCACTGCGCGAGTTCCCGGGGCTGCCCCAGGTAGTAGTGGGTCGCGCCCTTGATCTGCACGAATTCCTTGTCCGGGGTGCCGAGCGCCGCATGGATCAGGGGATTGTGGGTGGCGGGCACGGCGTCGTCCGCTTCGTTCTCGATCTGCAAGACGGGAACCCGGCGTATCCGCGCGGCGTTCACCGGACCCTTGATGTTGGAGTGGTCGTAGGACCATTGCGACAGCCAGCTGCGCAGCGTGCTGAACCGGGCCAGGCCGGCGGGGCCGGAGTTGACCACGCGCGGGTCGCCCAGATAGCACCAGTTCGGCTTGCGCCCGTTCGGGTCCACCGCGGGATCGAGCCAGCGCACGTCGCACATGGTGCGATGGACCACGAAGCCGCGTTCCCGTTCGCCCGAGGACGAGCGCTTGAGCCGGTCCAGCGTATCGAGCACCCAGGCGCTGATGCGGCGATTGCGCGCCAGCTGCGCCGCCCGGAAGCGCGCCACGAAGTCCTGCGAGAAGGGGGGGCGGTTGGGGCAGTCGGGGGCGTAGATGTCGAATTCCAGGTCCCGGTCCTCGGGGTCCAGTTCGTTGCGCACCGAAGGGTCCAGCCATTCGGTCAGGGTTTCCGGCCGGCTCAGGTGGGCGGCGATGAAGATGATCCCGTCCGCCGGCGTCAGGCCGGCCTGCGTCAGGTCATAGGGGTCGCCCGCCGGCGTGTGGGTGATCGAGGGCGCCTCGGCCTGGGCCTCGTAGAACAGCGACAGCGCGCCGCCGCCGGACCAGCCGACCAGCACCACTTTCTCGTAGCCCAGGTCTTCGCGTGCGTAGCGCATATAGGCGCCCAGGTCGGCCGCCACTTTTTCCATGATCAGGGCCGAATCGTTCTTGGCGTATCGGCTGCCGGCGCACAGCACGTGCATGCCGGATTCGGCCAGCGCCACGGGCATGGGCAGGAGCTGCAGCGTCGAGGCCGGATGCATGAAGAGGAACACGACCTTGGACTGGACGTTGCGGGGCACCAGCCGCTGGCCTTCGAGCACGGTATAGCCCTGGCTGCCGTTGAAGCCGTAGGTTTCCACCATTTCGACCGGCTCGCGGAATTGCAGGATGACGGGGATGCGGTCGAAAGTGTGCTTGGACGGCGTGGACATGACGCGGATTTCCTTGTGGGTTGCGGGGCGGGCGGTTAGCGATGGGCGGCCGAGGGCCGGGTGCGGACCCAGTCCGCCAGTTCGGCATGGGCCGAGGCCTTGAATTCGTCGAGCTTGGCGGCGGGCGCGGTGCGGGTCGTCAGTTCGAGCCGGATGCCATTGGGGTCGAAGAAGTAGATGGACCTGACGAAGCCGTGGTCCGTGACGCCAAGGACCTCGACTCCGGCCGCTTCCAGGCGGGCGCGGGCCGCGCGGAGTTCGTCCTCGGACTCGACCTGCAGCGCGATGTGGTTGACCCAGTCGGGGGTGTTGGCGGAAGGTTCGGCCGCCTGGCCGTCGCCCAGGTCGAAGAAGGCCATGTAGGAGCCGTCCCGCATCTCGAAGAAGATGTGGACGTAGGGGCAGTATTCGCCGGTGCTGGGCACGTGGTCGGCCCGGATCACGTGCGCGAGCGGCAGGCCCAGGAGGTCCTCGTAGAAGTGGCGGGTTTCCTCGGCGTCGCGGCACCGGTAGGCGTAGTGGTGCAGGCCTTGTATGGGAACGAGCGTTGCCATGGTGTCTCCTTCTGCCCCCGGCGCCGGGGGCGGTGGGGGCTGTCGATGATGTGGCAGAGATTGTCGGCGAATTTTGAAAAAGTATCAATAACAGATACTTTTAATTTAAATATGGCGGTTTTTTTCCGATAAAATTTTTCAATAATTTCGGAATTTGCAAAAACAAAAGCCGCCCCAAAGGGCGGCTCGGAAAGGGCGGGGCGGTCCTTCGCGGACCGCGCCGGGGTCAGAGGAAGGAGGGCCGGGCCTTCAGCGCGGCCGGGCTGTAGCCGGCGACTTTCTTGTAGTTGTCGGAGATGGCCTGCAGCTCGGCCTGGGAGACGATGGGTTCGAGCTGTTCGAAGCGCTTGCCGCCGGTCCGCTCGTAGACCTCGCGCAGGATGGCGTCGGGCGGATTCGTGCGGTTGGTCAGCACCACCTGCGTGGTCGCCGCGACCCGGACCTTGTCGTAGTCCTGCAGGGCTTCCTCTGTCAGGCCTCGCCGCTTCAACTGGCCCGCCAGGTAGCGGGCGTCGATGATGGCCTGGCCCGCGCCGTTCGACCCCCGCGGCACCATGGGGTGGGCGGCGTCGCCGAGCAGCGTCAGGCGGCCCTGGGTCCAGGTGGGCAGGGGATCCTGGTCCACCATGGGATATTCCAGGATCGAGTCCGAGGACCGGATCAGGGCGGGAACGTCCAGCCAATCGAAATGCCAGTCCTCGAAGGCAGGCAGGAAGTCTTCCAGCCTGCCCGGCCGGCTCCAGTCGCGGATGGCCGGATTGGGATCGGTGATTTCCGCCACCCAGTTGATCAATTGGCTGCCCTTGCCGTCGACGTCGTTGCGGATGGGGTAGATCACCATCTTGCCCACGTCCAGCCAGCCCGCGCGCACCATGCTGGCCTCGCTCAGGAACGGTTTCCATACCGCGGTCCCGCGCCACATGTTGACGCCCGAATAGCGGGGTGCGCCTTCCTGTGGATAGAGCTGCTTGCGCAGGGCCGAGTGCACGCCGTCGCAGGCGACCAGCAGGCGGGCGCGCACGTCGGGCAGGCGTTCGCCGTCGGGCGAGACGAAGTGCGCGGTGATCGATTCCCCGTCCTGCGTGGCGCCGGTGCAGCGCTGTCCGCAGACCACGGCGTCCGGGCCCAGGCGCTGCTTGACGGCGTCGAACAGCACGGTCTGCAGGTCGCCCCGGTGGATGGAGTATTGCGGCCAGTCGAAGCCGGCGGCCAGGCCCGCGGCTTCGCGGAACACGAATTGCCCGTGTTCGTTGAAGAAGATGGACTCGCGCGTACGCACGCCCACCTTGTCCAGCTCGGGCAGCAGGCCCAGCTCGGCCAGCTCGCGCGCCGCGTGGGGCAGGACGTTGATGCCCACGCCCAGCGGCCGCAGTTCGGGCACGGCCTCGTAGATGCGGCAGGCGATGCCGGCCTGGTGGAGACTCAGGGCCAGCGTCAGCCCGCCTATCCCGGCGCCGATGATGACCACGTCCTCTTTGCTGCTCATGTTCGTACCCTCGTGATGAACTTTCTCTTGCGGATCCCTGGCCAGGGATCCGCTGGTGCTGGTATTAGGCGCCAGAACGTATTATTTTTGAAGTTTAGATATGATATGAATACATATTAGAGTTTTATGAATCTCTCATTGCGCCAGTTGCAGGTGTTCCTGCACGTCGCGCGGATCGGCAATTTCACCCGCGCCGCCGAGAAGGCCCATATGACGCAGGCCGGGCTCAGCATCATGATTCGCGAGATGGAAAAGCAGCTCGATTGCCGGCTGTTCGACCGCACGACCCGGATGGTGGTGCTGACCGAGGCCGGCCGCGACCTGCTGCCCGTGGCGCAGCGGGTGGTGGGGGACCTGGAGGAGGTGGTGTCCAAGCTGGGCGTGGCCGGCCGGCGCGCAAGGCAGACGCTGCGCATCGCGGCCACGCCGCTGATCTCGTCCAACATCCTGCCCCGGGTGTTCCAGCTGTTCAAGCAATCCCACCCCCACGTGGAACTGCGGCTGGCCGATACCGAGCTGCAGCAGGTCGAGGCGCTGGTGGCGGCGGGCGAGGCCGATATCGGACTGGGGTTCTTCTTCAAGCCGCTGGCGGGGCTGGACCGCGCGCCGGTGGGCAAATTCCGGCTGATGCGCGTCGCACCGACGGACGGGGTACCGGGCCGGCCGGTGGGCACGGCGGCCTGGACCAGCCTGCGCGAGGTGCCGTTGCTCGGCCTGCCGCCCGCGAATCCCATCCAGCGGCTGATCGAGCCGCACCTGGAGAAGATCGGCCGCGGCAACGAGGACCGCGCCAGCTTCAACTTCTTCGAGACCCTGATCTCCATGGTCGAAGCCGGGCTGGGCACGGCGGTCATCCCCACGTTCGCGCTGGTCGCCTGCCACCGCCACCGGGTGGCCACCGATCTGCTGGTCAAGCCGGCGGTCAGCCTGGACCTCTATCAGGTGACGCGGCGCGGTTTCAAGGGGCCGCCTGTCCTGGATGACTTCCGCGCGACCCTGATGCAGGCCCTGCCAGCCGTCGGATCCTAGCAGGCGCCCCGCGGTCCGGCCGGATGCGATAATCCGCGTGGTTCGCGCGCCGCTCCGGCGCGCAGGGAAAAGGAGACGGCCGAGCGGCCCCGCTTATGTTGCTGCAAGTGATCTATCTGGTCGCCATCACCGCCGAGGCCGCCTCGGGCGCGATCATGGGCATGAGGCGCCGCATGGACCTGTTCGGGGTCTGCGTCGTCGGCACGGTCACGGCCCTGGGGGGCGGCTCCATCCGCGACGTGCTGCTGGGCCACTATCCGCTGGGCTGGGTGGCCCATCCCGAATATCTATTCTTCACCGTGGGGGCGGCCCTGGCGGCGGCGCTCCTGGTCCGGTACATGCATCGGGTGCGCATGGCCTTCCTGCTGCTGGACGCGCTGGGCCTGGTCGCCTTCGCCGTGATCGGCTGCGACGTGGCCGAGGCCGCGGGCGCGCATCCCGCCATCGTGGTGCTGATGGGCATGGTGACCGGCATCTGCGGCGGCCTGCTGCGCGACATCCTGTGCAACCAGGTGCCGCTGGTCCTGCGCCGCGACCTCTACGCCTCCGTCGCGCTGGCGACCGGCACGCTGTACGTGTTGCTGCAGCGCTACGGCGTCGGGCACGATCATGCCACCGCCATCGCGCTGGTGGCCGGCTTCCTGTTCCGCATGGTCGCCATCCGCTGGAGCCTGACCCTGCCCGTCTTCACGACCAGAACGCCTCCCGAACATTGAAGGAACGTCCTCGATGAGCCAGACCTCTCTGCAATACCGCACCTTCCTGCTCCTGCTGGTATTGGTCACGCTGGCGTTCGGCTGGCTGCTGTGGCCGTTCTTCGGCGCCGTATTCTGGGGGGCCATCCTGGCCATCATCTTCTTCCCCTTGCAGCGCCGGCTGGTGGCTGCGTTCGGCGGCCGCAACAACCTGGCGGCCCTGGCCACGCTGGCGGTGTGCGTGCTCATCGTGATCATCCCGGTCTCGCTCATCGCAGGCACCATCGTCAGCCAGGGCGCGGGACTCTACGAGCAGATCAAGGCGGGCGACATCGATTTCCGCGGCTACCTCGACCAGGCCATGGCGGCCCTGCCTCCGACCGCGCGCAGCCTGCTGGAGAAGTTCGGCCTGGTGGACGTGAACAGCATCCAGAACAAGCTGGCCGAGGTCGCGACCCGGGGCAGCCAGTTCTTCGCCACCCAGGCGCTGAACATCGGCCAGAACACCTTCCAGTTCGTCATCAGCCTGGGGGTCATGCTGTATCTGCTGTTCTTCCTGCTGCGCGACGGCCCGGACCTGTCCGCCCGCATCCGCCAGGCCCTGCCGCTGACCGAGGAACACAAGCGCCACCTGTTCCGCAAGTTCATCGCGGTCGTGCGGGCCACGGTCAAGGGCAATATCGTGGTAGCCATCACCCAGGGCATGCTGGGCGGCCTGATCTTCTGGATCCTGGGCATCAAGGGCGCCCTGTTGTGGAGCGTCGTGATGGCTTTCCTGTCGCTGCTGCCGGCGGTGGGGGCCGGGCTGATCTGGGGGCCGGTCGCCGTCTACTTCCTCCTGTCCGGCGCCGTGCTGCAGGGAATCATCCTGACCCTTTACGGCATCCTGGTGATCGGCCTGGTCGACAACGTGCTGCGTCCCATCCTGGTCGGCAAGGACACGCGCATGCCCGACTACGTGGTGCTGATCTCGACCCTGGGCGGCATGGCGCTGTTCGGGATCAACGGCTTCGTGATCGGGCCGCTGATCGCCGCGCTGTTCATGGCCGTGTGGGACCTGTTCTCGTCGATAGACGGTCCGCCTTCTCCCGACCGGAACTGACCTCTCGCGCCCGCCGTTGCGGAATTCCGGAACGGCGGGCGGCCCGCATGGCGGAATTCTGGCCGCCCGTGTCGCTCCCTCTGCCCGCCGGCTCCCGAAAACGCCAATGAAAACAGGCCCTTGCCGCATGTTCGCGTGCCGGGGCCGTGTTGGCATGGGTGTTGCTAATCCTCCGTCGCTGTAACGAGAAGATTCAAGACACATGACAGGAGGAGGCAGGAATGAGACCCGAGACGACACGGGGGCGGCAGGCGCGCGCCCATGGATATGGAATGGGCCGGCTGGCCCTGGCGGCGGGCGCCGCCGCGGTGCTGGCCACGGCCTGCGGCGGGGATGACGGGGATGGCGGAGCGCCTCCGGGACCGCCGCCGGCGCCGGCCCTCAAGCTGAGCACGGTTTCCTCGCTGCCGGACTACGTCACGGGCGACGACGCGCTGGTGCGGCTGGAGGTGCCGGCCGGCGTCAGCGGCACGCCGGTGGTCATGCTGGACAAGAGCGACGTGTCGCGGGCGTTCGCGAAGATCGGCGATCGCACCTGGCAGGGGCTGGTGAGCGGCATGGCGCTGGGCAAGAACACCTTGCGCGCCCAGGTCGGGGACGCGACCGCCACGCTGGAGGTCACGAACTATCCCATCACCGGGCCGATGATCTCCGGCCCCCACCAGAAGCCCTTCCTGTGCACCACCACCACCTTCGGCCGGCTGGGCGGCGGCACGCTGGACGGGCCGTTCGGCGAGCACTGCTCCACCAATACGCGGGTCGATTACTTCTACCGGAACAAGTCGGGCGGCAACAGCCGCTGGAACACGCCCACGGTCTATCCGACCGACATGGCCACCATCACCATCGACGAGGGCAAGCCGACCGAGCGCACGGTGCCATATCTCGTGCGGCTGGAAACGGGCACGATCAACCGCGGCATCTACCAGTCGGCGATGCTGCACGATCCGCTCAACGACGGCGAGATCGGCCCGAACAAGCGTTCGAAGGCCTGGAACGGCAAGCTGATGTATCCGCTGGGCGGCGGCTGCCAGGGCGGCTGGTACACGCAGGGCGCGACCTTCGGCACCCTGATCGTCGACGAGTGGATGAAGCAGGGCTACGCGGCCGTCACGTCCACGCTGAACATCTTCGGCTCCAACTGCAACGACCTGCTGTCGTCGGAGACCGTCGCGATGACCAAGGAGCGCTTCATCGAGGCCTACGGCGTGCCGGTCTACACGATAGGCACCGGCGGATCGGGCGGCGCCTATCAGAGCTTCCAGACCTCGGACAACTATCCCGGACTGTTCGACGGCATCATCGTGAACATGGTGTTCCCGGACGTCACCTCGGCCACGCTGTTCAAGGTCTTCGATTCCCGGCTGCTGAACAACTACTTCAACCGCGCGGGCGGGCTGCCCTACAGCGACGAGAAGAAGAAGGCGATCTCCGGCTACCTGCAGGTCGGCAACATCGCCAATATGAGCGGCAGCGCCGGCCGGCTGGATCCGGTGGTCTCGTTCCCGGCGGGGTTCCAGGAAAGCCTGAAGTATCACCCGGTCAACAACCCCGGCGGCAGCCGCGCCACCGTGTATGACCATACGGTGAACGTCTACGGCAAGGACAGCCGGGGCTTCGCGCTGCGGCCGATCGACAACGTGGGCGTGCAGTACGGACTGAAGGCGCTGAACGACGGCGCCATCACGGTGGAAGAGTTCCTGGACCTGAACGCCAACATCGGCGGCCTGGACGTGGACCTGAAGCCCACGGCGGCCCGCACGACCGGCGACATCGACGCGATCCGCCGCGCCTACCAGTCGGGGCGCATCACCCATGGCGGGGGCGGCCTGGCCTCGACCGCCATCCTGGAGCACCGCGACTACTTCGACAACGCGGTGAACGGCGACATCCACAACAAGATCCACTCGTACTCGGTGCGCGAGCGCCTGAAGGCCGCCAACGGGCATTTCGACAACCACGTCATGCTCGGACCGGGCCCGGTGGGCGACAACCTGCTGCAGCTCATGGACCAGTGGCTGATGGGCGTGGTGGGCGACGCCTCCGACCAGCCCAGGTCGCGCAAGGTCGTCTCGCACAAGCCCGCGGGGCTGGCGGATGCCTGCTGGGACAGTGGCGGCAACAAGATCGTCGAACCGTCCACGGCCTATGGCGACGGACGCTGCAACCAGCTCTACCCGGCAGGCATCACGCCGCGCCTGGTGGCTGGCGCGCCGCTGGCCGACAACATCGTCAAGTGCCAGCTCAAGGCCGTCGATCCGGCCGACTACAAGGTCACGCTGAATGCCGGACAGCTGGAGCGCCTGCGGCAGATCTTCCCCGGCGGCGTGTGCGACTGGAGCAAGCCCGGCGTGGAGCAGCAGCCGCTCAAGGGCACGTGGCTTTCGTTCGGCCCGTCCCCCCGGAATCTGGTGTTCGACATCACTCGTCCTTAAGGAGGTATAGAAATGAAGTTTCTTTCCATGTTATCGCTCGGCGTCCTGGCGGCCCTGGCCGCTCCGGCCCAGGCGCAGGACTTCCCCGGCAGCGCGCCCATCGTCGCCGTCGTGCCGTTCGCCGCGGGCGGCCCCACCGACAAGGTGGCGCGCGACGTGACGGCCGTCATGGCCAGGCACCTGAAGGGCCAGATCGTGATCGAGAACGTAGGCGGAGCGGGCGGCACCATAGGCGCGAAGAAGGTGGCCACCGCACGCAACGACGGCCATACGGTGCTGATCCACCACATCGGCATGTCCACCGCGCCGGCCTTGTACCGCCAGTTGGGCTTCGATCCGCTCAAGGACTTCGAGATGATCGGCGAGATCGCCGACGTGCCGATGGTGCTGCTGGGCACCAAGAGCCTGCCGCCGGACAACTTCAAGGACCTGCTGCCCTACATCAAGGCCAATTCCAGCAAGCTGTTCCTGGCGAATGCCGGCATCGGGTCGGCCTCGCACCTGTGCGGCCTGCTGTTCATGAGCACCATAGGCACGCAGCTGGGCACGGTGCCCTACAAGGGGACCGCGCCGGCGCTGACCGACCTCATCGGCGGCCAGGTGAACCTGATGTGCGACCAGACCACCAACGTCGCCGGACAGATCAAGGCCGGCGTGGTCAAGCCCTACGTCGCGATGCAGTCCACGCGCATCGACGCGTTCAAGGACATCCCGGCCGCGGCCGAGCAGGGGCTGCCGGGCATCGAGGTCAAGATCTGGCACGCGATGTATGCGCCCAAGGGCACGCCGCCGGCCGTGGTCGAGAAGCTGTCGGCCGCGCTGCAGGCGGCGGTCCAGGACCCGGTGTTCCGCGGGAAGATGGAGGAACTGGGGGCGCAGGCGGCGACCGGCGAACGGGCCCGGCCCGACTCGCTGCGCAAGCATCTTGGCAACGAGATCGCCAAGTGGACGCCCATCATCCGGGCGGCCGGCGTCTACGCCGACTAGACGCAAAGGAGCTTGCGCCGCCACGTGGCGCAAGCTCCGATGTCTTTCCTGGCGTGCCTGGGATAAATTGCGGACACTAGAACACGAAAATCATGGATGGGGACTTGAGCGTCAACCCGCCTGCCCGCGGTTTTTCCAAGCGCCGCCTGGTGTGGGGCGGCGTCTGCCTGTTCGCCGCCGCCCTGGCGGTGATGCTGGCCTACATCTGGGGCGAACGAACCGGCATCCAGGTGCTGCGCCAGGGGGTGGAGCACAGGCTCGACATCTATGCCGGCGGGGTGCAGAGCGAGCTGACGCGCTACGACTACCTGCCGGGCATCCTGTCCCTGAACAAGGACGTCATCGCGCTGCTGCAGGATCCCGGCAATCCCGAGCGGATCGCCCGGGTCAACCTGTACCTGGAAACGGTCAACCGCAAGGCCGGGTCTTCCGAGATCTACGTCATGAACACGGAGGGGCTGACGCTGGCCGCGAGCAACTGGAACCGCCCGCCCAGCTTCGTCGGCCGCAATTTCTCGTACCGGCCCTATTTCATCGACGCGGCCAAGGGGCTGTCGGGCCGCTTCTACGGCATAGGCACCGTCAGCCAGTCCCCGGGCTATTACTTCTCGTACGGCATCTACCACGACGGCAGGATGCTGGGCGTGGCGGCGCTGAAGGTCGACCTGGACAAGCTCGACGACGCTTGGCTGCGTGCCGACGAGAAGGTGGTGGTGGTGGACGAGAACGGCGTCATCTTCCTGACTTCGGTACCGGGATGGAAGTTCAAGACGCTGGCGCCGCTGTCGTCCCACACGCTCCAGAAGCTGGCGGTGACGCGCCAGTACCACCGCGCGGGATCGCTGGAGCCGCTGGGCATGGCCGAGGTCGGCAAACAGCCCGAGGGCGTGCGCATCGTGCAGTTCACCAACGAAGCGGCGCGCGAGGGCGAGGGCGGCAACTTCCTGGTGCCGTCCTATCTCGTGCAGAGCCGCCAGATACCGGGCACGCAATGGAAGCTCATGGCCTTGTCCAACATGGCCCCCATCCACGCGCGCGCCCGCAACATGGCCATCGCGGTGGCACTGGCCATGGGGTTCCTTGCCATACTGGGCCTGTACCTGCAGCAGCGGCGGCGCGCCATCGCCCAGAGCCTGGCGGCCAGCGCGGCCCTGCAGCGGGCGCACGACGAGCTCGAACGCAAGGTGGCGGCGCGTACGCAGGCGCTGAGCAACGCCAACCGTCACCTGCAGACCGAGATCGCGGAGCGCCGCCGCGCCGAGGAAGTGCTGAAGTCCACCATGGATGAGCTGGTGCAGGCTGGCAAGATGGCGGCGCTGGGCCAGATGGCCGCCGGCATCACGCATGAACTGAACCAGCCGCTGGCGGCGCTGCGCACGTTGGCCGACAATGCCACGGTGCTGCTGCAGCGCGGACGCCAGGCCGATGCCGAAGAGAATCTGACCATGATCGGCCAGCTGATCGCCCGCATGGGCAAGATCACCGGCCAGTTGAAGAAGTTCGCGCGCAAGTCGCCGGCCCTGCTCAAGCCGACCTCGATCGCGGTGGCCGTGGCCGACGCCTGTTTCCTGCTCGAGCAGCGGCTGCGGCAGGAGCGGGTCGAGCTGCGGTTGAGCGTTCCGGACGATGCCTGCGCCTATTGCGACGGCAACCGGCTGGAACAGATCCTGGTCAACCTGCTGGGCAATGCCATCGACGCGATGGCGCGCAGCGACGAGCGGCGCCTGGAGATCTCGGTCACGGAGGCGGGGGGCTGGGTCGTCATCTCGGTCCTGGACAGCGGGCCGGGCATTCCCGACGAGGTGATGCGCCGGCTGTTCGAACCCTTCTTCACGACCAAGGAGCAGGGGGTGGGCTTGGGACTGGGGCTGGCGATCTCGGCGGGCATCGTGCGTGATTTCGGCGGCAGCCTGCGCGCCTGCAACCGCGAGGGGGGCGGGGCGGAATTCGTGCTGCAACTGCGGCCGGCGAAGTTGGAGGAGACAGTGGATGCATGAAGGATTGACAGTCTTGTTCGTCGAGGACGACCCGGCGGTCAGGCTGGGGGGCAAGCAGGCGCTGCAACTGGCAGGCCTCGAGGTCAAGGCGTTCGAGTCGGCCGAGCAGGCGCTCAAGCACGTCGTGCCCGGATTTCCGGGCGTGCTCGTGACGGACGTGAAGATGTCCGGCATGGACGGGATGGAGCTGCTGCGCCGCGCGCTGGAGATCGATGCCTGCCTGCCGGTGATCCTGGTGACCGGCCATGGCGACATCTCGATGGCGGTGCAGGCCATGCGCCTGGGGGCCTACGATTTCATCGAAAAACCGTTTTCCTCCGAGCACCTGAGCGAGGTGGTACAGCGGGCCCTGGAGAAGCGCGGGCTGACGCTCGAGGTGCAGTCCCTGCGGCGGCAGCTGGACAATCGCCTCGCCATCGAAAGCGCGCTGCTGGGCCGGTCGCCGGCCATGGTGGCCTTGAGGAAGGTGGTGCAGGACCTGGCCGATACCGACGCCGACGTGCTGGTGGTGGGCGAGACCGGGACCGGCAAGGAACTGGTGGCCCGGTGCCTGCACGACCACAGCAACCGGCGCGATCGCCATTTCTCGGCCTTGAACTGCGGCGGCATGCCCGAGACGCTGTTCGAGAGCGAGGTGTTCGGCCACGAGGCCGGCGCGTTCACGGGCGCGGCCAAGCGGCGCATCGGCAAGATCGAGTATGCGCGCGGCGGCACGCTGTTCCTGGACGAGATCGAGACCATGCCCATGGTGTTGCAGATCAAGCTGCTGCGCACCTTGCAGGAGCGGGTATTCGAACGGCTGGGGTCGAACGAGCCTCAGCCCATGGACTGCCGGGTCGTGGCCGCCACCAAGAGCGACCTGCTGGCCGAATCGGAGCGGGGCGCGTTCCGGGCCGACCTGTACTACCGGCTGAGCGTCGCGGTGCTGGAGATCCCGCCGCTGCGCGAACGGCGCGAGGACATCCCCCTGCTGTTCGAGCATTTCATCCTGCAGGCGGCCCTGCGCTATGGGCGGGATGCGCCGGTGCTGTCGGGGTCCCAGTTGCAGTCGCTGATGGCGCATCACTGGCCGGGCAACGTGCGCGAACTGCGCAACGTGGCGGACCGCTACGTGCTGGGGCTGGCCAAGGACGGCCCGGCCGGCGCGGCGGCCAGCGCAAGGCGCTCGCTGGAAGAGCAGATGACCAGCTTCGAACGCCTGCTGATCGAGGACGCGCTGAAGAACTGCTCGGGCCGCACGGCGGCGGCCAGCGAGATGCTGGGCCTGCCGCGCAAGACGCTCTACGACAAGATGCACAGGCTGGGCCTGAGCACCGATGACTTCAAACAGGCGTAAGTGCGCCCACCAGGCGCGGTCCGCTGGGCGGCCGCTTGCCGGCCGAGGCGGGCGGCTCGGGAATCAGGACGTAGCGTCCGCCTTCCTGGGCCGCGGTATACCCGGTGCCCCGCAGCAGGGTGTCCAGCCCGTCCTGGATCGTGTAGCGGCCGGTCAGCCCGGGCGTCGTCAGGCCGGCCACCAGGGCAGGATCGAACGACAGCCGTATGCCCGCCTGGCGGGCATATTTTTCGAGCGCAGGGCGCAGGTCGCCGCTGGAAATGGCGAAATCCAGCCGGTGCTCGGCCGAGGCCGTCGGGCCGGCCTGCGCATGCGGCATGCCGGGCAGGGCCAGCAGCCAGCCTATCGACAGGGCCACGGGTACCGCGACCATCCACGATTTGGCCGGCACGGTGAACGTCCGCCGTTTGGCGCGGCGTGGCCGCAGGGGAATCACTTGGCACGTCATACGAGTCTCCTGTTGCGGGACTGCGCCGTGGCGCGACCTGCTTGTAATTGTTCGATGACGTCCCTAGGGTAGCACGCCGCGCCCCATCTAGTGGGCGACCCGCACCACCAGCTTGCCGAAATTGCGTCCCTCCAGCAGACCCATGAACGCGGCGGGGGCGTTTTCGAGCCCGTCCACCATGTCTTCCCGGTACTTGATGCGCCCGTCGGCGATCCAGTCCGACATCTGGCGGGTGAACTCCCGGTAGAGCGGTCCGTACCAGTCCGAGACGATGAAGCCCTGGATGCGCAGGCTCTTGGTCAGCGCCAGGCGCATCAGCATGGGCAGGCGGTCCGGGGCTTCGACGCCCGGCACGGCGTTGTACTGCGAGATCAGGCCGCAGAGCGGGATGCGGGCATGGCGGTTGAGCAGCGGCAGGACGGCGTCGAACACGGCTCCGCCCACGCTTTCGAAATAGACGTCGATGCCGTTGGGGCTGGCCGCGGCCAGGCGCTGGGCGAGGTTGGCCGCGCGATGGTCCACGCAGGCGTCGAAGCCCAGTTCGCGGATCGCATGGTCGCACTTGTCCGGTCCGCCGGCGATGCCCACCACGCGGCACCCGTGCAGCCTGGCCAGTTGTCCCACCACCGATCCGACGGCTCCGGTCGCGGCGGCGACGGCCACCGTCTCGCCCGCCTTGGGCGTGCCGATCTGCATCAGGCCCACGTAGGCGGTGAATCCCGGCATGCCCAGCACGCCCAGCGACCATGAGGGATGGGCAAGGTCCGCGGGCAGGCGGGTGAGCCCCTTGCCGGACGACAGCGCGTAGTCCTGCCAGCCGCTGGCGGCCAGGACCAGGTCGCCGGCGGCGAAGTCAGGATGGCGCGATTCGGCCACGCGGCACACCGTGCCGCCCAGCATGACGTCCCCGATGTCCAGCGGCTTCGCATACGAGGCCGCGTCGCTCATGCGGCCGCGCATGTAGGGATCGAGCGAGAGGTAGAGCGTGCGCAGCAGCACCTGGCCGTCGGCCGGACTGGGAACCGCCTCGGTTTCAAGGCGGAAATCCTCGGCCACCGGCGTGCCGGCGGGGCGCCTGGCCATGACGATGCGGCGGTTCATGGGCGCGGACGGGGGCATGTCGTTCTCCTGGCGGTCGTGGTCGGGCACGTCTCGTGCTGATCGGCGATGATCCACCCGCGGGTGGATCGGATCAACGATAAGCCGTCCGGAGCATTTATGAAACCTTCGTCCACCAAGCCTTCCGAGCCGGCCGCCCGGCCCGCCCGCAAGCCGGAGCGGCAGGCCGCCGAGACCGATCTCAAGCGAGAGCAGATGGCCCGCCAGAACGACCGGAATACTTCCGCCGATGACCTGGGCCGTTCGCCCAGGTCGAACAAGCTATCGGGCAGCGGCATCGACGTGGCGGGACCGGGAGGGAAATAGCCGCCGGTCCGCCGCCGCGCCCTCAGTCCGTGCGTGCGCGGTCCAGCCTCAGCAGCGGGACCTGCGCCAGCCGATCGCGCAGGATGCGGTGGACTTCGTGGTCGTATTCGGCGCGCCCGCCGTCCAGCAGGCCGTACAGGGCCTGATCGTCGGTCGCGCTGCCCAGGAATTGCCAGCGTTCCACGATGTGGATGACGCGGGCCTCGCGTATCCCCACCGGACCTTCGTAGGGCCAGTGCGTGTCGCCGGCCAGGGCGGGCGTGCGCGCGCGGCGATTGTGCAACGGCGCCAGGGTCCGCAACAGCCGGTTCTCGTGCAGCAGGGCGCCGATGGCGCCGCCCGTCTCCAGCCATTCGATGTGCCGGACCTGCTCGGCCAGGCGCCGTGCCTTGGCCGATTTCCAGGCGCCCGGCTGGAAATGCGACAGCACCTTGTCCCGCAGCCTGGAGGCCCGCCCGACATACAGCGGCTGGTGGTTCACGTCGCGCAAGACGTAGACGCCGTAGGCGTCGGGCAGCAGGCGGGGCAGGGCCGGGTCCAGGTATTCGGGCCAGGGCACGCGGCCGGCCAGCGCATCGACGAGCTCGCCGAGCTGCCCGGCCGGAAACTCGCGGTGGATGTCCTGCCAGAAGTGCCACAGCAGGCGCGCATCGTCGAGCGCACGATGGCGGGCATGCACATGCAGGCCGTGCCGGGCGATCAACGCATCCAGGCTATGGCTGCGGTACTGCGGGTAGAGTTTGCGCGAGAGGCGGACGGTGCACAGAACATCGGGCCGGAAGGGCCGGTCCAGCCGGTCGAACTCCTCGCGCAGGAAACCGTGGTCGAAGCGGGCGTTGTGCGCGATGAACAGGTAGCCGTCCAGGCGCCGGGCGATGTCGTCGGCCAGGGCCTCGAAGGGTGGGGCGCCAGCCACCATCGCGTCCGTGATGCCGGTCAGCGACTGAATGGCCGGGGGAATGGGGCGGCCCGGGTGGACCAGGCTGCTCCATTCGCGCATGCCGTCGGCATCCACCTGGACGATGCCGATCTCGGTGATGCGGTCGCTGCGCGGCGTCGTGCCCGTGGTTTCCAGGTCGACGAAGGCCAGGCGGGGAGGATGCATGGGAATGGGTGAAGAACGAGCAGCCCCTATTTAACCAGACCATGCCTGCCCGGGCCGCGCGCGGCCGCGGTCGCGTCTTCCGGCCGGCTTACTATATGAGGTAGATAGTCGACAAGGAGACATCCCGATGGCCGCATCCTCATGGCGCCGCGAATGGCTGTCCAAGCCGCTGTTCCGCTGGGCCGCGAAGGCGCTGCCGACCATGTCGGACACCGAGCGCGAGGCCATCGAGGCCGGGGACGTGTGGTGGGACGCCGACCTGTTCACCGGCAATCCGGAGTGGCGCCGCCTGCTGGACATGCCGCCGGCCAGGCTCAGCGACGAAGAGCGGGCCTTCCTGGACGGGCCGGTGGCCGAGCTGTGCGCCATGGTCGACGACTGGCGGGTCAACTGGGAACTGCATGACCTGCCCCCCGACATCTGGGCGTTCCTGAAGGCACGCAAGTTCTTCGGCATGATCATTCCGCGCAAGTACGGCGGACTGGGATTCTCGGCCTACGCGCATTCCGAAGTCGTGCGGCGGATCTCGACCCGGTCGCTGACGGCGGCGGTCACGATCATGGTGCCCAACTCGCTCGGGCCGGGCGAGCTGCTGCTGCATTTCGGCACCGACGCCCAGCGCGAGCACTGGCTGCCGCGGCTGGCGGACGGCCGCGACATCCCGTGCTTCGGGCTGACCAGCCCCGAGGCGGGATCGGACGCGGCCGCCATGGTGGACCACGGCGTGGTCTGCAAGGGGATGTGGCAGGGACGCGAAGTGCTGGGCATGCGGCTGACCTGGCACAAGCGCTACATCACGCTGGGGCCGGTCGCGACCGTGCTCGGGCTCGCCTTCAAGCTGCGCGATCCCGACCGGCTGCTGGGCGACCGCGAGGACATCGGCATCACCGTCGCGCTGGTGCCCACCGATACGCCGGGGGTGGAGATCGGCCGGCGGCACCTGCCCGCGATGCAGGTGTTCCAGAATGGCCCGAACCAGGGCAAGGACGTGTTCATCCCCATGGAGGCGGTCATCGGCGGCGTCGAGCGGGTGGGGCAGGGCTGGCAGATGCTGATGACGGCGTTGGCGGCGGGCCGGGGCATTTCCCTGCCATCGCTGGCGGCGGCCTCGTGCGTATTCTCGGCGCATACCAGCGGTGCCTATGCGCGCGTGCGCCAACAGTTCGGCATTCCCATCGGCAAGTTCGAGGGCGTGCAGGAGAAGCTGGGCCGGATGGCGGCCCTGGCCTACCAGGTGGATGCCGCGCGCCGCCTGACCTGCGCGGCGCTGGACGCGGGGCACAAGCCCGCCGTGATCTCGGCCATCATGAAATACCACGCCACCGAACGCATGCGCATCGCGGTGAACGACGCGATGGACATCCACGCGGGCAAGGCGGTGATCGACGGCCCGCGCAACTACCTGTCCAACGTCTACCGCGCCATCCCCATCGGCATCACGGTCGAGGGCGCCAACATCCTGACCCGCTGCCTGATCGTCTTCGGCCAGGGGGCCATCCGGGCGCATCCGTTCCTGATGCGCGAGATGGCGGCGCTGGCCGACAGTGATCCGGCCAGGGGCCTGGAGGAATTCGACCGTACCTTCTGGCGTCATGCCGGCCACGCGACGGCCAACGCGCTCCGTGCCTTCGGCCGCGCCTGGACCGGTGGCCGGTTCGCGCCGGCACCGCGCTCGGCCGGTCCGGTCGCCCCCTACTACCGCGCACTGGGCCGCTATGCCTCGGCATTCGCGCTGGTGGCCGACGTCACGCTGGCGACGCTGGGCGGCGCGCTCAAGCGCAAGGAGATGCTGTCGGCGCGGCTGGGCGACATCCTGGCCGAGCTGTATCTGCTGTCCGCCGTCCTCAAGCGCTGGCACGACGAAGGCCGGCAACCCGACGACCTGCCGCTGGTGCAGTGGTGCATGGAAAGCGGCCTCGCCGCCATCGAGGCGAGCCTGGACGCGGTGCTGGCCAATCTGCCCGCGCGGGCGGCCGCGGGGGTGCTGCGGTTCGTCTGCCTGCCCCGGGGCGTGCGCCGGCGCGGCCCGGCCGATGCCGTCACCCTGGCCTGCGCCGAGCGGCTGCTCGAGCCGTCGCCGGCACGCGATCGCCTGTTGCCCGGGTTGGCCCGGCCACGTCCGGGCGAGGCGCTGGACAGGCTGGCACAGGCCTTCGAGCTCGCGGCGCGTGCCGCTCCGGTGCTGGACGAGCTGCGCCATGCCGGTGTCCGCGACTGGCGCGACGGCGTGCGCGCCGGAAAGGTGGACGCGGCCCAGGCCTTGATGTTCGAAGACCTGGAACGCGCCATCGCCGACGTCGTCGAGGTCGATAGTTTCGACCCAGCCGAACTGGCCGGAAAGCGCGTGGCGCAAGGCTGAACCCCGGTTTTTCATGTTTCAGCGGGATGTCGGCGGAATCGAAGCGGATAAGGGTAATTTCGGAGCCGTTGACATCGGAATCCAGGGTTTGTAGGGTTGACACCCCGAGTCTTTCTGACTAGAATGATTTGAGTTGAAATCATTGCTCTACATTGATTTGTGGGCAGTGATTTTTTTCACCAAGCACTTTCGATTTCCTGGACATGGACCACATCGGCTCGGCCGCGGACACGGGCGTCAACTACAACCTGCGCATCCTGCGAGCCTTGCGTCGCATCACACGCAACATCGCGCTGCACTCCAAGCAGTTGGCGGCGTGCAGCCACATCACCGCGCCGCAACTGGTCTGTCTCCTGGCCGTGATCGAGTCGGGGCCGCTGACGGCCACGGCCATCAGCCGTGAAATCTCGGTCAGCCCGAGCACGGTCGTCGGCATCCTCGACCGGCTGGAGGAGAAGGGCTGGGTCAAGCGGGAACGCAGCAGGGAAGATCGCCGCACGGTCCTGGTATCGGCCACCGATGCCGGCCGCGAGGTGGCCAGCCAGGCACCGTCGCCGCTGCAGAAGACGCTGGCCGATGCCCTGGGCGCGCTGCCCGAACTGGAACAGGCCACGATCACGCTCTCGCTCGAGCGCATCGTCAGCCTGATGGAGAACCCGGGTTCGGACACCTCGCCCATCCTGGACATCAATGCATCGGATACGTCTCCGGAGTCGGGCCTGGCGGTGTGACCCGGAGCCATCAAACCCAGTGCGTCGCCGCAAGGCGCCGGCGTGCGAAACATAGGAGGGTCGTAGTCTGAAAGCGATCGACGACACGCTCATCCAACCTGCGGTATTCAATCCGGCTCTGGAGAACTTCGATCTCCGGCCACCTGAAATCGAAGATGCCGCGGACATCCAGCGACTCATACAGGAATCGCCGCCGCTGGATGTCAATTCCACCTACGCCTACCTTCTTCTGTGCCGGCACTTTCGCGATACCTGCGTAGTGGCCACCCGGCAAGGGCAATTGGCAGGGTTTGTTTCTGCCTACCTTCCGCCCAAGCAATCCAACGTGTTGTTCGTCTGGCAGGTTGCGGTCCATCCCATGGCACGCGGCCGTCGCCTGGGCCAGCGCATGCTCGAGCACCTGCTGGCCAGGCCGCTGCCGCAGCCCATACACAGCATCGAAACCACCGTGTCCCCATCCAACCAGCCGTCGCGGCGCATGTTCGCGGCGCTGGCGCAGGATCGCGGCGCCCAGTGCGTGGAGCAGCCCATGTTTCCGCCCGAACTGTTCGGCCAGGCCGAGCACGAGGACGAGCGGCTGCTGCGCATCGGCCCGTTCTAGCAAAGGCCGGATGCCCCTCGTATCCGTCCCGGTTCGTCCGGGTCCGCCTATACGTCTTTCACGCTTCTAGAAGCAAAACAGGAGGGAAAAACCATGGATCTCAAGATCTTCGACCGTCTCGAATCGGAAGTCCGCGGCTACATACGCTCGTTTCCGGTCGTCTTCAGCAAGGCCAAGGGCTCGCTGCTGTTCGACGAAGAGGGCCGGCAGTACATCGACCTGTTTGCCGGCGCCGGCACGCTGAACTACGGCCACAACAACCCCGTGCTGAAGCAGCCCCTGCTGGACTATGTCCAGGCGGACGGCGTGGTGCACGGCCTGGACATGGCCACCTCGGCCAAGAAAGATTTCCTGGAAGCGTTCGAGCGGCTGATCCTGAAACCGCGCGGCATGAAGTACACGCTGCAGTTCACCGGCCCGACCGGCACCAACGCCGTGGAGGCCGCGCTCAAGCTGGCCCGCCGCGTCAAGCAGCGCCCGAACATCGTTTCCTTCACGCACGGCTTCCATGGCGTGAGTGCCGGCTCGCTGTCGGCCACGGCCAACGCCAAGTACCGAGAGGCCGCCGGCGTGAGCCTGGGCAACACCACCTTCATCCCGTACGACGGCTATTTCGGTCCGGACGTGGACACCATGGCGTACTTCGAGCGCATGCTGGAAGACCGCAGCAGCGGCATGGACACCCCAGCCGCGGTGATCGTCGAGACCGTGCAGGGCGAAGGCGGCGTGAACGTGGCCACGCTGCGCTGGCTGCAGGAGCTGCAACGCCTGTGCCGCCGCCACGACATGCTGCTCATCGTCGACGACATCCAGGTCGGCTGCGGCCGCACGGGCACCTTCTTCAGCTTCGAGTCGGCCGGCATCCAGCCCGACATCGTCACGCTGTCCAAGTCCCTGAGCGGCTTCGGCCTGCCCATGGCCATGGTGCTGATCAAGCCCGAACTGGACATCTGGAAGCCCGGCGAGCACAACGGCACCTTCCGCGGCAACAACCTGGCCTTCGTGACCGCGCGGCAGGCGCTGGAACATTACTGGAGCGACGGCGCCTTCACCCGCGAGATCCAGGCCAAGGAGACGCTGGTGCGCGACTGGCTGGAGAACATGGTCCACAGCCATCCGGAGGCGGACCTGTCGGTGCGGGGACGCGGCCTGATCCAGGGCCTGGTCAGCGGCGTGCCGGGACTGGCCAACAAGATCGCGGCCCAGGCGTTCAAGGGCGGGGTGGTCATCGAGACCTCCGGCGCCAACGACGAAGTGCTCAAGCTCCTGCCCGCGCTGACCATCGAGGAAGGCCAGCTCCGGCAGGCGCTGGAAGTGCTGGACCGCGCGGTGGCCGAGGTGGTGGCCGCCGAGCAGCTGGCCCAGAAGCAATCGAATGCCCGTGTATTGAAATTTGGAGGAAAGGGACGATGATCGTACGCGACATCAAGGACATCATAGGCACCGAGAACGAAGTATCCACGCCGACCTGGACCAGCCGCCGCGTGCTGCTGAAGAAGGACGGCATGGGGTTCTCGTTCCACGAGACCATCATCCATCCCGGCACCGAGACCCACATCTGGTACAAGAACCACGTCGAGGCCGTCTGGTGCATCGAAGGCGACGGCGAGATCGAGACCGTCGCCGACGGCAAGGTCTACAAGCTCGGCCCGGGCGTGGTCTATGCGCTCAACGACAACGACGAGCACTACCTGCGCGGCGGCAAGGAGCCGCTGCGGGTCATCTGCGTCTTCAATCCGCCGCTGACCGGCCAGGAAGTGCACGACGCCGAAGGCGTCTATCCCCTGGACGAAGCGAAGGTCGCCTGAAGGCCCTCGGCAAGGGGCCGCGCCCGCCGGCGGGCGGGGCGGCGCCCATGAGAATAGGAGGACAACCATGATTACTCCCGCACGCGATATCTATTCCTCGCGCGCCGACCGCGCCGCCGGCATCGTGCAGCGGCGCGACCCCGTGGTGTACGGCAGCGCCAAGGTGGAGCCGGGTACCGGCCTGGACGCCGAGCAACTGGGCGGCTACGAGCGCAACGGCTATATCCTGCTGAAGAATTTCTTCTCCGCGCAAGAGACCCAGGCGCTCAAGCGCGAGGTCGAGCGGCTGGTGCGCGACCCCGCCATCCGCCGCCGTGAAGAAGCCATTACCGAGAAGGGCACCGACGTCGTCCGGTCGGTGTTCATGGTGCACAAGCTGAGCAAGCTGCTCGGCCGGATGTCGCAGGACATGCGATTGGTCGGCATCGCCAGGCAGATCCTGGGTTCCGATGTCTACATCCACCAGTCGCGCGCCAACATGAAACCGGGTTTCAAGGGCAAGGAGTTCTACTGGCACTCGGACTTCGAGACCTGGCACGTCGAGGATGGCATGCCGGCCATGCGGGCGCTGAGCTGCTCGGTGCTGCTGACCGACAACGACGCCAGCAACGGGCCGCTGATGGTGGTGCCCGGTTCGCACCGCCAATTCGTCTCGTGCGTGGGCGAGACGCCGCAGGACCACTACAAGCAGTCGCTGAAGAAGCAGGAGTACGGCGTGCCCGACCCCGTCAGCCTGCAATTGCTGGTCGACCAGGGCGGCATCGACGTGTTGTCGGCGCCCGCCGGTTCGGTCGTGTTCTTCGACTGCAACATCATGCACGGCTCGAACAGCAACATCTCGCCCTATCCGCGATCGAACGTGTTCATGGTGTATAACAGCGTGGAAAATACCCTGAACCCCCCCAGGTACGGCCTGAATCCGCGGCCGGAGTTCATCGCCACGCGCGAAAGCTTCGCGCCCATCCAGGCGGTAGAGCCCGGCTACCTGCGATCGGTCTGACGGCGCGCCGTCGGTCCGGCCGGCAAAGGGCGCCTGCGGGCGCCCTTTGCCGCTGGAGGCGGCGCCAGGCCGCCATTGGTGCGGTCCGGCCGGGATCGGGTATAAACGCACCTGGCCGTTTGCGGCCGCTTCCTAGGACACCCGAGTTATGCAACGCATCATGCTTCGCGCCAAGATTCACCGTGTCGCGGTGACTCAGGCCGATCTGAACTATGAAGGCTCGTGCGGAATCGATGAGGATTTCCTCGATGCCGCCGGCATGAAAGAGTACGAGCGCATCGAGCTCTACAACATCAACAACGGCGAGCGCTTCTCCACCTACATCATCAAGGGCAAGCGCGGCAGCGGGGAGATCTCGCTGAACGGCGCGGCCGCCCGGCGCGCCCACGTGGGCGACCTGATGATCATCTGCACCTACGGCCCGATGACGGACGAGGAAGCGGCCGAGCACAAGCCCATCGTGGTCCTGGTCGACGAGAACAACCGCATCAAAGAAGTGATCCGGAAGTCCTGAGCCTGCCGGTGCGCCGATGCAGGCCGATCTGCTGCTCTTTCTTTCCCTGTCGGTGGGCGTGACCATCGCGCCCGGCCCGGACAACCTCCAGGTACTTGCCCGCTCCCTCAGCCAGGGCCGCGCCGCCGGCATCGCGGCCGCGCTGGGCTTCGCCTCGGGCTGCCTGTTCCACACCACCTTGGCCGTACTGGGCGTGGCGGCGCTGCTCAGGGCGTCGCCCATGGCGTTCGACGCGATCCGCCTGGCTGGCGCCGCCTACCTGATGTGGCTGGCGGTGCAGGTACTGCGCAGCCGAGGCGGCTTCTCGCCCACGGGCGGCCCGCCGCCGCTCGGCTTGGCGCGCATCTTCGGCCAGAGCGTGCTGGCCAACATGCTGAATCCCAAGGTCACGCTGTTCTTCCTGGTCTTCCTGCCCCAGTTCGTCAATCCCTGGGTTGGGCATCCCGACTGGCAGATGCTGTGGCTGGGAGTGATCTTCATGGTCCAGGCGGCGGTCGTGTTCTGCCTGATCGCCTGGTTCGCCGGCCTGCTGGGGCAGTTGCTCAGGCGCCGGCCGCAGGTCGGCGTATGGCTGGACCGGCTGGCGGGCCTGATTTTCCTGTTCCTGGCGGTACGCATCGTGTGGGAATAGGCAGCCTGCGGCCACGCATGCTCCCGGCCATGGCTGCGGGATGCCTCGCCGGCATGAAGCCTGGCAGTCAGAGGCGTGTGAGCGATGACAGGAACTCGTCGGCAGGCCAGTTCGCGGCGCTGGCGGCGTCGTTCAGCCGTATCCATAGGTCGCGGCCGCGTCCGTCGGGCCATCGGCGGGCTGAAAGCGCGTGGAATTTGTCAGCCAGCAGCGGGAGGGCCTGATCGCGACGCGACGGGTCGCCTGCGGGAAACCGCGTCTCTATCCAGGGCGACGCCGTACCGTCGTCCAGTGTCACCCGCACGGCATTGGCGCAACTTCGAACGGCCGGATCGTGGTGCTCCCGGGTATGGGATGGATCCTCGGCCAGGCGGGTCAGCGCGCGCAGGCGGTCGATGCGGGGGTCGGCAGCGGTGGCGTCGTCATAATCATGGTGGTCGAGGCGCCCCTTGAGCAGCGCCACGGCCACGACGTACTGCATCGAATAGTCGCGCGCCGCCGAGGAACTGTGCGTATCGCACGGCGCCATCAGCAAGCAGGTGCTGAATCTCGAGCGCTGGCTGGGCGCGGCGCTGTTCGACCGGCGCGGACGCCGGCTCGAGCCCACCGTGGCAGGGCGGGTGCTGGCGGGCGAACTGCGAGACGCGTTCGACCGCATGGCGGGCGCGGTGGAGCGCGCCCGTCCCGAGGCCGGCCGCAAGCTGGTGATCAGCGCGCCGCCCACCATGACCCTGCATTGGCTCGTGCCCAGGCTGACCGGGTTCCTGCGCCAGTATCCCGACATCCAGATCCAGCTGAACAACCGGCGCGATCGCGCGCACGCGCTGCCGGGCGGGGTCGATGCGGCGATCCGGCGCGGCCGCAGCGGCGAGCCGCACCTGGTCGAGACACCTTTCATGAAAGAGGCGGTGACGCCGCTGCGGGCCGGACCGGTCAGGCGCCGGCCCGCCTCGATCGACTCGCTGGAGCGGGAAACCTGGCTGACGGCCGACATGCGGCCCGACGACTGGCAGCGCTGGCTGGCGGTGGCCGGCGTGCCGCATCTGCAGCCGCGGGCAAGCCTGGGCTTCGACCATACCTATCTGGCGGTCGAAGCCGCGCTCGATGGACTGGGTGTCGTGATGGGGCCCCGCTACCTGATGCAGGAGGAACTGGAGGCCGGACGGCTGGTGGCGCTGTTTCCCGAGGTGCTGGCGCCGGCCGACGATTATTTCTTCGTGCACGACAAACAGCGGTCGGCCGATCCGGCCATCGCGACGCTGCGCGCCTGGCTGCAGGCCGAGGGGCAGGCGCACGAGGCCCGCATCCGGGCCTAGCCGGCGGGCCGATACCACGCGTCCAGTGCATGCCGGACGGTGGGATGACGCAGGCGCACGCGCAGCTCGGTCACCAGGCGGCGGTTGTCCAGCCGCCGTGACTCCTGCATGAAGGACCACATCGCCGGACTGACCGCGGCGCGGACGCCGGCCGCCGGCAGGCTGGGCGGGCGAGGCAGGCCGGCGGCGTCGGCGACGGCATCGAAGTAGTCGCCCATCTTCAGGTCCTGGCCGTCCGCGGCATGGACGATGCGCTGCGGCCGTCCGCGATACAGGGCGGCCTCCAGGGTTCGGGCCAGGTCGCCGATTTCGATATGGTTGGTGTAGACGTCCTCGCCGGGGGCCAGGCGCGGCAGGCCGGCGCGCAGCCGCTCCAGTGGCAGGCGGTCGCGCCCGTAGATGCCGGGAATGCGCAGCACGACGGCGCGCCAGGGAGCCAGGCCCAGGCGCGCCCGGCGAGCCCGGGCCGGGCCGGGCGTGCGCCAGGCGGCCTCGGCGTCCACCCGGCGCCGGCTGCGGGGGGACGCGGGGTGCACGGGCGCGGTTTCTGGCAGCCGGCGGCCCCGGGCGTCGCCATAGACGCCGGTGGTGCTGGCGTAGACCACCGTGAGCGCCCCGGTGGCCAGGGCGCCGCGGCGTGGTTTGGCTACAATGGCGGGATGCCGGATTTGCCGTGGGCCGGGGCCCATCGCAGCCGGCCGGACGCGCGCTTTCGGGGCCGGCCGCCGCAGGACGGCCGCCAGCCTGCGGGAGCGAGGATCGCCTTCGCCCTGTCCGGGCGGCGGGGCCAGCATCAGGACGTCGGCTGCCAGACCGCGCAGGCGGGCCAGTTGCCGCGGGCAGTCCAGGTTGCCCAGCAGCGGGATGGCGCCCGCGGCGCGCAGCTCGGGCAGCCGCTGCGGGCTGGACGTCAGCGCGAAGACCCTTCTGCGGCCCGCCAGCCGCTCCAGGACGTGCATGCCCGTGTCGCCGCAGCCGACGATCAGCAGGCGCGGGCGACCCAGGCGCGCGGCATGCGCAGGCTGCGGGATGTTCATCGTATTTCCACCGTTTTCATAGGATCCAGGTGATGAGTCATCAGGTCACCGTTCTGCCCAGCGGTCATCGGTTCACGGTCGAACAGGGCCAGACCGTGCTCGATGCGGCGCTGCAGGCAGGCGTAATGTTGCCCTATAGCTGCAAGAATGGGGCATGTTCGTCGTGCAAGGGCAAGCTGGTCGCGGGCGAGATCGAGCTCGGACCCCACCAGGCCCAGACGCTGACGCCCGAAGAGGCCGAGCTGGGCCTGACCCTGTTCTGCGTGGCGCGCCCGCTGACCGATCTCACCATCGAGGCGCGCGAAGTCATGGGCATCGCCGACATCCCCATCCGCAAGATGCCTTGCCGCGTCCAGGGGCTGGCCGAGGCGGCGCCGGACGTGCGGATCGTGCGCCTGCAATTGCCGGCCACCGAGCAACTGCGCTTCAACGCCGGGCAATACGTCGAGATCATCATGAAGGACGGCCGGCGCCGTTCGTATTCCATGGCGAACGCACCCCACGAGGAAGGCGGGCTGGTGCTGCACATCCGCCACCTGCCCGGCGGCGCCTTCACCGACCACGTGTTCGGCGCGGGCGCGACCCAGCTGAAGGAACGCGACATCCTGCGCTTCGAGGGCCCGTTCGGTTCGTTCTTCCTGCGCGAGGACAGCCACAAGCCCATCGTCATGCTGGCCAGCGGCACCGGCTTCGCGCCGATCAAGGCCATGGTCGAGCACATGATCCACAAGGACATCCGCCGTCCGGTCCATCTGTATTGGGGCGGCCGCCGCCCGCGCGACCTGTACATGGACGAGGTGGCCCGGGAGTGGGCCGCGGCCCGCCCGGATTTCCGGTACGTGCCGGTGGTGTCGGACGCGCTGCCCGAGGATGCCTGGACCGGCCGCACGGGCTTCGTGCACCAGGCGGTGATGGACGACCTGCCGGATCTTTCCGGCCATCAGGTGTACGCCTGCGGCGCGCCCGTCATGGTCGAATCGGCGCATAGGGACTTTGTACAACAGTGCGGACTGCCCGATGACGAGTTTTATGCGGACTCTTTCACGTCCGAGGCAGACATCGCCCGCAACACGGTGTAATGTTTATCGACCCGCCGCGTCGGCGGGTTTTCCATTTTTCGCCCTCGGGCACGCAAGGAGTTTGAGTCATGGAATTCGGCCAGTTCAACGTCAACGCCCTCATGGAGATCACGCAGCGCCCGGACCTCGTGTTCGTCCGAGGGCAGGGGTCGTGGCTGGAAGACCATGCAGGCAAGCGCTATCTCGACTTCATCCAGGGCTGGGCGGTCAATTGCCTGGGGCATTGCCCGCCGGAAATCGTCAAGGCCGTGGAGACCCAGTCGCGCCAGCTGCTGAACCCGTCGCCGGCCTTCTACAACCTGCCGTCGATCGAACTGGCCACGCGCCTGACCCAGGCTTCGTGCTTCGACCGCGTGTTCTTCGCCAACAGCGGCGCCGAGGCCAACGAGGGCGCGATCAAGCTCGCGCGCAAGTGGGGGCAGGTCCACAAGCAGGGCGCCTTCAAGATCATCACCTTCAACCACAGCTTCCATGGCCGCACGCTGGCGACCATGTCGGCCTCGGGCAAGCCGGGCTGGAGCACGATCTTCGCGCCCCAGGTCGACGGTTTCCCCAAGGCTGAGCTGAACGACCTGGCATCGGTCGAGGCGCTGATCGACGACCAGACCGTGGCCATCATGCTGGAGCCGGTGCAGGGCGAGGGGGGCGTCATTCCCGCGACGACCGAATTCATGCAAAGCCTGCGCAAGCTGGCCGACGCGCGCAAGCTGCTGCTGATCGTGGACGAAGTGCAGACCGGCATGGGCCGTACGGGCACGATGTTCGCCTACGAGCAGGCCGGGGTGCGCCCCGACATCATGACGCTGGGCAAGGGCATAGGCGGGGGCGCACCGCTGGCGGCGATGCTGGCGCGCGAGGAGGTCTGCGTGTTCAAGCACGGCGACCAGGGGGGCACCTACAACGGCAACCCGCTCATGACGGCCATCGGCGTGGCGGTGTTCGACGCGCTGGCCGCGCCCGGCTTCATGGAAGGCGTGCGCGAGCGCGGCCAGTACCTGTCGCAAGGCCTGGTGAAGCTGGCCGCCAAGTGGGGCATGCCCGGCGAACGCGGCAACGGCCTGCTGCGGGCGCTGGTCATGGACCGCGAGGACGGCCCGGCCATCGTCGAGCGCGCACGCACGCTCGAACCCAATGGCCTGCTGCTGAATGCGCCGCGCGGCAACCTGCTGCGTTTCATGCCCGCGTTGAACGTATCCACGGACGAGATCGACCAGATGCTCGAGCAGCTCGACGGCATCATCGCGTCGATGCGCAAGTAGGCCGGCGCCCGGCACCGGCCGGACCCGAAGCCCCTCGTCCCACGGACGAGGGGCTTTTTGCATGCGCCGCCGGCGGCGGGCGGGCTGCTATGATTACTGTATGGATATACAGTCGTCCGGGGCCGCCCCGGCGCGGGACGAGCTCCCGTCGCCCGCGTACGTCGTGGCCGTGCGCACCCTGTGCGAGTTCACCGCGCGCCAGGGGGATCTCGACCTGCGCTACACGCCCGCGCCGACCGCCCAGGAGGGCCAGGCGGGACACGTCCTGGTCGCGGGACGGCGTGGAGACGGCTACGAAGCCGAGATCGCGCTGTCGGGGGACTACGGCGTGCTGCGCGTCCGGGGCCGCGCGGACGGCTATGATCGCGCGGCGAACCGGCTCGAGGAAATCAAGACGCACCGTGGCCGGCTCGATGCGCTGCCCGGACACCGCCGCGCCCTGCATTGGGCACAAGTCCGGATGTATGGGCACTTGCTGTGCCGCGAGCGGGGATTGACGGAACTGGAACTGGCCCTGGTCTACCTCGACGTCGCCAGCCGGCGCGAGACGGTGTTGACGGAACGGCTTTCCGCCGCCGAGCTCGAGGCCTTCTTCAACGAACAATGCGAACGTTTCCTGGCATGGGCGCTGGCCGAACGGTCGCATCGCCAGGACCGTGACAGCGCCCTGGCGTCGCTGGCGTTCCCGTACGCCAGCTTGCGCACCGGCCAGCGCGAACTGGCGGTGGCCGCCTTCCGGACGGCACGCGACGGCCTGTGCCTCATGGCGCAGGCGCCCACCGGCATAGGCAAGACGCTGGGCACGCTTTTTCCCACGCTGAAAGCCTGCGCGGCGCAACGCCTGGACAAGATCTTCTTCCTGGCCGCCAAGAGCTCCGGCCGCGCGCTGGCCCTCGACGCGATCGACCGGCTGGCCGCGGGCGCCGCAGGCAGGCTTCCGCTGCGCACGCTGGAGCTGGTGGCGCGCGACAAGGCTTGCGAGCATCCAGGCCGCGCGTGCCATCCCGACGATTGCCCATTGGCCCGCGGCTTCTATGATCGCCTGGCCGCGGCGCGCGCCGACGCGGTCGCGGCCGCAGGCCGCTGGGATCGGCCGCGCGTGCGGGAGATCGCGCTGTCCCATGGTCTATGTCCCTACTTCCTGGCACAGGAACTCGCGCGCTGGAGCGACGTCGTGGTGGGCGACTACAACTACTACTACGATGGCAACGGACTGTTGTACGCGCTGACGGTTACCCAGGGCTGGCGGGTGGCCGTACTGGTGGACGAAGCCCACAACCTGGTGGAGCGGGCGCGCGGCATGTACAGCGCGTGCGTCGACCAGTCCGCGTTCCAGGCCGCGCTCGCCGCCGCGCCTCCCGCGCTGCGCCGCCCGCTGAATGCCGTGCGCCGGCAGTGGAGCGCATGGAACCGCCTGCAGACGGCTCCCTATCAATGCCATCCGGCCGTGCCGGCCGCCTGGCTGGCCTCGTTGCAGCAAGCGACGGCATCGATTACCGACCGCCTGGCCGAGACGCCCGTGGGAATGGCGCCGGCGTTGCAGCGCTTCTACTTCGATGCGCTGCACTTCATCCGCCTGGCGGAGCAGTTCGGCTCCCATTCCCTGTTCGACGTGACGCTTGCACCCGGGCGCCGCCCGGTTTCCACGCTATGCCTGCGCAACGTGGTGCCGGCGCCCTTTCTCGCGCCCCGCCATGCGGCGGCGCACGCCACCTTGCTGTTCTCGGGCACGCTGGCGCCATCCGGCTTCTATCGCGATACGCTGGGCCTGCCGGCGTCCACGGGCTGGATGGAGGTGCGGGCGCCGTTCAGGCCCACGCAGTTGTCGGTGCGGATCGCCGGACACATCTCCACGCGTTTCCGCGATCGCGAGCGCTCGGTGCCGGCCATCGCCGGCCTGATCGTGCGCCAATACGCGGCCAGGCCCGGCAACTACCTGGTGTTCGCCAGCAGCTTCGACTACGTGCAGCGCCTGGCCGAGGGCGTACGCGAGCATGGCGGGCAGTGGCCCATCTGGGTGCAGACGCCGGACATGGACGAGGCCGGCCGCGCCGGCTTTCTGGCCCGTTTCGTCGAAGGCGGACAGGGGCTGGGCTTTGCCGTGCTGGGGGGCGCCTTCGCCGAAGGCGTGGACCTGCCGGGTTCGCGGCTGATCGGCGTGTTCATCGCCACCCTGGGGATGCCGCAGGTCAATCCCGTCAACGAACGCATGCGGGACGTCATGCAAGCCCGCTTTGGCCGGGGATATGACTACACCTACCTGTATCCGGGCCTGCGCAAGGTGGTGCAGGCCGCCGGACGGGTGATACGGACCGAGCACGACGAAGGCGTGCTGGTGCTGATCGATGATCGGTACGGGCGGCCCGAGGTGCGGCAGCTCTTTCCCGCCTGGTGGCGGGTGGGGCCCGGGGCGGACGAGCCCCTTCAGCGGCGGTGAGCCAAGGGCGCGGCCAGCGAGGCCGGGACCTTGTTTTCGCCGGCGGTTCCGGATCGGCGCGGCAGGACGACTTCGAAGACCGTCAGCCCCTCGGTGTCGCAATTCACCGTCAACCGGCCCTGGTGGATGGCTACCAGTTCCTTGACGATGTAGAGGCCCAGCCCGAGCCCGCCGGAGGGCCGCGACCGGCCCGCCGTGGTGGCGAAGGGTTGGAACAGCCGGGTGCGGACGTCGGGGTCGAGCGAGCCAGAATTGGCCACCTTGACCGTGACGGAGCCGTCATTCGTTCCGTCTATGCTGATGGACACCGGCTCTCCCGGCATGCCATGCTGCAGCGCGTTGCCGAGCAGGTTGGAAAAAACCTGTTGCAGGCGGTCCTGGTCCCAATGCCCGTGCGTGTCGCCGGAGCACTCCAGCCGGATCGCGCGCCGGTCGTCCAGCGGGTCCAGTTCCTGCACGATGCCACGGCACAGACCGGCGAGATCGACCGGCTCGTGTCCGATGGCCAGGGTGAGCGTTCCCGTGCGCATGTGCGCGAGGTCCAGCATCTGGTCCACCATGCGCGACATCCGGGTCCCGCTGTTCCGGATGCGGCCCGCCCAGTCCCGCGTGCGGTCGTCCGTGGCGGTCTGGACCAGGACTTCCGAGATGTTGACGATGGCCGACAGCGGGTTGCGCAGGTCGTGGCCCAATACGGCGACGAACATTTCGTTGGTGCGCAGCAGCTGCGTCAGTGTGTCGAGCTGTTCGGCCAGTTGCAGGCGCTGGTGTTGCAACTGTATGAAGACGTCGATCTTGCTGCGGAGTATGTGGGGGTCGAGGGGCTTGTAGAGGAAATCCACCGCGCCGGCTTCGTAGCCTCGGAACGTCCGATGGGTGCTGCGGTCGGCGGCGGTCAGGAAAATGATGGGGACGTGGCGGGTACGGGGACTGCCGCGCATCAGCTCCGCGAGTTCGAAGCCGTCCATGCCCGGCATGTGCACGTCGAGCAGTGCCAGGGCGACGTCGTGTCCGAGCAGCAGCTCCAGCGCCTCCGGCCCCGAATTGGCCCGCAGCAGCTCCACGTCGGGACGCTGCACGAGCGCCTCCAGCGCGACGATGTTTTCCTCGATGTCGTCCACCACGAGAATCTTCACTGAGCGTGGCATGCGTTTTTCCTTCTAGATCTGGTCCGCCGGCGCGCCGCCCCGGGCCGTGCCGAGCTTGCGCAGGGCGGCCGCCATGGCCGCCAGTGGCAATACGGCGTCGGCCGCGCCGGCCTCGATGGCGCTGCGTGGCATGATGGGAGCGGGCGCCGTATCCGGGTCCTGCGCCCAGGTGATGCCGCCCGCGCGGCGGATGGCGAGCAAGCCGGCCGTGCCGTCGCTGCTGTTGCCGCTCAGGACGATGCCGAGCAGGCCGCGGCCGTAGACGTCGGCAGCGGTCTCGAACAGCACGTCGATCGACGGCCGGGAATGATTGACCGGTTCGTCCTGCGTGAGCGACCACGTCCGGTCGCCTTCGGCCTGCAGATGATAGTCGGGCGGCGCGAAATAGACATGTCCCGCCTCGGCGGGCTGTTTGTCGTCCGCCTCCACCACGGGCAGCGCGCAGCGGCCGGCGAACAGGGCGGCCAGCATGCTGCGCTGGGCGGGGGCGATGTGCAGGACCACGGCAACCGTGGCCGGCAGGCCGTCGCGCAGCGCCGGAAGCAGTTCGCTCAATGCCTCGATGCCGCCGGTGGAAGCGCCGATGGCTATGGCCTCCAGGTGCGACGGGAAGGGCGCCGTGTCCATGTCATTGTTTCCGATAGATCTTCTCGGCCGGGACGAAGTCTTCGAATGCCTCGCTGGCGGCGGTGAACCGGATGTTCTCCTTGCTGCCCAGTCCCAGGAATCCCCGCCGCACGAGCGCGTCGCGGAACAGGCCCAGGGCCCGGTCCTGCAGCGTGCGGTTGAAATAGATGAGCACGTTGCGGCAGGACACCAGGTGCACCTCGGAAAACACGCTGTCCGTCGCGAGGCTGTGGTTGGCGAAGACCACCTGCGGCTTGAGCGAGCGGGCGAACGACGCCGCTCCGTACGCGGCATGGTAGTAGTCCGACAGGGAGCGCTTGCCCCCGGAGGCCAGGTAGTTGCGGCTGAACTCGCCGATACGTTCGGTGGGGTAGATCGCGGCCTCCGCGGCGCGCAGGGCTTGCTGGTGGATGTCCGTCGCATAGAACAGCGTGCGGTCGCCCAGTCCTTCCTCCTCCATCAGGATGGCCAGCGACCACAGTTCCTCCCCGGTGCTGCAGCCGGCCACCCAGATCTTGATGGATGGGTAGGTTCTCAGCACCGGCACGACGTGCTCGCGCAGCGCCCTGAAATAGCCGGGATCCCTGAACATCTCGCTGACCTGGATGGTCAGGTACTGCATCAGCCTGGGGAACGCCTCGGGTTCGTGCAGGATGCGGTCCTGCAACTGGGACAGCGTCCTGCAGTCGAACGCGGGGAGCGCCTGCGCGATGCGCCGGCGCAGCGAAGTGGGCGAGTAGTCGCGGAAGTCGTACTGGTACTTGAGATAGATGGCTTCCAGCAGCAGGCCGAGTTCCAGGTCGAAATCCTTGTCCGTGGGCATGAGGGCTCCCTGGTCCTTTCCTATTGAGGCAGCCATACCCGGCATAGCGAGAGCAGTTTGTCGACGTCCAGCGGCTTCGAGATGTAGTCGCTCGCGCCCGCGTCAAGGCAGCGCTGGCGGTCGGCGGGCATGGCCTTGGCCGTGAGCGCGATGATGGGCAGCTTGGCGAACTGCGGGCGGCCGCGGATTTCGCGGATGGCGGTCAATCCGTCCATCTCGGGCATCATGATGTCCATCAGCACGAGGTCGATGTCGCTCGAGCGGGCCAGGGCTTCCAGCGCTTCGCGGCCATTGCGGGCGATTTCCATCTGGGCGCCGAGCGGTTCGATGACCTGCGACAGCGCGAAGATGTTGCGGATGTCGTCCTCGGCCAGGAGGATGCGCCGCCCCTCGAACGCGGAGTCGCGGCTGCGTGCTTCCTTCAGCATGCGCTGCTGCTCCGGCGGCAGGTCCGACTCGACGCTGTGCAGGAACAGCGTGACTTCGTCCAGCAGGCGCTCCGGCGACCGGGCGCCCTTGATGATGATGGACTTCGAGTAGCGGCGCAGCCGCTGCTCTTCGTCGGTGGTCAGCGAGCGTCCGGTGTAGACGATGACGGGCGGGAAGGCGTAGGGACCGTCGCCGGCCATTTTCTCGAGCAGGTCGTACCCCGAGCCGTCGGGCAGCGCGAGGTCCATGATGACGCAATCGAAGCTCCTGGTGCGCAATTGCTCCAGCGCGTCGGCCATGGTGCCGACGCCCGTCTGTTCGAGTCCGGGGGATTGCAGCAGCAGCTGTATGTTGCCGCGCAGCGCCGCGTCGTCCTCGATCACGAGGATACGGCGCAAGCGCTGCCTGAGCCGGGCTTCCAGCGATTGGATCGCGCCGGCCAGCTGTTCGCGCGCCGACGGCTTGAGGGTGTAGCCGATGGCGCCCAGTTGCAGGGCTGTCTCGGTGTAGTCGGAAACGGAGACCACGTGGACCGGCACGTGCCGCGTGGCCGGATCGCGCTTCAGGCGTTCCAGGACGCTCAGGCCGGAATCGTCGGGCAGGCCCATGTCCAGCAGGATGCCGCAGGGCTGGAGCTTGCGGGCCAGTTCCATGCCTTCGACCGCGGTCATGGCCAGCACGCAATCGAAATCCAGCTCGTGGGCCAGGTCGTACAGTATCCGGGCAAAGGCGAGATCATCCTCGATGGCCAGGATCAGCCTGCCTGTCCGCGTGAGCTGGTGGCGATCGTCAGGCATGGCGTCCTGGCGCGGTGTCGCGGGCGCTTCCGGGGCGGCGGGCGAGGCGCGCTGCGCGGGCACGTCGGGTACTGCGGGCGGCGTCGGCTGGACAGGCGCGGCGTTCCGCGCAGGAGGCCCGGCCGGGGAGGCGGCTTCCTGCGGCGCATGGATCGCGACCGTGAGCGAGAAGGTGCTGCCCGCACCGACCTCGCTGGAAACGGTGATGTCGCCTCCCAGCAATTGCGCGAACTCCTTCGAGATGGACAGCCCCAGGCCGCTTCCGCCGTATTTCCTGCTGGTGGTGCCGTCCGCCTGGCGGAACGCCTCGAAGATCACGCCTTGCTGCGACGGCGCGATGCCGATGCCGGTATCCACCACGTCGAAGCGCACCTGCTCCTCGCCGGCCGGCGCCACGCGCAGGGTCACGCTGCCCGTCTCGGTGAACTTGAAGGCGTTCGACAGGAGATTCTTGAGGATCTGCTGCAGCCTCTGGTTGTCCGTCACGAGGACTTCGGGGGCATGCTGGCCGCGTTCGACGCGGAATTGCAGTTGCTTCTGGCCGGCGACAGGTTCGAAAGACCGCCGCATCGCATCCAGAATGCTGTCGACGGTGACGGGCTCTGCCTGGATGTCGATATGGCCCGCTTCTATCCTGGACAGATCCAGGATGTCGTTGATCAGCAGCAACAGGTCGGTGTTGGACGAGTGGATGGTCTGCGCGTAGCGGATTTGCTCGTCGGTCAGGTTGCCGTGCCGGTTCTCGGCCAGCAGCTTGGCAAGGATCAGCGAACTGTTGAGCGGCGTGCGCAACTCGTGGGACATATTCGCCAGGAATTCGGACTTGTATTGGTTGGCCCGTTCCAGCGCGCGGGTGTTCTCGGCCAGGGCGCGTTGCGCGGCGATGAGATTGTTCTTCTGCCGCTCGAGGCTGTCGGTGTATTCCTCCAGCTGGCGGTTGGTCTGCTCGAGCTCGGCCTGCTGGGTCTCCAGCCTGGACTGGGAATCCATGAGCGCCCGGCTCCGTTCTTCCAGTTCCTCGTTGGAAACGCGGAGTTCCTCCTGCTGGACCTGCAGCTCTTCGCTCTGGCGCTTGGTCTCGGCCAGGAGGGCCTCCAGGCGGGTGCGGTACTGCGCCGCCCTGAGGCCGGCGCCTATGCCTTCCGTGGCAGCCTGCACCATGTCGATGACGTCCGCCGTGGCGCCATCCGTTCCCAGGAAACCGAGCTCGATGGCGCCGACGACGGCGCCGTCCGCGAGCAGCGGTGCCGCCACGATGCCGGCCGGTTCCGTGGAGCCGAGCGCCGAGCCGATCTTCAGGTGGCTGGACGCAAGGCCCTGCAGGACCAGTGGCCGCCGCTCGAGCACGGCCTGGCCGATGGCGCCGTCGCCGATGGGTATCTCGGCCGGCGCCCGTTCGCCCTCGGGCAGCGCCCAGGCTGCGACCCGGCGCAGCCTGCCGGCATCCAGGGAATAGAGCACGCCCACCTTCGCGTCCAGATAGTCCGCCAGCGCGCGCAGCACGCCGGTGGAGAAATCCGCTTCGCTGTTCTCGCCCTGCACCGCGGTGGCCATCCTGACCCTGCCTTCCTGTATCCAGGCGATGCGCCGGAGCCTGGCGCCGGAGTCGATGTACAGCGAGGCGACCGTCGCCAGCGCGAACAGGGTGATGGCCCCGATCACCCGGTTGATGGCCGCCATCGCCGTCAGCTCGGCGTTGGTCGGCGACCAGACGTAGCCGATGGCAAGCAGGATGGTGCAGGCGATGGCCACGAAGTAGGGGGCCATGCGATCGCGGGACAACAGGCAGCCGGTCACCGGCGCGATATAGAGGATCCACTCCACGAAGCCGATGGGAGTGAAGATGTCCGTGATGAAGACCAGGGCGGCCATCGCGCCGGTCAACAGGTAGACGTGGAAGGACGACAAGTTGCGGGGCAGGGCCATGGGCGTCTTCGTGCGCGGGAGTCGGGCAGGCCTGCATAGGCGCATGCCCGGCGTCGAAAGGGAAGGGGCCGAGGGAGTGGCTCGCGGGCGGCTCGGCCGGCAAGCGCAAAAGCATATATCGGTATCAATCGAGGTGCAAAACCGGCGCCGCCCGGAGCGATCCTCCGCGTCGGCGGACCTGCCCCGTACGGTCGAGCTGAAAGTTAGGGTAATCAACTAGTTGATTAACCAACTTTCTTGCCACAGAATCGCCCTCACTGCACAAAAGATTCGCCACGAGACGAGGAGCAGGAGACATGAGGAAGCTGATAGGCGGGGCCATCGCGGCCGCGGCGGTGGCCTGTGCCGCCCAGGCGCAGGCGGCGACGATCAAGGTGGGGGTCATCGGTCCGTTCTCGGGCCCGTTCGCCCACTACGGCAAGCTCTACAAGGACAGCGTGGAGGCCTATCTGGCCAGCCACGCAGGCAAGCTTGCCGGGCACGAGGTGCAGGTGCTCTACCGTGACAACGGCGGTCCCAATCCCAGCGGCACGAAGGCGCTGGCGCAGGAACTGGTCGTCAAGGACAAGGTGGACTACCTCGGGGGCTTCGTCTTCACGCCCAATGCGATGGCGGTCGCGCCGCTCATCACGCAGTCGAAGACGCCCACGGTCATCTTCAACGCCGCGACCTCCGACATCACCGAGAAGTCGCCCTATTTCATCCGTACGTCATACACCCTCTGGCAGGTAACCGTTCCCGCCGCGCGCTGGGCCTACAAGCAGGGCAAGCGCAAGATGGTCACCGCGGTCACTGACTACGCTCCCGGCGTCGATGCCGAGACGGCCTTTAAGACCGAGTTCGCCAGGCTCGGGGGCACCGTGGTCGAGTCCATCCGCATGCCCATCAGCACCACCGACTTCGCTCCTTTCGTGCAGCGGATCAAGGCCAGCGGCGCGCAGGGCGTCTATGTCTTCCTGCCCGGCGGGCCTCCCAACCTGGGGTTCGTGAAGGCCTACAACGAGAACGGGCTGCGCGCGGCCGGCATCGACTTCCTGGGATCGGCGGAGACCGATGAATTCGACCTGCAGAAGTTCGGCGACGCCGCGCTGGGCCTGACCACCGCATTCCATTACTCGGCCGCGCACGACTCCGACGCCAACCGTAAATTCATCGAGGCGCTGCGCGGGCAGAGCAAGGATGCGATCGCGAACTACGCGTCGGTGGGCGCCTGGGACGGCATGGCCGTCATCCACAGGATGATCGAGGCCACCGGCGGCAAGCGCGACGGCGCGGCGGCGATCGAGGCGGCCCGCAAGCTGTCCTGGGAAAGCCCGCGCGGACCCGTGTCCATCGATCCGGCCACGCGCCACGTGACCCAGAACGTCTATCTGCGCAAGGTCGAGCGCAGCGGCGGCCAACTGGTCAACCGCGAAATCGAGAACTTCGGACCGCAGCCGGACTTCGGGCTCAGGAAGTAGGCGCAGCCTCCATGCACATTCTCGCCAACATCCTGATCGACGGAATTTCCTACGGCATGGTGCTGTTCATCATCTCTGTGGGGCTTTCCATCACCCTGGGGCTGATGCGCTTCATCAATCTCGCCCATGGCGCCTTCGCCATGACCGGCGGCTACCTGGCCGCCTGGCTGGTGCGCACCCAGTCCTGGGGCTACGCTGCGGGCGTCGCCGCCGCGGTCGCGCTGACGGCGGCGCTGGGGGCGGTGCTGGAAGCCGTCGTCCTGCGGCGCCTGTATCGCCGGTCGGAGCTCGACCAGGTCCTGTTCACCATCGGCCTGGCCTTCGTGTTCGTGGCCGCCACCAATCTCGTCTTCGGGCCGCAGGTACAACTGATTCCGCTGCCGCCCTGGCTGGCCGGCTCGGTCGACCTGGGCATGCGCACGCTGCCCATGCAGCGCATGTTGGTCATCGCCATGGGAGCCGCGGTGGCGCTGCTGTGCGGCCTGGTGGTCTCGCGCTCGCGCTTCGGCGTCTGGCTGCGGGCTGCGGTCGACAACAAGGATGCGGCCGCCGCGCTGGGCATCAACATACGCCTGGTCGGCGGACTGACCTTCGCCGCCGGCTGCGGGCTGGCGGCGCTGGGCGGCGTGCTGGGCGCCGAACTGATGCCGCTCGAACCCTACTATGCCCTCAAGTACCTGGTCCTGGTGCTGGTGGTCGTGGCCGTGGGCGGCATGGGCAGCATTGCCGGCACGCTGGCCGCGGCGCTGCTGCTGGGCGTGATCGAGACGGCCAGCAAGTACCTGGCCTCGGAATACGGCAGCCTGTTCTTTTTCGTCGCCATGATCCTCGTGCTGTCGGCGCGGCCCCAGGGGCTGCTCAGGAGGGCCGCATGAGCCGTGCGGATATCGAGCGCGCGCTGGCGCCGTCGTCGCCGCTGCGGCATTGCGCCATCATCGCCGGCGTCGGCCTGTGCGGCCTGCTGTTGCCCGACCAGTGGCCGCTGCTGGCGCGCATCGCCGTGATGGCGTTGTTCGTCCTGTCGCTGGATCTGGTGGTGGGTATCGCGGGGCTGGCCACGCTGGGCCACGTAGCCTTCTTTGGCATGGGCGCCTACGCGGCCGGCATCGTCGCGCTGCGCTGGAGCGCCGACCCGTTGCTGGGGCTGGCGGCGGGCGCGGCGGCGGGCGCGGCGACCGCTGCCGTCTCGGGCCTCCTGGTGCTGCGCTACCAGGGGTTCACCTTCCTGATGCTGACGGTGGCCGTCGCGCAGATCCTGCACAGCCTGGCCAACAAGCTGCGCGGATGGACCGGCGGCGACGACGGGCTCTCGGGCTTCGTCATCGATCCCGTCCTGGGTATCGCGCCGTTCGACCTGGAAGGCAAGGTTGCCTATCTGTACGCGCTGGCGGTGCTTGTCGGCAGCTATTACCTCGTCAAGCGCATCGTCGATTCCCCCTTCGGCCTGTCGGTGCGCGGTATCCACCAATGCCGCCCGCGCATGCCCGCGCTGGGCACGCAGGTCGGGCTTCAGTTGTGGAAGATCTACGTGGTCGCCGGCCTGTTCGCGGGCATGGCGGGCGCGGTATCGGCGCAGATCAGCGGCATCGTGGGGCTGGACAGCTTCGGCTTCTCGCTGTCGGCCGAGGCGCTCGTCATGCTGATACTGGGCGGGGCCGGACGCTTGTACGGCGCGCTCGTCGGCGCAGCGATCTTCATGGTCCTGCATCACACGGCGTCGTCGATCAATCCCTACCACTGGCTGTTCGTCATCGGCGGCCTGCTGATGGCGATCGTGCTGGTGCCGCGCGCATCCCTGGCGGCCTGGTTCCGGGCGATGCCGCGGCCATGGGCCCATGGCGCGCGGGCCGGCAAGCAGGAGGCCGCATGACGCTCAGCGTACGCAAGCTCGACAAGTCCTTCGGCGGCCTGCACGTGACGCGCGCGGTGTCCTTTGACCTGGCGCGCGGCGAACGCGTGGCCCTGATCGGCCCCAACGGCGCGGGCAAGACCACGCTGGTCAACCTGATTTCGGGCACGCTCAAGCCCAGCGGCGGCGAGGTCCTGCTGGAGGGCCGGCGGCTGACGCACCTGCCGCAGGCCCGGCGAGTGGGCTGCGGCCTGGCCCGCACTTTCCAGATCACCACGCTGCCCGCGCGCATGCCGGTGCTGGACCAGGTCGAGATGGCCATCCATGCGCGGCAGGGCATGGCGCATCGGTGGTGGCGCCCTGCCAGCGTCTACCGCGAGGTGCGCGACGAGGCCTGGGCCATCCTGGAGCGCCTGTCGCTGGAGCCGGCGGCGGGCCGGACGCCCGGCGACCTGGCCTACGGCGAGCAGCGCCTGGTGGAGATCGCGCTGGCCCTGGCGCTGCGGCCCTCGGTGCTGATGCTGGACGAACCCATGGCCGGCGTGCCGCGCGGGGAAGGGCGCACCGTGCTGCGGGCTCTGGAGGAGCTGCCCGGCAGTCTTTCCATCCTGATGATCGAACACGACATGGACCTGGTCTTCAGTTTCGCGCAGCGCATCATCGTGCTGGCCGAGGGACGCATCATGGCCGAGGGCACGCCGGACGAGATCCGCCGCCACCCCCAGGTGCGGGCGGCCTACCTGGGAGCGAAGGCATGAACCCCGGCGCTCCCTTGCTGGAACTGCAGGGCGTGGTGGCCGGCTACGGCCCGGTCACGGTGCTGAACGGCCTGGGCATGGCCGTGGAGGCGGGCAGCCTGACCGCGCTGCTGGGCCGCAACGGCGTGGGCAAGTCCACCACGCTGAAGGCCATCATGGGCCTGGCCCAGGTCAAGGCGGGACGCATCCTGTTCGAGGGGCGCGACATCACGCGCTGCCGGCCGGACGAACGCGCCGGCCTGGGATTGGGCTACGTGCCGCAGACCCGCGACATCTTTCCTTCCCTGTCGGTGGAGGAAAACCTGGTGGCGGGCCTGAAGCGCTTTCCCGCCGGCGATCTCGACCAGGCCTACGCGCTATTCCCGCGACTGCGCGAGCGGCGGCGCAACCGGGGCAACCAGTTGTCGGGCGGCGAACAGCAGATGCTGTCCGTGGCCCGCGCGCTGCTCGGCCGTCCGCGCCTGCTCCTGCTGGACGAACCGCTGGAGGGGCTGGCGCCCGTGATCTGCCAGGAACTGCTGGAAGCCTTCCGCCGGCTGGCGGCCCAGGGCGGGCCCACCATGCTGATCGTCGAGCAGCAGGTGCAGGAGGTCCTGGCCTTCGCTCGCCAGGGCGTCATCCTGGAGCGCGGGAGCGTGGTCCACCAGGGAGACTGCGCGCAACTGCGTACCCGCGACGACATTCTCGATCGTTACCTGGGCATGGCCGTCGCGTGACGGCCATGCCCCGAACCTACCCGTGAGGCGAACATGACCGATATAGCCGCCGACATTCCCGTGGTCGATTTCGACCCGTTCAGCGACGAATTCCTGACCGACCCCTACGACTACCACCGCCGGATGCGGGATGCCGGCCCGGTGGTGCACATTCCGAAGTACGGCATCCTGGCCGTTGCCCGGCATGCCGAGGTCCATGGCGTGCTGAACGATTGGCAGACCTTCATCTCGTCGGCGGGCGTCGGACTCGCCAATTTCCGCACGGAAAAGCCGTTCCGGCCGCCCAGCCTGATCCTCGAGGCCGATCCGCCGCAGCATACGCGCTCGCGCACGGTGCTGGGCCGCATCCTGTCGCCCAGGACCGTGCAGCAGATCCGTCCGCAATTCCAGGCGGTGGCCGAGGCGCTGATCGACCGGTTGGTGGAGAAGGGCACGATAGACGGTGTCAAGGAACTGGGAGAGGCCTATCCCCTGAAAGTGTTTCCCGACGCGGTCGGCCTGACGGAAGACGGGCGCGAGAACCTGCTGGCCTATGGCGACATGGTGTTCAATGCCTTCGGCCCTCGCAACCAGCTGCTGGTCAATGCCGCCAAGCGGGTCGAGCCGCTGACGGACTGGATCATGAGCAACTGCCAGCGCCGGAACCTGCGCCCGGGCGGATTCGGCGACCAGATCTACCAGGCGGTCGAGACCGGCGAGCTGACCGAGACCGAGGCGCCGATGCTGGTGCGCTCCTTCCTGTCGGCGGGCGTGGACACCACGGTGAACGGCATCGGCAATGCACTGTGGTGCCTGGCGAACCATCCGGACCAATGGGACAAGCTGCACGCCAATCCTGCGCTGGCCCGCCAGGCCTTCGAGGAGTCGCTGCGCTTCGAGGCGGCGGTGCAGACTTTCTTCCGCACCGCCAGCCGCGATTGCGAACTGGCCGGCGTGCCCATCCGCTCGGATACCAAGGTGCTGACCTTCCTGGCCTCGGCCAACCGCGATCCGCGCCAGTGGCAGGACCCCGACGTGTTCGACATCGAGCGCCGTGCCACCGGCCACATGACCTTCGGTTCGGGCCTGCACGGCTGCGTGGGGCAGGCCGTGGCGCGGCTGGAAGGCGAACTGATCCTCTCGACGCTGGCCCGCCGCGTGCGCCGCATCGAGCCGCTGGGGCCGCCCACGCGGCGCCTGAACAACACGCTCAGGGCGCTGGCGAGCCTGCCCCTGAAACTCCACGCAGCATGAAGGAAGGACGTATGCCCGAAGTTCATCTGATCCAGCCCGACGGCCGGCGTGTCACCCTGGACGTGCCGGTGGGCACCAGCATCATGCAGGCGGCGGTGTCGGCCGGGGTGGCCGGCATCGTCGCCGAATGCGGCGGTTCGTGCATGTGCGCCACCTGCCACGTCTATGTGGACGAGACCGCCCTGGCCCGGCTGCCCGCCATGCTGCCCACCGAGCACGAGATGCTGGAGTGCACGGCCGCCGAGCGCCGTCCCGGCAGCCGCCTGAGCTGCCAAGTTAAAATGACGGAAGACCTGGCCGGGCTGTCGTTCACGCTGCCGGAGAGCCAATAACCCATTATCCACGCACGCCATGCGTGCCCGAGGCATGACCGCCAGACAACGAGAACGTCCGACGCGCACCGACGCGCCGCAGGGCCCCGCCGTCGACCTAGACCGCTATACCCCCGCGTATTTCACCTTCATCGCCAACAAGCTGGCGCGCGGTGCGTCCAAGCATTACCTCGAGACCTACGGCGTCGGCATCGAGACCTGGCGGATCATGGTCATGCTGGCGATCGAGGGCAAGGTCACCGCGCAGCGCGTGTGCCAGCTCATCGGCATGGACAAGGCCTCGGTCAGCCGGACCTTCAAGAGCATGCATGCGCAGGGCCTGATCTCGTTCAGTTCCGACGACCACGACGGCAGGTTGCGCCACGCCGCGTTCACGCCGCGCGGGCGCGAGATGCACGACAACATCATGAAGTTCGCGCTCAACCGCGAACAGGCATTCCTGTCGGTGCTCGCGCCGGACGAGGTGGACGTGCTGATCGATCTGCTGCGGCGCCTGCACGAGAACCTGCCCATGGTGGACGCCACCTCCGACGCCTTCATGGAAACCCAGCGAGCCCGGGGGCTGGTCCCGCCCCGCGGTCCGCGCCGACGCAAGGTAAGCACATGACCCGACTCGTTATCGTGGGCGGCGGACACGCCGCCGCGCAGCTGGCCGCCTCGCTGGCGGAAAAGCAGTTTCCCGGCAGCATCGTCCTGGTCAGCGACGAGCCCGAGATCCCTTATCACCGGCCGCCGCTTTCCAAGACCCTGATCAAGGATCCGGAGGCGCCGCTGCCCGAGCTGCGCGGCGCGTCCTTCTACGAGCAGGCCGGCATCACGCTGAGGCTGGGCACCCGCGCGCTGTCCATCGACCGGGCCGGCAAGCGCCTGCGGCTGTCGTCGGCCGCGGGGCAGGAAGACCTGGCCTACGACCACCTCGTGCTGGCCACGGGCGCGTGCGTGCGCGAACTGCCGCAGGCACCCGTGGAAACGCCCGGCGTGCACTATCTGCGCACCTATGCCCAGGCGCGGGCACTGCGCGATGCGCTGCCCGGCGCCCGGCGGGTGGTGGTGCTGGGCGGCGGCTTCATCGGTCTCGAGATCGCGGCCACCGCCCGCCACCTGGGCAAGGAAGTGACCGTGTTCGAATCCATGCCGCGCCTGTTGACGCGCTCGGTGTCGCCCGAGATCTCGTCCTTCCTGCTGGAGACGCATCGCGCGGCGGGGGTGGACATACGCCTGGGCAGTTCGGTCGACGGCCTGGAGATGGCGCAGGGCAGGGCGGTGGGCGTGGTGTCGGGCGGCGCGGCCGTCCCCGCGGACATCGTCATCGCCGGCATCGGCGCGACGCCCAACGTGGACCTGGCACGGGACGCCGGCCTGGCCTGCGACAACGGCATCGTGGTCGACGCCACCCTGTCCACCGAGGATCCGGCCATCTCCGCCATCGGCGATTGCACGTCCTTCCCGCATCCCGCATGGCCGCAGCCGCTGCGGCTGGAATCGGTGCAGAACGCCAACGACCAGGCCCGCACCCTGGCCGCCCGGTTGTGCGGCGATCCCCAGCCCTATACCGCCGTGCCCTGGTTCTGGTCGGACCAGGGCGAGGCGCGCCTGCAGATCACCGGCCTGTGGCGCCCGGGTTACCAAAGCGTCGTGCGGCCGGCGGCGCGCGGCACCGGCTTCTCGGTGCTGCATTTCGACGGGGACGCGCTGCGGGCCATCGAGTCGGTGAATTCGCCGGTGGACCAGATGACGGCCCGCAAGCTCATGCAGGCCGGACTGTCGCCCGCCAAGGGCACGGCGGCCGATCCGGCCGTGCCGCTGAAGGCCTGAGGCCAGGCCCGGCCGAACTCCTCCGGCCGGAGGCCGGGCGCTTGCATGCCGCCGCCTCGGGAGCGATACACTTACGCTTTCCGCCGCCTGCCGGGGCGGCGCCGCGGTGGACATGGTCCGCCAGGCCCGAGGAGCAAGAATGAGAGTTGTCGTATTAGGTAGCGGTATCATCGGCACGTCCAGCGCATGGTGGCTGCGCCAGTCCGGCCACGACGTCACGGTGATCGACCGCCAGCCTGGTCCGGCGCAGGAAACCAGTTTCGCCAACGGCGGCCAGATCTCGGTTTCGTATGCCGAGCCCTGGGCCAATCCGCAGGCTCCGCTCAAGCTGGCGCGCTGGCTGCTCCGGGGCGACGCGCCGCTGCTGTTCCGGCTGCACGCCGACTGGCACCAGTGGCTGTGGTGCATGGCCTTCCTGCGCGAGTGCCTGCCCGGCCGGCTGCCGCGCAACGTGCGGGCCCTGGTCAACATGGCGGCCTACAGCCGCAAGACCCTGCAGGACATGCGCGCCGAACTGGGCATCCCTTACGATCATCTCGAGAAAGGGATCATCAATTTCTATCGTGATCCGGCCGAATTCGACGCTTCGCAGAAGGCGGCCGACCTGATGCGCGAATACGGCGTCGACCGCCGCATCCTCAGTACCGAGGAACTGGTGGCGCTGGAGCCGGCCCTGGCGCCGCAAAGCCACCGCATCGTCGGTGCCGACTACACCGCGGCCGACGAAAGCGGCGACGTCTATCTCTTCACCACCGCATTGGCCGAGAAGGCCGCCGCGGCGGGCGTGGAATTCCGTTTCTCCACCCAGATCACGCGCCTGCTGGACGAGGGCGGGTGGGTCAAGGCGGTGGAGACCATCGACGCCCACGGGCGCTACGCCAAGGTGCAGGGCGACGTATTCGTGGCCGCGCTGGGCAGTTTCACGCCGGAGCTGGTGCGCCCGCTGGGCGTTTCCTGCATGGTCTATCCGGCCAAAGGCTATTCGGCGACATACCCCGTTACGGATTCCACCCGCGCTCCCACGGTCAGCCTGACGGACAGTGCCCATAAGGTGGTATTTTCGCGGCTGGGCGACAGGCTGAGAGTCGCGGGAACCGCGGAACTCAGCGGCTATTCCCGCGCTCTGAACACGGTGCGCTGCCAGGCGCTCACCACCTTGACGCGCGAGCTCTTTCCAGGAGCGCTGGACTTCGACAAGGTGTCGTACTGGTCGGGACTGCGCCCCGCCACGCCGTCGAACGTGCCCCTGATCGGCCGCACGCGCCTGCCCAATCTGTACCTGAACACCGGGCACGGCACCTTGGGGTGGACCATGGGCTGCGGATCCGGGAAGGCCTTGGCCGACCTGATATGCGGCCGCCGGCCGCAGGTGGATTTTCCCTTTTTGTGAGTGTGTCTCTTGAGCTTGACCATGTTTTCGGAGAACGGATCGATGCAGCCGACTAAGCGCTGGTTGAAATGGGGTGTGTCGGTGTTCGCCGCCGGCGTCCTGGCCGTGGGCGGCTTGGGCACGGCAGCGGCGCAGGGCGCCAAGAAGGGCAGCGCCAAGCCGGCGACCAAGGCCGCGCCGGCCAAGAAGCCGGCGGCGGGCGCCGCCAAGGCCGCTGGCGCCGCGGGTGCCGCCGGTGCCGCCGCCGCGATGGCCGCGCCTTCCGGTCCGATCGAGTTGCAGGTGTGGCATACCCTGAACCCGCAGCAGGCGGCGGAGTTCGATTCGCTGGTGCAGCGCTTCAACGAACAGCAGCACGGCTTCACGGTCAAGGTCACGGCCAAGCCTTCGGTCGAGGCGCTGATCGAGGATGGCACGGCCGCCGTGCGCGCGCGCCGCGCCCCGCACCTGGTCGAGCTGCCCGACAACCGATCGCCTGAGTTCATCGCGCGGCAGGGAGCCATCCTGCCCATGTACGAATTGCTGGCCAAGTATCCGATCAAGGACCTGCGCTGGTTCCTGCCGCAGACCACCGCCGGCATGAGCGATGCGAAGGGCCGCCTGCTGGCGCTGCCCTGGATGGCCGACATCCCCGTCTATCTCTACAACCGCGACCTGTACCGGCGCGCGGGCCTGGATCCCGATACCCCGCCGCGCACCTGGCGCGACATGCAGGCGCATCTGATCGCGCTGCTGCAGAATGGCGTCAACTGTCCCTACGCCACGAGCTGGCAGACCTGGGTGCACGTGGAAAACCTCTCGGCCATGCACAACACGGCCTACGCCACGCGCAACAACGGGCTGGAAGGGCCCAACGGCGCCCAACTGCTGGCCAACGACCTGCTGCACGTCCGCCATCTGGCCCTGATGATGAGCTGGGTCCGCAGCCACCTGTTCCCGGTGCGCACCGACCAGGACCAGGCCGATGCCGCGTTCGCGTCCGGCGAGTGCGCCGTGCTGACCAGCGGCAGCAGCGCGCTGGCCCAGGTTCAGGGCAAGGCGACGTTCTCGTACGGCGTGGCGCCGCTGCCCTATTACGAGGAAGAGGCGCCGCGTCCCAGCACGCCGTTCGTGGGCGGTTCCGCGTTCTGGGCGCTGGGCGGCCACTCCACCGCCGAACAAAAGGCGCTGGCCACCTTCATCGCCTACCTGGCCACGCCGGTGGTGGCGGCCGAATGGCACCAGAAGACCGGCTTCCTGCCGCTGACCGAAGCGGCCTACCGCGCCTCCGAGGTGTCGTTCTACAAGAACATCCCCGGCGCCGAGAACGTGGTGCGGGCCATGGCCAATCCGCCCGCCAAGTTCACGCGGGGCTTCCGCCTGAACAACTACGATCGCGTGACCGACATCATCAACAGCGAACTGAACGCCGTCTGGAACGGCGTCAAGCCGCCCAAGCAGGGGCTGGACGATGCCGTGGCGCGGTCGTCGGCGGTGATGAGCGCGAAGAAATGACCGCCGGGGAAGGCGCCGTTTCCATCAGGACCTGGCCCTATCCCCGCGTGGTGGCTCATAGGGGTGGGGGCGCGCTGGCCCCCGAGAACACCCTGGCGGGCATGCGCGAGGCCCATGCCCGCCGCATCGGCGGCGTCGAGTTCGACGTCATGCTCGCCGCCGACGGCGTTCCTATCCTCATGCACGACACCCGGCTCGGACGCACCGTACCCGGCGTGGGCGACGTGGGGGCATTCGCGTCCGCGGACCTGGCGCGCATGGACGCCGGCGCCTGGTTCGATCCGCGCTTCCAGGGCGAGCCCGTGCCGCGCCTGGAGGACATCGTGCAATGGCTGCGCCGCCATGGCGTCTGGATGAACATCGAGATCAAGCCCATGCCGGGCCACGACGTGGATACCGGGCAGGTGGCGGGGCAGATGGTGCAGGATCTGTATGCGGGGGTTGCCGATCCCGCCGGGTTGCCGCTGTTCTCGTCCTTTTCCGCCAAAGCGCTGGGCGCCGCGCGCGAAGCCGCGCCGGGCATTCCGCGCGGCCTGCTGGTGGAGGGCGTGCCGCCGGACTGGCGGACCCGGCTCGAAGCCCTGGATTGCGTGTCCCTGCACTGCCGGCACGACCTGCTCGATGCCGGGCTGGCGCGCGACATCAAGGCCGCGGGGTACGGCCTCATGTGCTACACGGTCAACGATCCGGAGCGGGCGCGCGAACTCTTCTCATGGGGCGTGGATGCCCTGTGCACCGATCGCTACGACCTGATCGGCGCCGACTTCCGGTAAACCGTCAGATCTCCACTACCAGGCCGGGGTCGAATTCCCCGTTTTCGCCCGGATAGCCGCCCGGGTTCGCCACCACGCGCGCCTTGCCGATGCGATAGTCGAAACAGGTGTGGGTATGGCCATGTATCCAGAGGTCGGCCTTGGCCGCCAGGTCGTCCAGGTTGGACGAGAAGGCCGGCGACAGCTGGTTGCCCTTGTACTGCTGCGGCACCGAACGTTCGCTGGGCGCATGGTGGGTGACGACCACCGTGGGGCCGGCGTGGGGCGTGTCCAGCTGTTGTCCCAGCCAGGCGCGAGCAGCCTGGTGCAGGGCGATGCAGGCCGCCGGCGTGAACTTTCCCTGGTCGGTGTCGATGCAGCTGAAATCGGGCATCACGCGCACGGCCATGGCTTGCGCCAGTTCATCGCCGGGCGATCCATAAAGCGCGAAATCGGCCCAGAGCGTGGTGCCCAGGAAGCGCACGCCATCCAGCTCCACCGCTTCGTTCTGCAACAGGTGCACGCCGTGCCGGCGGGCCGTCTCGCGCATCTTGCGGTCCAGCCTGCCCATGTGGGCGGAATAGAACTCATGGTTGCCCGGCACGTAGACGACCGGCGTCTTGCCGAAGGCCCGGCCGGCCCAGGCGATGCCGAGATCGTGCGTATGGATGTCGCCGGCCAGGACGACCAGGTCGGCGTCGACGTCGGGCAACGGGCGATTGCCGTTGAAGTGTTCGTGGTGGAGGTCGGACAGAATGCGGATGCGCATGGTCGTCGGAATCCGAGGCGATGGCACGGATCGACTAGCGTAGCACGGCCTACCGGGCCTCTTGCAGTGCCGCCCGGACCGCGTCCCGCGTCAGGTGCGGAGCGAACATCCTGATGAAGTCGAAGGTGTGGTTGCGCAGATAGGCATTGATGCGCAGGGAAATCGACGTCATGCTGGGTTCGAACAGGTGGCTGGCGTCGATGGCGCGCAGCCCCTTGTCCTTCTGCCGGTCGATGGAGACCGAGGTCATGACGGCGATGCCCAGTCCCAGCTCGACATAGGTCTTGCTGACGTCGGCATCGACCGCGCCGAAGATGATGTTGGGGGTGATGCCCGCACGCTTGAAGGCGTCGATCACTTTCCATCGCCCGCTGAAAGCCGGGTCGTGCGTGATGATCGGATAGGCCGCCACGTCGCGCAGGGTGGGCTTGCGGATCTTGAGCAGCGGATGACCCACCTTGGTGATGATGGAACGCTCGAGCTCGAAACAGTCCATGCGGACCAGCGTCGGGAAGGCTCGCGTGGTTTCCGTGCCCACGGCAAGATCGGCCACGCCTGCTTCCACCATTTCGCAGATCTGCGTCGGATTGCCCTGGCGCAGGTGCAACTGCACCTTGGGATGCTGGCGGATGAAGCGCTCGATGACCTGGGGCAGGACGTAGCGGGCCTGCGTATGCGTGGTGGCGATGGTCAGGCTGCCCCCTTCGCGCGAGGAAAGCTCTTCGCCCAGCCGTTTCAGGCTGTCGATGTCGTTGAGCACGCGCTGGGCGATGGCCACGACTTCTTCGCCGGGTTCGGTCAGGCCAACGATGCGGTTGCGCTTGCGGGCAAAGACCTCGAACCCGAGTTCTTCTTCCAGTTGCTGCAGATGCTTGCTGATGCCGGGCTGCGAGGTATGCAGGGCCTCGGCGGCATTGGAGATGTGATTGCCGTGCCGGAATACCTCGAGCACGTAGCGCAACTGTTGAAGTTTCATGTCGTCTCCAGCATTCTGTTTTTGAATAGCAAGATAACACAATATTCTGGCAGCCTATTAACCCCCTTGATACAGTGACCTCGTCGCGCGGCCCTGTCGCCGTCGCGAGCGAACCGGCGCTTGCCGGCACGACAACTCCCGCGCACAAGACGGGATCGCCAAGGAGGAATGGGTCATGTATCGCCTTGATCGCAGGTCCCGGCGTGGGTGTGTCGCCGTCTGGGCCTGTCTTGCCATCTCAGGACCGGCGCTGGCCGGCGCGCAGCAGGAAACGGACTATCCCACGCGGACCATCCGCCTGATATCGGGGTTCGCGCCCGGCGGCGCGACCGATGTGGTGGCGCGAGTGATCGCGCAGAACCTGACCGAGGCATTCGGCCAGACCGTGGTGGTGGAGAACCGACCCGGGGCGTCCGGCAATATCGGCGCGGACTCCGTCGCACGTTCCGCGCCCGACGGCTACACGCTTTATCTGGCCAATGCCACGATCGCCATGCCGTCGATGTTCCCCCGCTTGCCGTTCAACGCAGGCCGTGATTTCGCTCCGGTATCCCTGGTCGGCTACGGGCCGTCAGTGCTGGTGGTCAATCCCAAGTTCCCGGTACGGTCCGTGTCGCAGTTGATCGAGTACCTGTCGCACCGGCCCGGCAAGGTCGACTACGCGTCGGGCGGGGTGGGAAACATCACTCACATGTCGATGGAACTGTTCGAGTCGATGGCCGGCGTCCAGATGGTACACGTGCCATACAAGGGCGGTGCGCCGTCCACCAATGCCGTCATGTCGGGCGAGGTGCCGGTCGCCTTCAGTTCCATTACCGCCGTGCTCAGCCACATCCGCCAGGGTTCCCTGGTGCCGCTGGCGATATCGTCGAGCGAGCGCAGTCCGGCGCTGCCCGACGTGCCCACCCTGGCGGAAGCCGGCGTGCCGGGCTACGAGGCGACGTCGTGGTACGGGATCCTCGTGCCCGCCGCCACCCCGGCGCCGGTGGTGGAAAAGCTCTCCCATGCCATCCGCAAGAGCCTGCAGCGGAAGGACTTCCAGGAAAAGCTGCTGGCCCAGGGCGTCCAGCCCGCCGCCGGCGGGGCGGACGAATTCAGGTCCTACATGGCGACCGAATTGCACAAGTGGGCGGACATCATCGCCAAGGCCAAGATCACCGCCGAATAGGCGTGGGGCGCGCGGACGCGGGATGCCGAGTCCGGCGGGACAGTGCTTACACCAGACCGGGGAATCCATTCATGAGTCTTGAATCAACGATCCACGATGTGCTGATCGTCGGCGGCGGCAACGCCGCGTTGTGCGCGGCGCTGTCGGCCGCCGAACAGGGGGCGGGCGTCGTATTGCTCGAACGGGCTCCTTTCGAGGAACGCGGCGGCAACAGTGCCTATACCGACGGCAAGGTCCGGTTCGCGTATGCCGGGCAGGAAGACATCGTGGCGTTGTCCGCGGACCTGACTGAAGAGGAAATCGCGACGACCGATTTCGGCCAGTACACCGAGAGCGATTTCTTCGACGACATGGCCCGCATCACGCAGCACCGCACGGATCCGGATCTGTGCGAGATCCTCGTGCGGAACAGCAACGCGACCATGCACTGGATGAAGGGAAACGGCGTGAAATTCATGCCGAACTACGGACGCCAGGCCTACAAGGAGGACGGCCGCTTCACGTTCTGGGGCGGCGCGCCGCTGGCCACCTATGGCGGCGGTCCGGGGCTGGTCGAGGCCCTGTACGCCGCCATCGAGAAAAAGGGCGTGCGGATCGTCTACGAAGCATGGGTGAAAGACCTGCTCCATGATGTGAACGGCGTCTCGGGGGTAGTCGCGCGCATCGGCGGCAAGGAGCTGAAGATCCGCGCCCGCGCCACGGTCCTGGCCTGCGGCGGTTTCGAGGCCAATGCCGAATGGCGAACGCGCTACCTGGGCAAGGGCTGGGACCTGGCCAAGGTGCGCGGCACCAAGTACAACACCGGCGATGGCCTGGCCATGGCGCTGCGCATCGGCGCGCAGCCCTACGGCCACTGGTCGGGCTGCCACGCGGTGGGCTGGGAGCGCTACGCGACGGATTTCGGCGACCTGAACGTCACGCCGCATTTCCAGCGCCACAGCTATACCTTCAGCATCATGGTGAATGGGCTGGGCAAGCGCTTCCTGGACGAAGGCGCCGACATCCGCAACTTCACCTACGCCAAGTATGGGCACCTGATTCTCGAGCAGCCGGGGCAGTTCGCCTGGCAGATCTACGACGACCAGGTCCAGCATCTCCTCTTGGACGAATACCGGACCCGCCATGTGACCAAGGTGAAGGCGGATACGCTGGAAGAGCTGGTGCACAAGCTCGACGACGTGGATCCCGGGCAGTGCCTGCGCACCATCCGCGAATTCAACGCGGCGGTCAATCGTGACGTGCCGTTCAATCCCAACATCAAGGATGGCAAGGGGACCGTGGGCCTGGACGTTCCCAAGTCCAACTGGGCGCTGCCGATCGAGAAGCCGCCGTTCCAGGCCTTCGCCATCACCTGCGGCGTGACCTTCACGTTCGGCGGCCTGAAGATCAACACCGACGGGCAGGTGGTCGATACCGGCCACGATCCCATTCCAGGCCTGTACGCCGCGGGCGAAATGGTCGGCGGCATCTTCTACTTCAACTATCCAGGCGCCAGCGGGTTGACCAGCGGTGCCGTCTTCGGCCGACTGGCCGGCAAGAGCGCCGGGCAGTTCGCCATGTCCCAACGGGAGCTGCAATGCTGAACACACCGAGCCCGGGCGCGCGCCTGAAGGCGTTGATACATGCCCCCCAGATTCTGGTCATGCATGCCGTCTACGACGGTTTCACGGTGAAGCTGGTCGAGAAGTTCGGCTACCAGGCGGGATTCGTGTCGGGCGCGGCGCTGAGCGAGGCCAACCTGGGCAAGCCCGACGTGGGCCTGATGGGCATGGAAGAGAACCTGACCGCTTGCCGGCGGCTGGCCAGCGCCTGCAACCTGGCATTGCTGGCGGACGGCGACACGGGCTACGGCAACGCCGTCAACGTCTACCACATGATCCAGAAATTCGAGCAGGCCGGCGTGGGCGGCATTATGATCGAGGACCAGTCCTGGCCCAAGCGCTGCGGCCACATGCAGGGCAAGAGCGTGGTGTCCGCCGAGGAAATGGTCGAGAAGGTCCATGCCGCGGTCGAGGCCCGGCGCGATCCTGACTTCGTGATCAAGGCGCGCACCGACGCATTCGGCACGCACGGCCTGGACGAGGCGATCCGGCGCCTGAACCTGTACGCGGAGGCGGGCGCCGACCTCCTGCTGGCGGATGCGCTGGCCACCGAGGACGACATCCGCGCCGTCGTGCGCAATGTGTCCAAGCCCCTGTGCGTGAACATGGGCTTCGCCATCCGCAAGCGGTCGACGACCGCGCTGATTTCCGCCCGCAGGCTGCAGGACATGGGCGTGGCGGCGGTCATGTTCGGGCGGATGCTCAGCGCGTCGGCCATCATGGGCCTTACCAACTCGCTTGCCGCCCTGGGCGCGCAGCTGGACGACGAGGAGGTGACCGAGCGACCCGATCTGCTGGTGTCGTTCGAGGAGCTCAATGCGTTGATGGGCCTGAAGGAGATCAACCAGCTCGAGCAGCAGTTCGTGCGCAAATAGGGAGCACCAGGTTGGGACAGACCATCGCGGAAAAAATCCTGGAAACCCACCGCATCGGTGGCGACCAGCAGGTGGAACCGGGCAGCGTGGTCAGGGCGAAGGTGGATTTCGTCCTGCTCAACGATGCCAATGGGCCGGTGGCCTTTCGCCATTTCGCCAACATGGGCGGCGGCAAGGTCGCGGTGCCGGAGAAGATCGGGCTGGTGTGCGACCATTTCGCGCCCGCGCCGAGCGCCGCCGGTGCCCGGATGCTGGGGGACATGCGCCGATTCGCGCGCGACAAGGGCATAGAGCTGTTCTTCGACGTGGGAAAAGGGGGCATCGAACACACGCTCATTCCCGAGCAGGGATACATCGGGCCCGGCAACCTGGTGGCCGGGGGCGATTCTCACACCGGCACGGCCGGCGCATTCAACGCCTTCGGGACCGGCATGAGCTGGGCCGGCATGGCCGCCATCATGATGCTGGACGAGACCTGGTTCAGGGTGCCGGAATCGATGCGCTTCCACCTGCACGGCGCCAAGGCCCCTTACGTCACCGGCAAGGACGTCATCCTGCAGATCCTGCAGGACATCGGCGTCGATGGCGCGCTGTACCGGTCCATGGAGTTCGGAGGCCCGGGCATCGCGGAATTCAACATCGATGAACGCATGGGCATCTGCAACATGGTGGTGGAGGCGGGCGCAAAGACGGGCATCGTCGAGGCGGACGACATCACGCGCACCTGGGCGGAGCAGACCTGCAAGCGGGCGTGGAGCCTGGTCAACGCCGACCCGGACGCGCAGTACGCGTCCAGGCACGAACTGGACCTGTCGCGCATGCGGCCCATGGTCGCCAAGCCCTATTCGCCCGAGAACGTGGTGTCCGTGGACCAGTTGTCGGGCATCCACGTCGACCAGGTCTACATGGGCAACTGCGCCAATGGCACGCTCAGCGACCTGCGGCAGATCGCGAGCGTCCTCAAGGGACGCAAGGTGGCGCGCGGGACCCGGGCGATGATCGTGCCCGCCACGCAGAAAATCTACATGCAGGCCATGGCGGAAGGGTTGATCGAGCAGTTCATCGAAGCGGGCGCCGCGGTCAGCACGCCGACGTGCGGCGCCTGTTTCGGCGGGCATAACGGCGCCCTCGACGACGGCGAAGTGGCCTTCGCCACCATCAACCGGAATTTCAAGGGACGCGGCGGCCATGCCGGCGCCCAGGTCTACCTGGGGAATTCCTATGTCGCCGCGGCGACCGCCGTGGCCGGCGAGATCATCGACCCGGCCCGCCTTTGAAGGAGAGGTTCCATGATGTTCTCGGGCAAGGTACACAAGCTGGGAGACAGCATCGACACCGACGTGATGGTGCCGGGACGCTATCTGTCGCTGCTGGATCCGGCTGAGATCGCCAAGCACATTTTCGAGGAGGTCGATCCCGGCTTCGCGGGGCGGGTGCGGCCGGGCGACGTGATCGTGGCGGGCCGCAATTTCGGGGCCGGCTCGGGGCGGGAGCAGGCGCCTTTCGGGCTCAAGGCGCTGGGCATCGGTTGCATCGTTGCGGCAAGCTTCTCCCGTACCTTCTATCGGATGTCCATCGACCTGGGCCTGCCCATCCTGATCAGCCCCGAGGTGGCGTCCGCCGCGCGGGACGGCCAGGCGATCGAGGTCGATACCCGCAGCGGCATCGTGCGCCTGGACGGCGTGGACCACCGGGTGGAACCGTTGCCTTCCTTCATCCAGGAAATCATCGACCTGGGGGGCGTGACGGGCTGGGTCAAGAGGGAAGTGGCGCGGCGCCAGGCGGCGGGGGCGGCGTGAGAGCGCCGGGCGGGATGCCGCGCCTGTCGCTGGCCGTCCTGCTGGCCGTGTCGGGGCTTGCGCCGGCGGCAGCGGCGGCCGAGGCATTTCCGTCGCAGCCCGTACGCATCGTCGTGGTCTATCCGCCGGGCGGCGGCATCGACCTGGTGGCCCGGCACCTGGCCCGCCGGCTGGGCGAGGAATGGGGTGTGCCCGTCGTGGTCGAGAACCGGCCCGGCGCGGGCACGACGCTGGGAACGCGGGCCGTCGCCCGGGCCGCGCCGGATGGCTACACGCTGCTGATGACCGACGTGAGCCTGGCCATCGCGCCTAGCTGTCGCATCCCTGACGATTATATAGACTCCCGCCGCTACCCCCTGTTCATGGCTCGTGCCGTTTTGCAAGCCCTGATTGAGGAACATGAGCAA
>NZ_BAAAEN010000012.1:0-181028 GCF_039523035.1 Pigmentiphaga daeguensis | reverse complement strand
GAGGCCGAAGCGCGATACTATCGGCAACTTGCAGCGCCGACTGTGGAACCTGTTTTACTTTAACCAAAAAGCCTCCGCGATCCCCGGTGCGATTCAGTCCGGGTGGGATTTGACGTAGAGACCGAAATCTCTTGGACTCATATCGGCCTGGCGCATCCGAGTGATCTGCTGACGAAGTTCCTCCGACGCTAGAGCAATGTGCTTGTACCAATTGATGGACGCTTCCGGCAGCCAAACGCGGCAGAGATCTTCATACCCGGGTCGATATCCGAACCAACGGCCCATCTGCATCAGCGTGTCATACATTCGCGTGTTGCGGTACATATAGCTGATCGTCAGCCCCTCGATGGTGAGGCCGCGCGACAGGCTGAGACCGCCGATGGCAATGGCGGTGAGACCGATGCCGTCCTTCTCGTACTTCGCGAAATCCAGAACCTCATCGCTCTTGCTATTGACCACATAGGTCCGGAAGTGCTCGAAAACACCCCAGAGAGAGGCTTTGACGTCGTCCCACGCATAGTGCCTGCCAGCGAACTCGTTGCCGGCGAATTCGGCATCGAACACGGCTTTAAGTCGCGCCATGTATTCGTTCTTCGCCGATTTTTCTTCCGGCATCATGTAGTTGGCCTTCACCGCATCCCGGATACGGTCGAGGCGCAATCCTATGAAGCTCCGCACCTCTTTTTGGACGGATACGAAACGCGACACATTGATCAGCATGGAGCAGTGCTTGCGTTCCTGACCTCGAAGATTCCGGATGGCACGAGCCACGATGAACTGATCGAGCGCGTGGTAGAGGCTGCCCGGCAGTTCGGCGACGGGCGATCCGTTCTTGTGCGTAAGCGGGAGATACTCCTCACAGTCAGCGATTTGCCGAAGAATGGCGTCGCTGCTGTCCTCGTTCAGAAAGACTTTGTCCGGTCCGAAATATGTTGATGGCGCATCGAGCGAGTGAATGAAATCCTTCGGGAACAGCTCCTCATAAGCGTCCTTGTCGAAGGCATCGGGGTCGATGAATATGTTTGCGAACGGGGTGGCTGTGTATCCGACGTAGCAGTTCTTGGTGAACAGTCGCAGTATTTTCCTGATCCAGGAGTTTGTGACGGTTGGATTGATGTCAGGCTTGTTGGTGTTGATGGATGCGTTATCGGCTTCGTCGTCGATGACCAGCATCGGCACGTCGGCAATGCGGTCGCGACCCTTCGCGTTCAGCTCCCTCAACCATATGTGCAGAGCTTCGAGCGTTTTCACATTCTTCTTGATAACCAGAACCACCGGATTCTTGAAGTCGTTCAACTGCGCACCACTTACGCTGGCAGTTTGTTTATTGAAGTCAGAGTTTATGGTTGTCAGTGTTACTGGCTTGGGGTAGCTCCCATCCACTCCCACCCCGATGCTCACCCGGTTGGAAGGGTCGCTGGACCGACCAACAAATCCCTCATCGATGCGCTGCTGTGTCTGCTTGCGCAAATTGTTGTGGATACCCGCGATGACAATGATAAATTTATATCCGGCATCTGCAGCTTTCGCGATAACACCCATATAGTTTGCTGTCTTGCCAGACTGGACATGTCCAATGACAAGACCACGACGACTCCACGCCCCCTCACTCTTAGGGTCTTGCAGCAGCCCCAGGATCTTCGATCCATCACCGTTAAGCAGAGTATTGACGACCGTCGGCTTCCAGCCTTCACCACGAAGATAGCCACCATAAGCATCCGCATATGTTGTGCCAATTTCGCGCTTGTGAATCCAGTCTTCATCATGAGCGGCATCAATGTCCACCAGAGAGACGCCAGCATTCATACGCTGGGGTATGGTCGACTCGGCCTCGGCGATGATGTTCTTGAGATCACCGGTGTATCCCAAGAGGGGGGAAAGTGCGGCAGCCTTGGCCCCGATCTCTTCGCGCGACGGAAGGTTTTCTTGACCATCAAATGCTCCAACCAAAGCCGCCAGTACGATTTTTTCTTTTTCCCTCTGTACGCTCATGAGAATTCCTTCTGGATGTATTGCTCGACAGTTTCGTTATGGGAATCAAATAGTCGCGTCGATCTGACAATATCCCTGAATACTTCCGCATTCCCCGATGCATCATCCCAAAGAGCGCGCTTCAACTCATGGAGTTGCTCCCGCACGTTCTGCGTTGAGGGCTTGGGATTCACCTCGCGGGGGCTGGTCGAATAATCTGAATACATCATCTCGATTGGTAGAGATGCGGAAATTGCTTCAAGAAGGAGATCCAGATGCCGGACACCCTCACCATTGAGTCGGCCCCGCAACCGATCCACAAGAGGGTGCGAGCCGTTCAGGACATACCTGATTCCGGTTTGATCGGCATATCGCTCCCACAGTGGGGCTCTGACTTCCTGAAATAATTTTTGCCCACGCCCCCGATGTACCGTCACGCTGCGACCAGTGATCTGGCTGATGATCTGACGCAGGCGCTCACGAACCGTATGCGGTGGACGTGCGCGTGATTTCTTGATGTCGATGGTCCAGGCTTCATCAAGGCTGTTGGGAAAGTCGATCTGCACGCGCGCCAGCTTGGTGGCTTCACCTTTCGGCACCAGCCGGAACCAATCTCCCCATGCCATCAGGCGACCGTTCCGATAGACATAACCTCCCTGGTTGGAAATAAAATCGCTGCGATCTTGGTAGTAGTCATACTCGGAAGCGGAAAGACGGCTGTGATGGGGCAGCACATAAGGTTGCAGACGCACCTCGGCATCACCAATCCGGACAATTTCCTCCGGAAGCACCTGGGTGGCAGAATTCTTCCTGCAGAATGGATCGAATGCGGCAATGGCGTGACCATTGACGGTGATCGATATCCTGGAGTGGCCCTTCACCTCTCCGGCGAGAAAGCGGTGAAAGACGAGGGAGAGGTGCCTTCCAACCACCCCCAGCTTTTCGTTGACGATTTCCTGGCTCCGGTTTCCGGCCTCGTTCTCCATCAATCGGTCGAGCTTCTGCCAGATCACCGCAGTGCCTCGGCTGCCAAGTCGGTCGACATGCGGCAGCGCCCGCATGTCGGCTTCATCCAGAATGCTCAGAACCCAGTCGTCCGCCGCATCGATGCGGTCCAGATCCCACTCGGCACCGCAGGTCTGATCATCTCCGTTACTCACAACTGTCAGGGATCGGCACTGGGAGAACGACGCGGTCTTCAGCCCAAGACCAAAGCGTCCGAGGTCCTGTGGAGATCGCTGCTGTCTGGGGTTGCCAGTGCCATGGCGCATTGCAGCCAGCAGCTCGCTCTGATTCATACCTCTGCCATTGTCGAGAATGACAAGTGCAGGATGGTCGCCGGATACATCACAGATGATGTTGATCACATCCGCGCCCGCGGAAATGCTGTTGTCGATCAGGTCTGCGATGGCCGTTTCGAGCGAGTACCCGAGATCCCTCATCGACGCCGAGAGGCAAGCCGCGCTTGGTGGATGTCTGTGCTCCCTTGCCATCAAGATGCCCCTTGTGATTTCTCGCGGATCAACTGCATGCTAACCTCCCAGAAGTTGCTTCCCCTCTGTCGGATTGACTGGCAGATGTGCGAATCGACGGTTGTTGCAGACATCCAGGTGGAATGCCCCCAGGGCCATGCGCGTACCGACCACCCCTCAGCGCAGCCGCATGATGTCGAGCATTCGCGGAAAGAACACCTGGCCGGAACGAACCCTTCGCTCCCTTCTTTTCGCCAGGGGATTTCGCTATCGACTTCATGTCAGAACGCTGCCCGGCTCTCCGGACCTTGTGTTCCCGAAGCACAAGGCGGTGGTGTTCGTCCACGGCTGCTTCTGGCATCGACACGAAGGCTGCCGCTACACCACCACACCCCGGACCAACGAAGAGTTCTGGCAACGGAAGTTCCTGGGCAATGTCGACCGCGACAGGCGACACGTGGAGACGCTTCGGGCTCTTGGCTGGCGTGTGGCCATCGTCTGGGAGTGCGCGTTGAAGCATTCGATCGAGGACACTGCGCGATTGGTCGAGGAATGGCTGCATGGCAATGAGGAAGCTCTGGTGAGCGGTCAGTCTGCTTCGGCAAGCAACGGAACCTGAACCTGCCTGGGAACGCTGCGCCTTGCGCTTTCCATAGGTTTGCTATCCGCGCGGTCATTGCCTTGCCTGCGTTTCTTCCTGTTCATCTCGTTCAGCAGGCTGCGCACGATCCTGGCCAGCTTGTGCGCCAGCAGCGGAGGAACGGCATTTCCGACCTGGGTGTACTGCTCCGTGCGGTTGCCCGCGAAGAAGTAGTTGTCGGGAAACGTCTGCAGGCGCGCCGCTTCCCTGACGGTGAGGCTTCTGCACTGCGAAGGATCATAATGAATGTAGTAATGACCATCCTTGGCGATGTGCGCCACAACCGTCGTGGCTGGCTCGTTTCTGCACTGCACGCGAAACCGATCCCTGAACGGAATGGCCTCGGCCTCGCTCCAGAATTGCACGTTGAGGTGATCGGGCAACAGCTTGGGAGGAAAGACATTCAGCCGAGGGGAATACCCCTGCAAATGTGCAAAGGTCGACGCGAAGAGATATCGGGCCAGATCGGATGCCATGTGCGCGCGCGCCTCATGTTGGCATATGCCACCCAGGCTTCGATCATGCAGCCACTGCTGCAGCTCGGTCGGTTTTTTGGGCCTTCGGTACTCTCGCGGGATGAAGGCTCCTCCGGTACTGGTACTGGTGGCTGCGGCGGCAAAGGTCCGCATCGATTCGGTCATGACGGACTCGTTCTCCGTCCGCCATCCCTTGACGTAGGCAGGCGCAGCCTGAACAGCCTTGCGCCATGCTTCCAGCGATTCTCCTCTGGACAATCTGCTCCGAATTCTCGGCAGGTCTTCGATGGTCTGCCTGACAGTCGCAGGCCTTGATACGGGCTCAAGCAACTGATGCTGAGGCACGCCCTGTCCCTTGCGCACGCCAAGCAGGATCACTCGATGCCTGCTCTGAGGTATGCCATAGCGTTCGGAATGAATGAGGTAGTCCCCAGGCTCCAGAGAATCACTGTTTCCCCTCTTTGTGAAGGAGCGGATTTCATACTCCAGTCCATCCACGGGTGAGGAGAGGTCCGCAATGATCTTCTCGAACATCGGATTCCCGGAGTGCTTGGACGACAGCAGTCCCTTGACGTTCTCCATCACGAAGATGGTCGGCTTGTGAACCTGGATGATCCGCAGGTACTCCATGTAGAGAAGGTGCTTTTCGTCCTTGTGAAAATCCTTGTCGTTGGCACGCCGCGACCGTCCGGCAAGGGAATATGCTTGGCAGGGCGGGCCACCTATGAGCACCCAGGTCTCCTGTCCATTCAGTGCGGCCCGGATTTCATCGTCAATGCTGGTCTCATCGGATTTTCCAAGTTCCAGGCATCTCGCTTCCCTGGCGGCATGCTCGAAGGCGCTGGCCACGGCAGGAATGCGGCGGAAGGCAGCTTCGTCGATCTCACCCCGTATGTAGCTGTAGTAGTGCCTGACATCCTTGGTGCCGCGCAGGCGCCTGAACGCCGCTCGCAGCATCAGTGTTCGATGCGCAACCTCCGTCTTTTCGATGGATAGACCGATCTCGAAGAATGGCTGCCGCTTGTGGCCCTTGAGAGAGGCAAATCCCTCTCCGAGCCCTCCGGGACCTGCAAAGAGGTCGATTATTGGAATCGGCATTTCTTGTTTTCCTGCTGTTCGCCATTGATCGCAGATTCGGCTGTGCCGATCACATAAGAACTCATTCGTAACCCATCCCCAGTTCCTGAGCTTGACGGCTCAGTTCATCCATGGCCTGCACACTGGCTTGCTCCCTCGCGTCCTTGAACTGCAGCAAATCGGCCAGACGAACACGTCGGTGCTTGCCTGTTCGAAGAAAGGCCAGTTCCCCGTCCTCCAGAAGCTTCACCAAATGAGGTCTGGACACATTGAGCAGATCGGCAGCTTCCTGGGTGGTCAATTCGGCGTTTACCGACACCACTCTGATTGCATCGCCTTTGGCGAGTCCGTTGAGAATTTCTTCCACGAGGCGCAGTGTCGAGATAGACAGTTCCATCTCATGCGCCCGGTCTGCTTCATCAAAGAGCTGAACGCGCCTTGTTTTGCGCTTGCCGGAAAGACAGGACGCAAGAGCCCGCTGACCCCGGGCCGCCAGTTGGACTTCCTGTTCGTCAGGCAGCTTCATGCGGGCGTGCGCTGAGGTATTCATTCGAGGTCTCTGTCAGTTGAAGTGCACGACGCTGCATTCTAGAACGAAACAATCGAAAACGAAATAAACGAAACTCTTGTCTTAGGTGCAAGGCTGACCTGACGCTCGATGTTGATGAAAAGTCCCATCTGCGGCCCTCTGGCTTCTCGACACATCAATCCGGTCGCTCACGAGTTCCCATTGTTTGCGGCCTGAAGTCGCCCTGATCTCCACCATCGAGCCATTGCTGATCACACAGGAATGGCGCGATGGTGGCTTCAACCTGGCTGCGCGCCGCGCATCGCGGCGTGCCCACTTTTCTCGTGACGGCCCTCCTGATGGGTCAGTCCCCGATGGCGGTGGCCGAGTCCCCGGCACAGCGCCAGGAACTGGTCGGCGCGCTGCGCCAGCTCGACGCGCTGGAGCGCACCGTGACGGACAGCGCCGCGCACACCCCCGTCATTCCGGGCGAGCGCTACCACTTCGACTACCCGCGGCTGCTGGCGGACCTGGCGCGCGTGCGCGCTGGCATCCAGGCCCATCTCACACCGTCGCGCGCCCAGCCGCGCGACCCCGCCGAACTGGCCGGCGACTACAGCATCGAGCGGCCGGCTGAGCCGCTGCCCGCTGCGGCTGCGACCGCGGAGGGCAAACCATGAACGGCGCGCAGGTCTCGGCATTTCAAGCCAACAGCGGCATTGCGCCTTCCTCGATGGCGACCGTCCTGGTCGGCGTCGTGTTCGCAGTCCTGCTCGTGTGGGGCGTCTGGGCCATCCGAACGGCCTACGTGGGGTGGTCCGAGAGCCGCCTCAACCAGCGCCAGTTCCTCGGCGTCTGCATCCGCTTCGTCGCGATGTACCTCGTCCTGACTTTCTTCCTTCTCTCTTGATCTTCCTGACCTGAAAGGCCTGACCATGCCAAACCGCATCCTCACTTCCCGTCTTGCCCAGCGCGCCGCCGTGGTCCTGGGCGCCGCCGCGCTGCCCGCGCTGTCGTTCGCGCAGGGTCTGCCGCAGTTGGAGAACCCAACCCGTGGCACGGGCAATGGCATCATGGAAACGATCAGGAACTACGGCTACGACATCATCATGCTCGTGGCCCTGCTGGTGGTGGCTTCGATGTTTATCGGTGTCTGCTATCACGCCTATGGGACCTACGCGGAAATCCACACCGGCCGCAAGACCTGGGGCCAGTTCGGCCTCACGGTCGCCATCGGTGCCGTCCTGCTCGTGATCGGCATCTGGCTGCTCACCGAAGCCACCGGCATCCTATAAGCGAGGTCGGTATGTCCGAGCAGCAGCACGTCCGTGCGGACGGAACGGTCACGTTCCTGCCGCACCGGCTCAACCGCCATCCAATCGTCGTGCGTGGCCTCACCGCGGACGAACTGTGGATCTGTTGCGGCCTGTCCGGCGGCGCGGGCTTGCTGATCGGCGCGCCGCTGTCCTGGGTGTTCCGGACGATTGCGCTTGCGCCCACATTCATCGTGCTGGGCGTGGCGTTTGGCGTGTTCGTGGGCGGTGGCATTCTGCGCCGGCTCAAGCGCGGCCGGCCTGACACCTGGCTGTACCGGCAGTTGCAGTGGCGCATCGCCACGCGCCATCCGCTGATGGCAGGCTGGGTGGGGGGCCATGTGCTGGTCTCGCGCTCGGGCTTCTGGACCACCCGAAGGTCTGTTGCAAGGGGGGCGCGATGAGCCGTTTCAAGAACGAGATCGCCCACCTGCAGGCGCATATCAAGACGTTGCGGCTGGGCGCTGGAGCACTGGTCATCATCGCCCTGGTCATGGGTGGCGGCTGGTGGAGTGCTCCGCGCGATCTGACCATCCACGTCCCGCCTGACCTGCGCTCCGGCAGCACCCGCAAGTGGTGGGAAGTGCCGCCCGAATCGGTCTATGCCTTCACGTTCTACGTGTTCCAGCAGCTCAACCGCTGGCCGACCAATGGCGAGGAAGACTACCCGCGCAACCTGCATGCGCTCTCGCCATACCTCACTCCGGCCTGTCACGCCTTCCTGCGTGCCGACTACGACTACCGGCGCAGCACGGGCGAACTGCGGCAGCGCGTGCGCGGCATCTATGAAATCCCGGGCCGGGGTTATGGCGACGATCCCACCGCCCGCGTGCGTGTCGTCTCCGACCGCGACTGGGTGGTGACGCTGGACATCAGCGCCGACGAGTACCACGGCGCTGAGCAGGTCAAGCGCGCCCTGGTGCGCTACCCCATCAAGGTCACACGGGTGGACGTCGATCCCACGCGCAACCCATTCGGCCTGGCGCTCGACTGCTACGACGGCACGCCCCAGCGGATCGACGCCCCGGAGCCGACGCGCCCGGCATCTGGCGGCCGGTCTCCGCAAGCGCCCCAAGGAGAAATCCAATGAAGCACTCCCTACAGCATTACTTCCTCGCTTTGCTGGGGCTGCTGGCCTCGGCACCTGCGGCGCAGGCGGTGGAGATCCTTCGCTGGGAGCGCATGCCGCTGGCCGTTCCCCTGAAGGTCGGCCAAGAGCGCATCGTGTTCATCGACCGGAATGTCCGCGTGGGTGTGCCGGCCGCCGTGGGCGAGCGCCTGCGGGTGCAGAGTGCGGGCGGCGCGGTGTACCTGCGCGCCAGCGAGCCGATCGAGCCCACACGGTTACAACTGCAAGACGCCGACACGGGCGCATTGATTCTGCTGGACATCGCCGCCGAGCCGGCCAAGGAAGGCGAACCTGCACTGGAGCCGGTGCGCATCGTCGAGGGCAATACCGCCCCAGCGCGCTATGGCGACCAGCCAGCGGTCGCTGATGAAGCGTCGGCACGCGCTGGTGATTCGGCGAGCGCGCCGCCGGCCCGGCGCGAAACCCCGGTCCCCGTCGTGCTGACGCGGTTTGCCGCACAGAACCTCTACGCACCGCTGCGCACGGTTGAACCGCTTGCGGGCGTGATGCGCGTCAACCTGCGCCGCGACCGGGACCTCGGCACGCTGATGCCGACGTTGCCAGTGCGCGCCGTCGCACTCGCCTCTTGGCGCCTGGAGGATCAGTGGGTCACCGCAGTGCGCCTCACGAACAACAGTGCCGCCTGGACCACCCTCGACCCGCGCGTGTTGCAAGGCGATTTCCTCACCGCCACTTTCCAGCATGAGGCGTTGGGCCCACGCGGCACACCGGAGGACACGACCGTCCTGTACCTGGTGACGCGCGGGCGGAGCCTGGCGCAATCGCTGCTGCCCGCTATCCACCGCTTCGACCCGGCCGTTCATCTGCCGCAGCCGGGTGCAGATGAGAATGGCAAGGAGGCCCGCCATGCGCAGTAATGGACTCCTGAAGTGGCTGATGATCCCTGTCGCGCTGCTGGTGCTGTTCATTGGCGTCCGGCTGTTCTCGGGCGGGGGGGCTTCGACACCTTCCCAAGCCGATGCGGGGAGCCAGCTCACGCCCGAAGAGATGAAGGCGCTGGGCATCGAGGGCGATACCCCCCGCGATACCGTGGCCACGCTGGTCGCGCAGGTCAAGCAACTGCGCACCGAGCTTCAGACCGCGCTGTCCGACAACAAATCCCAGCGCGAAGAGAACCAGCGCCTGCGCCAGCGCGAGAACTCGATCGATCAGCGCATCAACTCCGCGCTCGAATCCGAGCGCTCCAACCTGCGGCGCGACCAGCAGCAAGCCGCGAGCGAGCGCCAGCAGACCGAAGGCTTGCTCGCGGACTTGCAGCGGCGCCTGGAGAGCATCGGCGGTCGTGGCGGCGGCCATGCCGACCTGCCGGTGGGCCTGGGACTGCGCGACGGCGACGAGACCGGGATGGAAGGCGGTGTGCGCTGGGTGGAACCGGACGACGCGAAGAAGGCCGAGGACCGCGGCTCGTCCAGTGGCGCCATGAGCTTCCCGACGAGCTTTGGACCGGCGCAGCGCACGCTGGAAACCACAGCACAAACCGTGGCGAACGCGGGCGCGCGCGCCGCCGGGGTCAAGACCGCCAAGGCTGTTTATACGGTTCCGACGAACTCCACCCTCATGGGGTCGGTGGCGATGACGGCCCTGATCGGCCGTGTGCCGATCGACGGCACCGTGAACGATCCGTACCCTTTCAAAGTCCTGGTGGGCCCCGACAACCTCACGGCCAACGGTATCGACATTCCCGACGTGGCGGGCGCCGTGTTCAGTGGCACGGCTTCAGGCGACTGGACGCTCTCGTGCGTGCGCGGCCAGGTGCGCAGCATCACGTTCGTGTTTCACGACGGCACGATCCGCACGATTCCCGAGGACCGCGACGGCAACCAGCAGAACAACCAGCAACAGAACTCTCAAAGTGGGGGCCTGGGCTGGATCAGCGATCCCTACGGCATTCCCTGCGTCAGTGGGGAGCGGCGCAGCAACGCCCAGCAGTACCTCGGCTCCCAGGCCCTGATCACCGCGGCCGGTGCCGGCGTGGCCTCGCTCATCGAAAGCGACAGCGGCCAGATGTCCTATGTCGGTTCGGACGGCTCCATCGGCACCGTGGGCATCAGCGGTCAGGAAGCCGTGGGCCGGATTCTCGCCAGTGGCGTCCAGGACATGTCGAACTGGGTCAACAAGCTCTACGGCCAGGCGTTCGCGGCGGTGTACGTCCAGCCCGGCGCCAAGGTCGCCCTCCACCTCGAAAAACCGCTTGCCCTCGACTTCGATCCCGAAGGCCGCAAGGTCGATCACCGCGCAGGAGAAAGCCATGCTCTCGAACTTGACTGACTTGACCCGTGGCCTGGCTCTGGCCCTCGCCGTCGTGGTGCTCGGCGGCTGCGCCACCAGCAAGGAGAAGCTGCTGCCTCACGGTAGCAGCACGATGATGGACATCTGGCAGCAGGAAGCCGGCGGCGGTGGCGGCCAGGTGGCGCGCAGGCAATTGCTCGATGCGCGTCAAAGCCTGCGCCGGCCGCTGACCGAGGCCCATGTCGAGGCCGCGCCCGCCGAGCAGATGCGCTACACGCGCACGGCGCGCAACGAGGTCTATCGCCAGTTCAAGCGGCTGCCGAATCCCGATCTCGTGATGTACGTGTACCCGCACCTTGCAGGCACGGACCCCGTCCCCGTGCCGGGCTACACGACGGTCTTCCCGCTGTACCAGCGCATCCAGTACGCCATGCCGGGCGAGCGTGTGGAGGACTACTGATGCGCTGGAAACTCCCCTGGCCGAAGGCGGCCACCGTCGGCAGCAGCAGTACATCCGACGACGAGCAGCCGGACGGCTGGCAGCGCCATGTCGAGGCCTTGCGTCAGGCCGGCATCCCCGAACCCGGGTCAGCAGTCCAGGACCGCCGGCCGGCGACCGTGGCGAACGAACAGGCGCTCTATGACGTCGCGCCCTCGTTCGTGGAGTTGCTGCCCTGGGTAGAGTTCCTGCCCGGGTCGAAGTCCATGCTGCTGGAGGACGGGCAATCGGTGGCAGCGTTCTACGAACTGGTGCCGCTGGGCACTGAGGGCCGGGAACCTGGCTGGCTCGCGCATGCCCGCGACGCCCTGGAGAACGCGCTGCAGGACAGCTTCGATGAACTGGATGAACACCCCTGGGTGCTGCAGCTCTACGCGCAGGATGAGCCCAGCTTCGACCAGTACATGCAGAACCTGCGCGACTACGTGCAGCCGCGCGCCCGCGACACGGCCTTCACCGAGTTCTACCTGCGCTTCTTCGGCCACCACCTGCGCGCGGTGGCCAAGCCGGGCGGCCTGTTCGAGGACACGGTGGTCACGCGCCTGCGCTGGCGCGGGCAGACACGGCGCGTGCGCATGGTGGTCTATCGCCGCGTGACCGGGCATGGACAGGGCCAGACAAGCCGCCGTGGCCAGACGCCGGAGCAGATGCTGGGCATCGTCTGCGACCGCCTGTGCGGTGGCCTGGCAAACGCCGGCATCCAGGCCCGGCGCATGGTCGCGACGGACGTTCACGATTGGCTGCTGCGGTGGTTCAACCCCAATCCCGCGTTGCTCGGGCCTGGGGTCGAGGACCGCGAGCGCTTCTATGCGTTGGCGCGCTATCCCGATGAGACCGAAAACGGCGAGATCGAACTGGCGAGCGGGAAGGATTTCAGCCAGCGATTGTTCTTCGGCCAGCCGCGCTCCGACGTGGCGCATGGCACCTGGTATTTCGACGGCATGCCGCACCGCGTGCTGATCACCGACCGCCTGCGCATGCCACCTGGCGCCGGGCACCTGACCGGCGAGACCCGCAAGGGCGATGCGATCAACACGCTGTTCGACCAGATGCCGGAGGACACCTTGATGTGTCTCACGATGGTCGCCACACCGCAGGATGTCCTCGAATCGGATTTGAACCACCTGGCGAAGAAGGCCGTGGGCGAAACCCTGGCGTCCGAGCAGACGCTCAAGGACGTGCAAGAAGCCCGTTCCCTCATCGGCAGCGCGCACAAGCTCTACCGGGGCACGCTGGCGTTCTACCTGCGCGGGCGTGACGAAGCCGAGCTGGACCGGCGCGGGCTGGATCTGGCGAACGTGATGCTCAATGCCGGCTTGCAGCCGGTGCGCGAGGACGACGAGGTGGCGCCGCTCAACAGCTACTTGCGCTGGCTGCCGTGCTGCTACAACCCCAGCCAGGACCGCCGCAAGTGGTACACGCAACTCATGTTCGCCCAGCACGCGGCAAACCTGTCTCCGGTATGGGGCCGTGCCCAGGGCACCGGGCACCCCGGCATCACGATGTTCAACCGCGGCGGCGGCCCGATCACCTTCGACCCTCTCAACCGCCTGGACCGGCAGATGAACGCCCATCTGTTCCTGTTCGGCCCGACCGGCTCGGGCAAAAGCGCCACGCTCAACAACCTGCTGAACCAGGTCACGGCGATCTACCGGCCGCGGCTCTTCATCGTGGAGGCCGGTAACAGCTTCGGTTTGTTCAGCGACTTCGCCAGGCGTTTGGGCCTGACGGTCAACCGCGTGAAGCTGGCCCCCGGCTCGGGCGTGACCCTGGCGCCGTTCGCCGATGCGCGCCGGCTGATCGAGACACCCAGCGACGTGCAGACGCTCGATGCCGATGCGCTGGACGAAGACCTGCCACCCGATGCCCTGGCCATGGAGCCGGACGAGCAACGCGACGTACTGGGCGAGTTGGAGATCACTGCGCGACTGATGATCACAGGTGGCGAGGACAAGGAAGAAGCCCGCATGACGCGGGCCGACCGCTCGCTGATCCGCCAGTGCATTCTGGATGCTGCCGAGCGCTGCGTGGCCGAGAGGCGCACTGTGCTCACGCGTGACGTGCGCGATGCGTTGCGCGCGCGGGGCAACGACAGCACGCTGCCAGAGATGCGGCGCGTGCGATTGCTGGAGATGGCGGACGCGATGGACATGTTCTGCCAGGGCACGGACGGCGAGATGTTTGATCGGGACGGTTCCCCTTGGCCCGAGGCCGACATCACTCTGGTGGATCTCGCGACCTACGCCCGCGAGGGCTACAACGCGCAGCTCTCCATCGCGTACATCAGCCTCATCAGCACCGTCAACAACATCGCGGAGCGCGACCAGTATCTGGGCAGACCGATCATCAATGTGACCGACGAAGGCCACATCATCACCAAGAACCCGTTGCTCGCGCCCTACGTCGTCAAGATCACGAAGATGTGGCGCAAGTTGGGCGCGTGGTTCTGGCTCGCAACGCAGAACATCGACGATCTGCCCCGAGCCGCAGAACCCATGCTCAACATGATCGAGTGGTGGATCTGTCTGTCGATGCCGCCGGACGAGGTGGAGAAGATCGCGCGCTTTCGGGAACTCTCGCCCGCACAGAAAACGCTGATGCTTTCCGCACGCAAGGAGGCGGGGAAATTCACCGAAGGCGTGATCCTGTCGAAGTCGATGGAGGTGCTGTTTCGGGCCGTACCACCGAGCCTCTACCTCGCACTCGCGCAGACTGAGCCCGAGGAGAAGGCCGAGCGGTACCAACTCATGCAGCAGTACGGCATCACCGAACTGGAGGCAGCCTTCAAGGTGGCTGAGAAGATCGACCAGGCGCGCGGCATCGAGTCGCCGGCCCTCGACTTGCCGCAGTAGCCGGAGAACGTCATGGAACCAAAACGCCCTCCCATTCCGATGCAAGTACAGGCATTCCGCCGCCGACACCGGCGGTCCCGCTGGTCTTCGGCGCTGGCCGTTGCCCTGGTGGCGCTGCTGCTGATCTGGCTCGCTTCCCGGTTGCCCGGCGAATCCTCAACGCAGTCGTCCGCCCCGGACAGCGCTGCGCAGGTGGCGGGGCCGCCGTGGCAGATGGGCAACCCGGAAGGCCGCTTTACGCTGACACTCTATGCTGACCTGGAGTGCCCGTTCTGCCGGGACTACTTTCCGAAGCTCAAGCAGTGGGTGGCCGCCAACACCGACGTTGCCCTGCAATGGCATCACCAGCCGCTGGCCGCGCATGAGCCGGCCGCGTCAGCCGAAGCACGCCTGGCCGAATGCGCTGCCGAAGCCGGCGGGCATGCTGCCTTCTGGCGGGCCATCGAATGGGTCTATGTCCATACGCGCAGCGATGGTCAAGGCCTGCCCGACGGCCTGCGCTATCCCGATCTCACGCCCGCCATCGAGCACTGTCTGGTAAGCGAGCGGCCGGATGCGGTGATCCGCGCCCAGGCCGAGGAAGCCACAAAGGGCGGCGTGACCGCCACGCCATCTATCCGGCTGCACGATCGCCAGACGGGCCAGGCAATCCTGCTGCAAGGGCCGATCGAGGGTGACTCCCTGCTGTCGGCCATGGACATGCTGTCGGCTGACGACTCGGCCGCCACACCCACCACCGAAATGCCTGCCGACGTTGTCGGCGACATGCCCAGGTAGCCTGCGGTCCTTGAGGCTACGGCGCAGTCCTCTGCGCTGATCGCTCCCCGTTCGCCTCGCATCCTGGCCGCGAACGACCACCGCCACCGCGATGGTGGATGCATCTTGTTCCGTTGTTCCCATCCCCAGGAGGGCTTGCCCTCCCTGGGCATGCGCCTCCGTTCTCATCACCCGGAGGTTCGTCATGTCTTTCGCCGTCAATGACTCTTGCGTGGAGTCGCTTTCCGTCGTCGCAGCCCAGCACGAAGACTGGATCATCCAGCAAGCCATCGCGCTGCTGGAAATGCGGGTTTTCAAAGCTGGCCCCCGCCTCGACCGGCCAGCAGCCGTGCGAGACTACCTGCGTCTGAAGCTGGTCGCCGAGCCCAACGAAGTATTCGTCGTTGTGTTCATGGACAGCCTGCACCAGGTGCTGGCCTACGAGCCGATGTTCAGAGGCACGATCAATTCGGCCACGGTGCACGCGCGAGTCATCGTGCAGCGCGCTTTGGAGCTGAATGCCGCTGCGGTCATTCTTTCGCACCAGCATCCCTCCGGAGCCACTGAGCCGTCGAACGCCGATCGCGCGCTGACCCAGCAACTGCAGGCCGCGCTGGCGCTCATCGATGTTCGGGTACTGGACCACATCATCGTCGGCCAGGGAATTCCGTACTCCTTCGCGGAGCACAGCCTGCTGTAGCGCATCGCTTCATTGATCACAGCGGGGGCTTCGGCCTCCGCCTCTTCCTTGCCGCGAAGCAAGCAGGTATGCGGGGTGTCCGCGATGCGCATTGTTTGTTGGGGCCGCACCGGGTTCGGCGTTTGACTATGGCCCTGATCAACTTCCGGGGCACGCGTCATGCCAGCATCTTTTTCCAGATTCGCGCTAGGCTGGCGAGCCCTTGGCCTGGCCGTTGCACTGCCGGTGTCCCTGGGTGTCTTCAGTCCGGCCACATTCGCTGCCGATGTGCTGGTTATCACCGACAGCCGCCATCCGGTCAAGACCATGGGCAGCGAGCGGCTGATCGAGCTGGACGAAGCACACCGGATTGAAGCAGGGCTTTCTGCGGAACTGCCCACCAAACCCGAGCAGGCGACCGCCATCGTCAAGCACCGGCTGAACACCGGCGGCACCGACCTCCAACGCCGGATCGCTTCCGCTTACCAGGGCGTCACCGACGCATGGAGCTTGGGCATCACCAGCATTCCGGCTGTCGTGGTGGATCAACGCTACGTCGTCTATGGCGAACCGGATGTGGCCCGCGCCGTCGCGCGCATCGAGCAGCACCGGAGGGCCCAGCCGTGACCCGCCCATTCGACCTGTTGCGCCGCCTGCGTGCTGGTGTGGCGTCCGTACTGATGCTCAGCGCCACGGGCAGCTATGCGCTCAACACCGCGACCATCGTCGGCTCGGTGGCATCGCCAGAGTGCCTCGATTACCGGGTGGTGGGCATCTGCTACTGGCTCTACTGCACCTGGACCGGCTGCACGGTGCGCACGTCCGTCAAAGTGCGCCACTACATCCCCGATGCGGTCGTCTCCAGCTACAGCAACACCGGCGAAAACCCTTGGGTCGAAGTCCGGGCGATGAGTACACCCAACCCGTCGGCCCAAGCCGGAGGCGACGGCACCACCAACGAAGACCACGAGAACAACCTCGCCAAATTCAAGAACGCGGATGTCATCGGGCATCCCGGTGTCGAGGTGTTCAACCAGTTCGTCTCCTCATCGGGCTACTTCTGCGAGGGCGCGGGCACGGCGTTCATGCCGTATCTGCTCAGCACCTTGGACACGCTGGCCTGGCGCTACAACGTGCCCGAGATGGCCTACCCCGAGGCACTGGTCCCCGGAATGCGCGAGATCGGCGCGCGCTCGACGTTGAACCTCTGGGGCAACGTGTATCCGCGCGGAGGATTCCTGCACCAGACGGACGACCACAAGGCTGGCGCTGTGGTGGCCCAGCGTGCCGGCGATGTCGTCACTCGCCGCGGGCAGTTGCACGTGTACCAGCCGCTGCTCGCCAACGCCCGCGATGGCTACTGGCCGGCTGGCGCGCTGATGGAGAGCGATGCCTCGACAGGCAAGTGGCAGGAACTCACACCCGTCCTGTCCTCGTCTTGCTCGGTCTTCCCGCGCAGCGGCGCCCTGACACAGGCCCAGCAAGGCGATTACGCCTGGGCGCTGTGGCGGCCCTATGCGTGCTGTGAACGCCGTGGGCAGGTGTTCCTTGGCAGCGTCGATTTCCAATGAGGGTACGGCGATGAAGCGTCCTGAACCGACGAATCTTTCCACCATGGCGTACCGCCTGTTGCGTCCGACGGCACTGGCCGGCGCGCTCGCCCTGGTCTGCGGCCTGGCATGGGCACAGGTCGGATACCAGAACAGCGGCCCCGTCATCGGCGATGACGTCATGTACTCAATCGGCGGCGGCAGCGCCGTGTCCATGGGCCGTGCAGCCGGCATGCGCTCGATCGGGGTCGGCGTGGGGTGGAACAGCAACCTGATCTGCGGCGACATGAGCATTCAGACCACGCTGCGCAATCAGCTCAACGGCATCACGAATGGTTTCCAGCAGATCATGGGCAACGTGATCCAGAGCGCCACGAGTGCCGTGGCATCCCTGCCTGCGTTGATCATCCAGCGCGCCGATCCTGGCCTGTACAACTTGCTCACGAATGGCGTGCTGCAGGCTCGGCTGGACTTCGACCGCTCGAAGCTGACGTGCCGCGCCATGGCCGAGAAGATGGCCGAGACCGCGGGCGGCCAGCTTGGCTGGAGCCAGATGGCCGAAGGCATGGCGCTGCGCGATGCGGTGTCGAGCACGGATGCCGTGTCGGCGATTGAGCAGGCCGAGACGCGCCGGGGCAATGACGGCGTGTCCTGGGTGGGCGGCAGCAATGCTGGCGGCGCAGGCCAGCCCGCTATCCGGGTGGTCGGCGATGTCACCCGCGCGGGTTACAACCTGGTCAACGGCCGTGGCGTGACCGACACGTCGTCCATTGCAGCAGCCAGCTGCGCGAGCCTGTCATGCCAAACTTGGACGTCACCGCAGCAAGCGACCGAATGGGCCACGCGGGTCCTCGGAGAACAGGTGCAGCGCACCTGCGACTCCTGCACCAAGACCGAGACGGTGCCCGGTGTCGGGCTGACGCCGCTGATCCAGGAAGAATACGAGGCGAAGCTGGAAGCACTGCAGGAACTGATCTCGGGCACGCGCAACACGACGTTCGAGAACCTGCGCGAGGCGGGTAGCAGCTCGCTGCCGATCACGCGCGGCGTCGTCGAGGCGCTGCGCGACGAGCCGGACCAAGACCTGCTCGCGCGACGCCTGGCGTCCGAGGTCGCGCTGTCGTCGGTGCTGGAGAAGGCATTGCTGCTCCAGCGGACCCTGCTGACGGGCAAGAAGGAGCCCAACGTGGCGGCCAACCAGTTGGCCGTCGAGGCCGTGAACCACGAGAGCAGCACGCTCGATCAGGAGATCCTCAACCTCAAGACCGAGCTGGAGCTGCGCCGCGAGCTGGCCAACAACTCGCCGATGGCCATCATCCAGCGCCACGGTACGCGCGCGGCGGGTTCGCGCGGCGTCTATGAGGGCGACCCGGTGCCCGACCGCCTCGACCAGTTGCAGAAGGGCAACCCGGGAGGCCGACCATGAGTCCGATGCGCGCGAACTGGCTGCGCCGGCGCTGGCTGTTCAGCCAGCGCGCGGCGAAGGCGCTGCTATGGACGGTGGTGATCGTCGCGACTGCCGTGGGAGCCAATGTGGTCGGCATCTACCTGGTCGGCAGCGTTGCCGGCTGGGAGCAGTGGCTGGCCGCTGCCGCGGGCTACTTCCTGGTGTGGCGGCTGTGCCTGTACGGCGCGACAGCCTATGGATGGGTCTGGATGCGCCGCCGGTTGCTGGCGCGCGAGGCCCAGAACAACGCGGATGGGCAGGCACGGCGCCGCCTGGTGCGCAGCGAGATCGCCAGTGTCATCGCCATCGTGGCGCTGGAAGCCAGCCTGCTGATGCAGGGCTGAGGGGAGGTTCGGGCCATGACGCTTTTCACGACCGACTACCTGGAGTACTACCTCACCCTCGTCTCCTGGATCGTCCATAACGGGATATGGGCCGTGCTGGTGTCCAGCGGGGTATTCGCGCTGCCTTTCGTGGCGATCATCGTGCAGGAATGGCTCAAGGCCCGCGCGGAAGGCGCGGACGAAGGCAACAAGGGCGTGCTGTCGGCTGCGCGCATTGAGAACCGGGTGTTCGTCGCCATCGTGGTGGTGATGTTCGCTGGCATTCCATTCATCGACGTGGACCTCAACACCATCCAGTACGACAGCTCGCGCTCGGCGCAGTGCCAGGTCAGCGTGCCGCAGCCTACCGACACGGGCTGGTCGCAGTCTTTCTCGACGCTCAACAACCAGAGCGCCAAGCTGCCGGTGTGGTGGGCCTTCATGCACGCGCTCTCGCGTGCGGTTACGGGTGCGTCCGTGGCGGCGATCCCTTGCGGCACTGATTTACGGCAGATGCGCATGGAGATCGACGCCACGCGCATCGACGACCCAGTGTTGGCTCAGGAGGTCGCGGATTTCACGCACGACTGCTACGGGCCGGCCCGCGCCAAGCTATTCATGCAGCGTCCGACCCTCGATGACGCACAGATGCACGACGTGACCTGGATTGGTTCGCGCTTTTTCACGGACACAGCCGGCTACTACGACAACTATCGGTCGAGCACGCCACGCGATGATTGGCCCTACGACAGCAACCGTGATGCCGGGCTGGCCCAGGTGTCCAGCGGCGGTGGCTACCCGAGCTGCCGGCAGTGGTGGGCTGATGGCAGCAACGGCCTGAGGGCGCGGCTGTTGGGTCAGGTGGACCCAAATTTACTCACACGGGTGGCGGGCTGGGCTGGGTTCCTGAGCCGCGCCGAGGTGGACGACTCCGTGATCCGCACCATCGCTGCACCGAGACAGCAGAAGCTGAACCAGGGCAGTGTCTATACGGACTACGGTGGCCAGATCGACAAGACCTTGCCGAACGTCATCACGCGCGCGGCCGGCGACGTAGGAATGGCCGTTGGGGGAATCGCCGCGTTCCCTGCCATGGACGTCGTTCGCCAGGCACTGCCTATGGTGCTCGCCTTGCTCAAAATGGCGCTGGTCATCTGCATCCCACTCGTGCTGGTCATTGGCACCTACGACCTGAAGACGGTTGTTACCGTCAGCGTCGTGCAGTTCGCGCTGTTCTTCGTGGATTTTTGGTTCCAGCTCGCACGCTGGATCGACAGCACTATCCTCGACGCGCTCTATGGGTGGGGCTGGGGCTGGAACCGGCCGCACAACAACTTCGACCCACTGGTGGGATTGAACAATGCGTTCGGGGACATGCTCCTGAACTTCGTCATGGGCACGATGTTCTTGGTCCTGCCGACGTTTTGGCTCGCTGCTTTGGGGTGGGCCGGCGTGAAAGCCGGAGCGCTTGCGCAGAATCTTGCGACGGGCTCAAAGGACGCCAAGGAGAGTACGTCGTCGGGGGTCAACAGGGTGCTTCGGTGAGGCTGAATCCAGAGGCAACTTTCTGTAGATACGTGTCTATCGTTTCCTCTTCCGCAAAACAGAATCAGGTACCGGGCACTTTGACTAATCGTCGTACGGATCGCTGGGGTCGTGCGGATCAAGACGATACCCATCCGACGAATACAAGCCGAACCCAGCTTCTCCATGGCGCAGTTCGTCGCGTGGCATTGAGAAGTCATCACCGCCTTTGCCAAGGCCGCGCGCTACCAGCAATAGGCCCACCAGTACCAGTGCCAGCCAGAAGGAGGCATAGAGCAGCACCCCAAGCGCGGCTAGCTTGACTACCCACACGAGCGCGGTGGTGCCAACCGTTGGCACTCCCTTGGACACCAACCAGTTCGACGCCCGCCGTTCGCCCCGCGCATAGGCGCGCCAACCACGGCCAACGGCGCGGCCGAGGCGTTCTGCGATGCTGATGCGGGACGTGGTGTTCATGGTTGTCTCCTGCTACTGAGGAATACCTATTCCAGTTTGCTTCATTTCATTCTGTTTGGGCTTCAATGTGTTCTCTTGCTGCGTCAGGACGCTTCGTCATCCGGTTCCACCGGGCCGGGGTCAGGTTCCACGCCGATGCGATAGGCGGCAACGAAACGCGGCCAATCCACATGGTCAACCAGGTCGATGTCCTCGATGACGCTGACCTTCATTCCCGCACGCTCGAACAGGGCGATGCTCGTGGCGGGATAGTTGTTGCGCGACGGATAGAGCACCCCGTCGAACAGTGGCTGGCCGTCGTCACCGAGCATCGCATGCACCTGGGCGGACACGTGCTGGGTGTGTGTGTAGTCGCGGCTGGCCAACTGCTCCAGATTCAAGCCGAAGTAGCCCGCCATGACGCCCGGCGCCGTGAGATCAGCCAGAAGCACGTTGGCCACCGCCCCTACGGCGCGCACCATCCGGCCCTGAACTTCTTTCAGCGCGATCGAGCGTCTCGTGTCCGCGAGCCACCGGTGCTTGTGAAACACCGACTCCATCAGCGCCGTGGGCAGGTCGCGCCCCAGGTAGAGCACGCCATAGGCCCCTGCCGGGTCATCGTAGCGATTCGTGCTGCTGCGGCCATAGTACAGCGGGCTGCCCCGATAGGCGGTGCGGCTCACGTGCTGGAGCAGTTCACCGGCATCGATCAGGAACGAAAGCAGCTCGTGGCTCATAGCGGTCTCGCGTCAATGCACCTGAACGCCCAGCACGTTGAACACGGCCTCGGCCACGTCGTCGATCGTGCCATGCGTCACCGCATCCACCGGCGAGAGACCGCCCAGGCCTTCGAGCGGTTCGGACAGCGCGCGGTAGATCGTCCAGTGGTCGATGCCCTCGACCTCCTGGAGCACGGTCTGCGTCAACTGCTGCTTCACCGGGTCGAGCTGCCAGTCGGGCAGCTTCTGGCCGCGCGGCCCCACGTTCAGCGCCAGCAGCCGACGGGCGAGGATGTCCTTGTAGATCTGCTGGCGCGACTTGTCCGCCAGCTTGGCGTACTCAGCCAACGGCAGGTTGTGCGGCTGATTGAAGGTTTCCAGCAGCACGGCGCGGCCTCGCTGGACGTCGGTTTCATTCGGTGCCCAGCGCGCGTCGGCACGCAGTGCGGCCGCCTTGCGTGCCAGGGACTGCTTCACCGTTTCGCCTTCGAGGCTGGCGGGTAGTTTCACCGCCTCCACACGCTCGTGGACGAACGCCTGCAACTCGGCCGCGAAAGCCTTGGCATCCCGGATTTCGACGGTATTCGCGAAACGGCGCACATCCTCCACCGTGACGCGCGGCAGCCGGTCGGCAATGAATTCGATCGCAGTGGGCATGGTCAGCTCCCAGGTAGGTTTGAGACAGGATTCACTCTAGTCGCCTTTGTCGCCTTTGTCAACTTAGTCGCCAGAGTGGGAACCTACCTGGCGGTGTAGCGTCCCGGCAGCATAGGCCGGGGCCAGCGCCAGGTCGCCGTCCAATCCATTCGTGCGGGTTCCGCATTGACGCTGGAGCCGCAACCCAGACCCCGCTATACCGAAACGGTTAAAGGCCAAAGGGTCGAAACGGGAAGGGAATGGGGTGCAAGGGGAAAGGCCCTACCCCGAAAAGGCGAAAAGGCGAAAAGGCCTCCCACCCGGCCCGCCATCAGGACACCGACATGCTCTCCCTGTTCCAGCGAAAACGGCCCCCGGTCGCTGCCGCGCCGTCGCCAGCCCCCGCCGTCGAACCCCCGAAAGGGTTGATGCGGCCGGAGTCGGCTGCATCGCTGCTGGCCACCCCGCGCCGGCAGAAGCTGCTGGAACACATCTGGCAGCGCACCTCGCTCTCGCACAGGCAGTTCGCCACCTTGTACCGTACACCACTGGAACGCTACGCCGAACTGGTCCAGGCGTTCCCAGCCTCCGAAGCGCACCACCACGCATACCCCGGCGGCATGCTCGACCATGGCCTGGAAATCGTCGCCTACAGCCTGAAGCTGCGGCAGTCCCATTTGCTGCCCGTCGGGGCCAGCCCCGAAGACCAGGCGGCGCAGGCCGAAGCCTGGACTGCGGCCGTCGCTTATGCCGCGTTGCTCCATGACATCGGCAAGGTGGCGGTCGATCTGCACGTCGAACTGGCCGACGGCTGCACCTGGCACCCGTGGCACGGCCCACTGCGCCAACCGTACCGCTTCCGCTACCGCGACGATCGCGAGTACCGGCTCCACAGCGCCGCAACAGGCTTGCTCTACCGGCAACTGCTCGATCGCGATCTACTGGACTGGCTCAGTGGCTATCCATCCCTGTGGGCGCCGCTGCTCTACGTCCTGGCCGGACAGTACGAGCACGCCGGGGTGCTGGGGGAACTGGTGGTGCAGGCCGACCGCGCCTCTGTCGCCCAAGAACTGGGCGGCGATCCCGCGCGCGCCATGGCCGCGCCCAAGCACTCGCTCCAACGTAAGCTGGTCGACGGGCTGCGGTACCTGCTCAAGGAAAAGCTGAAACTGAATCAGCCAGAAGCCTCCGATGGCTGGCTCACCGAGGACGCGCTGTGGCTGGTCAGCAAGACGGTCTCGGACAAGCTCCGCGCGCACCTGCTGTCCCAGGGCATTGATGGCATCCCTGCGAACAACACCGCGGTGTTCAACGTACTGCAGGACCACGGCATGTTGCAGCCGACGCCCGACGGCAAGGCGATCTGGCGCACGACCGTGACCAGTTCCACCGGCTGGTCCCATTCGTTCACCCTGTTGCGACTGGCGCCTGCGCTGATTTGGGAGCCTAGCGAACGGCCGACGCCGTTCGCCGGGACGGTGGCGATCGACACGGCTCCTGCGGACAAAGAGGCCGATACGTCGCTCCCACCTCCCACGGCTGATGCGAAGGCCGCCTCGGCAAGCCAAGAGGCGCTGCCATGGGAAGAAGCTGGAAGCACCGCTTCTATTCATCCCCCCAAGCCTCAGGTCATGTCCGATGTCGTCGAGGACATGCTGGCGATGGTGGGAATGGCCTCTGCGCAGGATGTGGAAACTGCCTCGCACGATGCGCCCAACATGCGCCCCGACGTGCCCGAGTCAGCCTCGGTAGCGGCGCTGCCTTCGTCACAAACACCAGCGCCCGCGCTTTCGGCCACGAAGCCTTCGGGCGAGCACTTCATGGCGTGGCTGCGAAAGGGCATCGCTTCGCGGCGCCTCATCATCAACGACGCGAAGGCGCTGGTGCATTCGGTGAGCGATACCGCGTACTTGGTCAGTCCCGGCGTGTTCCAGCGGTATGCGCAGGAACATCCACAGGTAAGTGCGCTGGCCAAACAGGAGGAGCAGTCAGATTGGCAATGGGTGCAAAAACGATTCGAACGACTGCAAGTGCATCGCAAGCAACCCAACGGCCTGAACATCTGGATATGTGATGTCGCAGGACCACGGAAGGCGCGCCGCCTCCATGGCTATCTTCTCAAAGACCCTGTGCATCTGTTCGATAACTCGCCACCGAACAATCCGTATCTTTCTCTTGTTCAAGCGAACCACGACCAGTGAAAGTGGATTCGCCCGGTGCCGCCGCCAACGCTGCTCAGCTCAACTGGGCACAGCCGCATGCAACCAGCGCGGAGTTTGCAGCGGACTTGGCCTCGGCCCAGACGGCGCAACGCCAACAAGATACCGAGGTTGCTCGGCGCCTTGTCTCAGCGTCGAACGTTCCGATCCTGCTTCATGTTACCGCCTAAACAAGGCAGCTCAGGGAATTTATCACCAATTTTACGGTGGGCTGTCGTCCTCCAAAGTAGCATTTCCAACTGTTGCCTTTCTTTGTGCAGTTCCATCGCTGCAAATGGGAGCAGAGAGGTCGTATGAGCGGTAGGTTAATTGTGTTTTCAAATCATCTGTCGGGTCTGCACACTCCAGATAGAAGTGGACTGTCCGTAGTCTTCGATTTCCGATCCGTCCACCCGTCCGACGGCGCCACGTTGTGGCGCCTGGTGCAGGCCGCCGGCACGCTGGAGCTGAACTCCCCATACCTGTACCTGCTGATGGCTACCGACTTCGGCGGCACCTGCCTGCTGGCACAGCACCAAGGCCAGTCCGCAGGCGCCGTGATCGGCTACCGGCCACCGCGCGAGCCTGAGGCGGCCTTCGTGTGGCAGGTGGGCGTGCTGCCCGACTACTGCGGCCAGGGGCTGGGGCTGCAGATGCTCACGGCCTGGCGGCAGCTGCCGGCCAACCGGGATGCACGCTGGATCACGGCCACGGTCGCCCCCGACAACTGCGCCTCGCGCGCGTTGTTCGGCGCGCTGGCCCGCCAGTTAGGAGCGCCACTGGCCGTGCAACCCCACTTCACCCCCGACCAGTTTCCCATTGATCACCCGGCCGAACCCCTGCTGCGGATCGGGCCGATTCCCCGCGACGAATCTGCCCACGCGCGCTGAGCCTGCGCCAGCGCCGGGTCCGGCGCGTATTCGTTCGTCCCCATGTCCCAAGAAAGGAGAGGAGCTTTCATGAATATCTTCGAACAGCACGAGTCAGAGGTGCGCGGCTACTGCCGCAGTTTTCCGACGGTGTTCGCATCGGCCAAGGGCGCCTGGATGACCGACGCCAACGGCCGCCGCTACCTGGATTTCTTCAGCGGTGCCGGCGTGCTGAACTATGGGCACAACCCCGACTGCCTCAAGCAGGCCCTGCTGGCCTACCTGGTGCGCGACGGCATCACGCACACGCTGGACATGTACAGCGAGGCCAAGGCCGCCTTCATCGAGCGCTTCCAGCAGACCATCCTGGAGCCGCGCAAGCTGGCCTACAAGCTGCAGTTCCCCGGCCCCACCGGCACCAACGCGGTCGAAGCCGCGCTGAAGCTGGCGCGCAAGGTCACCGGACGCGAAACGGTGGTGAGCTTCACCAACGCCTTCCACGGCATGTCGCTGGGGGCGTTGTCGGTGACCGGCAACGGTTTCAAGCGCGCCGGCGCCGGCATTCCGTTGACCCATGCGGCTTTTATGCCGTTCGACGGCTACATGGGTTCGGACACAGATACGCTTGATTACCTCGAGTCTGTGCTGCAGGACAACGGCAGCGGCACCGAGTTGCCCGCAGCCGTGATCCTGGAAACCGTACAGGCCGAGGGCGGCGTGAACGTGGCCAGCGTCGACTGGCTGCGCCGGCTGCGCGAGATTACACAGCAGCACGGCATCGTGCTTATCGTCGACGATGTCCAGGTGGGCTGCGGGCGCACGGGGCATTTCTTCAGCTTCGAGGAAGCGGGCATCGTGCCGGACATCGTCACGCTGTCCAAGTCTCTGTCGGGCTACGGCTTGCCGCTGGCGCTGGTGTTGATCAGGCCCGACCTGGACCAGTGGGCGCCGGGCGAGCACAACGGCACCTTCCGGGGCCACTGCCCCGCCTTCGTCACCGCCACGGCCGCGCTGGGCTACTGGTGCGGCACCACGCTGCAGGAGGCCATCGGCCAGAAGAGCCTGCTGGTGCAGGAATCTCTCGAACACATGCTGAACAGGCACGGCATCGATGGCAGCGTGCGCGGCCGGGGCCTGATCCACGGCGTCGAGTTCACGGACGCGTCACTGGCATCCCGCATCTCGCAGGCCTGCTTCGAGCGCGGCCTGGTGATCGAAACCGCCGGCATCGACGACCAGGTGCTCAAGCTGCTGCCCAGCCTGACCATCAAGGAGGACGAGCTCGCACACGGGCTCGACACCATCGACCAGGGTCTGCGCTCGGCCCTGAGCCAGGCCTCCTGAACCGTTCTGCCCCATCCCACAAACAAGCCAGAAAGCAAGGATTTCCTCACATGATCGTCAAACACCTCGATGACATCCTGGGCACCGCCGCCGACGTCGACACCGAAGGCTGGACCAGCCGCCGCCTGATCTACAAGGACGCGGGCATGGGCTATTCGGTCAACGACACCATCATCAAGCCCGGCGCCGAGCTGGAGATGCAGTACCGCAACCACCTGGAGACCGTGTACTGCATCGAAGGCGAGGGTGAGATCACCGACCTGGCCACCGGCGTCACGCACCCGATCCGCGTGGGCACCCTCTACGCGCTCAACCGGCACGACCACCACATCCTGCGTGCCAACAAGGGCACGCACATGCGCATGGTGTGCGTGTTCAACCCGCCGCTGACCGGCCGCGAAGTGCACGACGAGACCGGCGCGTACGCGCTGAGCGACTGAAGGCCAGGAGGATACCCGGCCATGATGCACAGCGCCACCCACACCGCCCACGTCCGCGAGGACGACCGCTATCCCTCCCGCCATGCGCCCGAGGCGCGAATCAGCCCACGCCTGGACCCGGTGGTCCACGGCAAACCGGGCGATGGCCCGCTGACGCAGCAGCAACTGCTGTTCTACGAAGACAACGGCTACCTCGGCTTCGACGGGCTGCTGAGCGAGGCCGACATCACCGCCGCCCTGCTGGAGCTGCAAAGGCTGCGCCAGAACGAGGCCGTCAAGGACGCGGATGAGGCCGTGATCGAACCCGGCAGCCGCGAGCTGCGCTCGATCTTCGCGGTGCACCGCTCCAGCGAGGTGCTGCGCCGGCTGTGCCGGCACCCGAAGCTGGTGGCCATCGCGCGCCAGTTGCTGGGCGGCGAGGTCTACATCCACCAGTCGCGCGTCAACTACAAGGGCGGCTTCCGAGGTAAGGAGTTCTACTGGCACTCCGACTTCGAGACCTGGCACGTCGAGGACGGCGTCCCCGCCATGCGCATGGTCAGTTGCTCGGTCAGCCTGACGGCCAACACCCCGCACAACGGACCGCTGATGCTCATCCCCGGTTCGCACCAGCGCTTCGTCTCGTGCGTCGGCGCGACGCCCGACAACCACTACAAGGCGTCGCTGCGCCGCCAGGAAGTGGGGGTGCCCGACGACGAGAGCCTGACCCGCCTGGTCAACGACTTCGGCATCACCGCGCCTACGGGGCTGGCCGGCGCCGTGACCTTCTTCGAGTGCAACGTCATGCACGGCTCGAACTCGAACATCACGCCGCTGCCGCGCAGCAACATCTTCGTGGTCTACAACAGCGTGCACAACACCCCGGTGGCCCCCTTCTGCGGCCTGGCCCCGCGCCCCAACTTCATCGCGGAACGCCAGGATTTCACGCCCCTGTCGTCCGGCGCTTCCCACTGATACCACCACCATCACCGTAGAGGAGGACAACCCCATGAAGACCGCTTTGCACGCTGGCGCCTCGACAGCTCAGCAGGGCGCCCAAGAGCGTCGGCGGCTGCAGCTTGCGGGCGCGGGTGAAGGTTTTGGGGGTGATGGGGGCTGCGAGCTGTTTTGGCAAAGGCTGGGTTGTTCAGATGAGCGGAGAAATCGGTCAGGATGGACTGTGCAAGATCACATTGATTGCACCGATATTCAAAGTGAAATTGAATCCTTGTGCGGCGCGCTCAACGGGGACATAGGGGAACTGAATTGGGCGCCTGTTCGCTACATCCACAGGACGCTGAGCCGCGAGGAACTTGCTGGACTCTATCAAGCAGCGCAGGTTGCGCTCGTAACCCCGCTTAGAGACGGCGTGAGTTTGGTGGCAAAAGAGTTTGTCGCGGCACAGAACCCCGATGCCCCCGGGGTTCTGGTTCTCTCGAAGTTTACGGGGGATGCCGAACAAATGCCGGCTGCCCTGGCTGTCAACCCCTACGACAAGGAGTCCATGGCCTATGTCATGCACCGCGCTCTCACCATGCCTCTTGCTGAGCGACAAGAGCGGCACCGAGCGTTGATGGAAACAATTAGTCGGTATGACGCACACTGGCTGTGCGACCGGTTCCTGCGAGCATTGAGTCGGCCTGACACAGCCCAGCAGCCGAAGATAAAGAATCTTCTAAGCAAGGTTTTGCGGCACCGCGAAACGGATTCTGGTCGATTCTGATGAGCGGGGCAGCTGCGTTTTTCTGGACTCTTGCTGGGGTGCACGTGCTCCTTGCCATGCGAATCCAAGTGAGGGCTGCGGTGCTTCGATCACAAAACGGGCTCAGGCACGCCAATAGCCAGCGCAAGGATAGTTGGCTATCGACGGCCATTATGCTCGCTGCGATTCTATTTGACGAGACATCTTTGGCAGGATGGGCCTACCTCAAAGTCAAGGAATTCATGGTTTCCTCATTTGGCAACATGCCGAACGTGACGGGCGTCATCTATCTGTTGGGCACCATCACCATGGCTTGGCTCGTCAAGCGCGCGATACAGCGGTTAAACCTACCGCCCGCCCAGTGGTAAGAATGCCGATCAGCACTCAACGATATGCGACTCACCCAGCTCTTTTGTCATGACGATGAGCGTCAATCCGGGGATGTAGTTGCACAGATGATGCATGACTCGATAGCCCCTCGCCAAGTAAATCCGAGCCGTCTTCCTCGATAGCGTTTCAATCTGAGATTCGACGCAACCTCCATCCCTTGCCGCGGATTCGACCGCTTGAAGCAAATTAGAACCGATGCCCTGGCTACGAAATCGGCTGTCTACCCACAAATACTCGACATACAAGCGATCCTTCTCGATGCGGCCACACACTCCGCCCACGAGCATATCGTCAATGCGAGCGCTGAGTCCAATGGCTCTCGGCATACCAACGCCTACCGGCGCGCGATCATGAAGAAGGACTTCATTCACGATGTGCTGCCGCTCATCGACCGACAACGATTCCGAATACTCTATACGCATAAATTCCTGCGCGGCACACGAATGACTGGGTGGCTCTGTTGCCAACTCAACGCATTCAGATCCGCTCCTTACCGACGAATCTGAGTCCCACACCCGCCTCTGTCACGATGTAAGTAGGTGCCGATGCGTCGTCCCCCAGCTTGTTGCGCAACTTCCCTACAAGAATCCGCAGGTAGTGAGCATCTTCCTCGTGGGTCGGGCCCCACACCTCTTTCAAAAGCTGAGGCTGTGGCACCAGGCGGCCGGCTTGCTCGACCAAGAGGGCCAGCAACGCGAACTCCTTCCGGGTGAGGGGAACGACCTGGCCCTGGAGCTTTACCTCGCGCTGGGAAAGGTCGATGTGCAGATTCCCGTCATCGTAGATGGGTCCTGTCTCGCTACGCAGTCCACTCACTCTGAGAAACGCGCGAATGCGTGCCATGAATTCCTCGATCCCGAAGGGCTTGGTCACATAGTCATTGGCACCCGCGTCGAGCAACGCGACTTTCCCCTCCTCGTCCGAGCGAACGGTCAGGACGATGACCGGGACCCGTGACCATCGACGCAGCTCTTTCAGAACATCCTCGCCGTCGCGATCTGGAAGTCCGAGATCCAGCACGACGATGTCAGCCCCTTTCCCCGCGAGCATGCTCAAGCCTTCCTGGCCCGTCGCAGCCAACAACGTGAGATAGCCTTGCGATCGCAGACTGATGTCGATGAACTTGCGAATATGCGGCTCGTCGTCAATCACAAGAACGCGCGGCGCGGGCGCGGAATCGATAGCTGCGCTCATGGTCTCATTCCTCGCTCGGCTGCTCGCCCATGGGCAACGTCAGCCGAATCAATGTGCCTCGTCCCTGCGGACCGGGCAACGCTTCTACTTTTCCCATATGGGCACCCACAATGCCCTGCACAATCGTCAGGCCAAGGCCCGTCCCCTGTTTTCCGCGATCACCGCGCTCCATGCTGTAGAACATGTCGAAGATCCTGCGTCGCTCGTCCTCCGGGATGCCAGGCCCGCTGTCCGAAATGTCGATCAGGACTGCATTGCCATCAGCGGGTCTGGCCTGAACGCGGATCGGTTCGCCCGGTGGGGAAAACTTGGCTGCGTTCTCCATGACATTAAAGATGGCCTGTTCGATTAATGCAGGATGAACGTGGATGAGGCCGATCTTGGGATCGATGTCGCTTTCGACCTTTACTGTCGGCTCATAACGCTGCAGGCGCCGCGAGGCAGAACCGATCAACTCATCCACACCAATCCAATCACGCGACAAGGTGAGGCCTTGCTGGCCGAGGCGAGTCATGTCCAGCAGATTCTGAATGTAGCGATCCAGTCGCTCACCCTCGACACTGATCGTTTCCAGCAGACTTTGACGATCTTCTGAACTCATATCCTTGCCATAGCGGGACAGGCTCTCGGCCGCACCGATCATGGAAGAGAGTGGTGAGCGCAAGTCGTGGGACACAGACGACAGCAAGGCCGAGCGCAACCGCTCCGTCTCGCCCGTGACTCGGGCCACCTCAAGTTCGGAAACCAGCCGGGCGCGCAGCGCTGCCTGACCGATGTCCTCCGTCATGCTTTCAGCCAGACGCCGCTGCTCGAATGAGAGCCGCCCCATCGCCGAAGGAAATCGCAATCCCACGACGCCGATCGTGTCCTGATCGGAGCGAATCGGCAAGAACCACCAAGCGGAATTGGTCAGCGTGTCTGTATAGCGGCCACTGGCCTGACCATGTTGCTGAGACCAGTCGGCGGCGACCATATCTTTCTCTGACAGTTCGCCCTGGACTGCGGCTGGGCCAGATTCACCATTGATGCGCAGCCATGCCTGGGCGTTCAAACTGGACTGGAGTACGGAGAAGCTGGCGGAAATGACCTGTCCAAGATCGGCCGCTTTGGACAATTGCCGAGCCAGGTTCTGCATGGCCGTGGCATGGGTGTTAGCCACACGCAATGAAACGACCTGCATTCTCAATTGCGAAGCAAGCCGTCCAGCAATCAATGCTGCAGCCATGAACAGAAGGACAGTCGCCACACCTCGCTGAGCGCTGATGACAAACGTAAAGCGTGGTTCGATGAAGAAAAAGTCATAAGCGGCAAAGCACAGCATCGATGTGATGACGGCCGTGACCATACGGGTCCTGGCTGCCACCAACAAGACGGCCACCAGGAAGACTGTGGACAGATCCTCAAGTCCGACGAAGCGTTCCGCAATGAACGCTGCAGCAATAGCCCCCAGGGTGGCGAGCATGATCAGCGTAGGTTCGCCCTTGGCCAGACGCTCACCCGTCAAGCTATGGAAACCCCGCGCCTTTTGTCTCGCTTGCGGCGTGCTGACAATGGTTAATTCGTAACGGGCTCCTCTTTGCAGCAGTTGCTGGGTCAGCGTTCGATTGAACATCCTGGCGATCGGACGCTCGCGCGTGCGACCGATCACGATGGAGCGGGCCCTTCGCGCAGCAGCGGCATCCAGCAGTGCTTGCGTGATGTCCGTGTTGTGCAGCAACTCTGTTTCACCACCCAGGCTGCGAGCTAGAGCGAAGGCTTTGTCAAGTTCCATCTGACGTTGTTGCTCGGCTCGAGCCATTGAATTGAGCTGCGATGCTGCGCGGTCGAGATCTTCGGCATGAAGAGCCGCGTCAGCGGAGTTCCCTGTATCGACGGCCACCACCGACCAGGGCGCCCCGCGGCGTTCGGCGATCCGCGCGCCGGCGCGCACCAGGTACTCGGATTGGCCTTTGCCATCGATGGCAATGAGTACATGGCGCTGAATGGCGATATCGGCCAGTCCGCGAGCCGTGCGCTTCTCACGCAAATCGATGTCCACGTGATCAGCGACAGTCTGCATCGCCAACTCGCGGAGCGCCGTAAGGTTGGAGGGGGAGAAGAATGCCTGAAGAGCCTGAGCCGCTTGTTCCGGCAGATAGACCTTGCCCTGATTGAGGCGTTCGATTAGTTCCTGCGCAGGCAGGTCAACCAGTCGAATGTCTCGCAATCGCTCGAACACCGCATCAGGGACGGTTTCGCTCACGCGAATTCCGGTTATCTGATGCACCACGTCATTCAAGCTCTCCAGATGCTGGATGTTGACCGTGGTATACACGTCAATGCCTGCATCCAGAAGTTCCTCGACGTCCTGCCAGCGGCGTTCATGGCGACTGCCGGGCGCATTGCGATGCGCCAGCTCGTCTACGAGGGCTATGGCGGGCTTGCGCGCCAAGAGGCCATCGAGGTCCATTTCTTCGAGCGTGCGTCCCTGATACTCAACCTTCTTTCTTGCAAGCTGGGGCAAACCATCCGCCATCGCCTGAGTCTCACCGCGGCCATGTGTTTCAACGATCCCGATGAGCACATCGACCCCCTGGCGATGCAAGTCTCGCGCACGGGCCAGCATGGCGTAGGTCTTCCCTACGCCGGGGGCAGCGCCCAGGAAGACGGTCAGTCTGCCCGCAGCCTGGCGCCGTAGTTCCCCAACGAGAGCGTCAGCCTTTTCTGTATTCTCAGCCCCCATGGTTACCTTTTAAGATCACTGTGCATTTAGAACGGTAAGTCGGAAATTGACAGTCTGCAAGCAAGGCAGCGATTTATGGCTGATGCAATGCAAGGGCGGCCAAAGCAGTCGCGGGCATCGGCTGAAATAGCAGGATCACTTCCCGCCTGTGACCCCGTCCCAGTAACAGCGCGAGATCCAAGGCGCGAACGCCGCTGATGACAATCCGCATGGGTTGCCGAAATCCAGCACAGAACATGAGGACCACCGCCCGGCCCATGGCGTTAGCGGGAAAAAGTGATTGGAACAAGCGCCCGCCAGGCCTAGCGCTCGTCGTGACGGCAATGCGACCGGCCTCGCAGGCGATGCCCACGCACATCACTGATGATCCCTCGTACCCTGAGGCATCAACAGTATGGCTTCTTTGCTGCGCTCCTCTCAATTCGGCCAGTTCGCAATGACTTCCATGACTTGACCCGGTTCCTCGCATTTGTGCAGCGCCATTCTGAACGCCTTCTCCGAAAAAAGTGAAGCGACAAGAGCAAGCACGTCCAAATGTTCCTGCGTCGCTGGCGCAGGGACCATCAGGGCCACGATGTCCGAAACCGGCTCACCGTCTGGACTGTCGAACGCGAGCGCCGGAACCACCCTGAGGTAGAGCAGACGAATCCGCTCCAACTCATTCACACGGGCATGCGGAATCGCTACGCCACAACCAAGTGCCGTTGATCCAGCCGATTCACGGCGAAGGAGCGACGATTCAACCGACTCTGCCGATACTCCATGGGCGGTTTGCATGTGCTGCCCGATGACTTGGAAGACTTCGCGCTTGCTCGCGGCTTTGCGCTCCAGCAGGATGTCGATTTCATCCAGGTGCTTGCTCAACGTGCTCATACGCCTCCCGTCCTTATCGTTGGGGAACCGCCGATTCGGACTGCGCACCCGAGGGTGTCGCAGAGGCAGCCTGATGCGTATCCAGGGCGAGATTGAGCTTCAGCACGTTGACTCGCCTCTGTCCCAGCACGCCGAACTGCTTGTCCTCTGTGTACTGTGCAACGAGCCCTTCAACAGTGCCTGGTTGCAACCCGCGTGCCTGCGCAACACGCGCGATCTGGACGGCAGCCGCTTCCGGACTGATATGTGGATCGATCCCCCCGCCAGACTGCGTGACCAGATCGCCAGGAACAGCGTTCGGATCAATGTGTTCCCGCTCAGCCACGGCGGCTCGTGCTTCCTCGACACGCTGGCGCATCTCCGGATTGGTTCGCGCTTGGTTGCTGCCGGCTACCGCCATTGGATCGTAGTTGGCTGCGGATGGACGCGGTTGGAAGTACTGCTTGCCAGCGAACGGCTGAGCGACCAGTTCCGAGCCGAGGATCTTGCCTCCTTGCTCGATCAGACTGCCGTTGGCAGTTTCGGGGAAAAGCGCCTGACCAAGGCCAACTCCGGCCAGCGGATAAAGCAGGCCGAGGGCGACCAGCGCGAAGGCCGCAAGGCCCAGGGAGCCGCGAAGCAGGCCCTTGTCCGAGACCGCCGGCGAATGAATGATGGTGGTTGTACGTTGAGTCGACATGATCAACTCCTCAGAAAGAGAACAAGGTTGAAATCAAGACGTCGATGACCTTGATCGCGATGAAGGGCAGCAAGACACCGCCAACACCGTAGATCAGCATGTTGCTGCGCAGCAACTGGGTCGATGTGGAGGGCTTGAATCGCACACCACGCAGCGCCAAAGGGATCAGCAGCGGGATGATGATGGCGTTGAAGATCAATGCCGACAGCACCGCGCTGGTCGGGCTGCTCAGATTCATGACGTTGAGCGCTGCCATCTGCGGGATGGAGGCAGCGAACAGAGCCGGCAGGATGGCAAAGTACTTGGAAACGTCGTTGGCCAACGAGAAGGTGGTCAGCGCGCCGCGTGTGATGAGCTGCTGCTTGCCGATTTCGACCACCGCCAGCAGCTTGGCCGGGTCGCTGTCCAGATCGACCATGTTGCCGGCTTCCTTGGCCGCCTGGGTGCCGGAGTTCATGGCCAGCCCCACGTCGGCCTGGGCCAGCGCCGGCGCGTCATTGGTGCCGTCGCCGACCATCGCCACAAGACGGCCGCCGGACTGCTCGGCGCGGATGCGCGCAAGTTTGTCTTCCGGCTTTGCCTCCGCGATGTAGTCGTCCACGCCTGCGTCAGCAGCGATGCTGGCCGCCGTCAGCTTGTTGTCGCCAGTGATCATGACGGTCTTGATGCCCATGGCGCGCAAGCGGGCAAAGCGTTCCTTGATTCCGTGCTTGACGACGTCCGACAGTTCGATGACACCCAGTACATGCCGGCCATCGCTGACCACCAGCGGCGTGGCGCCCTTGCGAGCGACACTGGTGACGCGAGCCTCCAGCTCTGCGGGCACGTGACCATCGAGAAGCTTGACGTGCTTGACAATCGCGTCCATCGCCCCTTTTCGGATCACGCGGTCGCCGGGAAGATCGACACCAGACATCCGCGTCTGTGCGGTGAACTGCACGAAATGCGCTCCATCGGGGTCGGCCAGCTTCTCGCCCATCTCCCGTGCGAGTTTGACGATGGACTTGCCTTCAGGCGTCGGATCGGCCAAAGAGGCCAGTAGCGCGGCCTGGCGCAGTTGCGCCACATCCACGGCGGCCATCGGATGAAAGGCCGTGGCCTGGCGATCGCCGTAGGTGATCGTGCCAGTCTTGTCCAGAAGCAACACGTCCACATCACCCGCCACCTCCACGGCCTTGCCGGACTTGGCCAGGACATTGGCTTGCAGGGCGCGGTTCATGCCGGCGATGCCGATGGCCGGCAGCAAACCGCCGATGGTGGTCGGGATCAGGCACACCAGCAGGGCGACCAGCAGCACCACATTCACCTCGACGCCGACGAACCCACCGATAAATGGCAGGGTCACGACGACGATCAGGAAGGTCAACGTCATCACACCCAGAAGCAAGCCAAGGGCGACTTCATTGGGAGTTTTCTGCCGGTTCGAGCCTTCTACGAGAGCGATCATGCGATCAAGGAAGCTGTTGCCCGGCTCGGCTGTGACGCGAACGACGATTCGATCGGACAGCACCTTGGTGCCGCCGATCACGCCCGAGCGGTCGGTGCCGGCCTCGCGCAGCACGGGCGCGGACTCGCCGGTGACGGCGGCCTCGTTGATGGTAGCCAGGCCTTCAACAATCTCGCCATCGGCCGGCACCAGTTGCCCTTCCTCGATCACGACGAGGTCGCCGGGCCGCAGTTCCGCGGCGGGCACGGTCTTTTCGCCTCCAGCCTTGTCGAGCCGCCGCGCCATCAGGTCCTTGCGAGCACGGCGCAGCGAGGCGGCTTGGCCCCGCCCCCGTGACTCGGCCACCGCCTCGGCGAAATTGCCGAACAGCACGGTGATCAGCAGGATCACGGTCACCGCCCAGCCAAAGCCAGGCTGCGCCCAGCCGGCCAGCGTGGCCACCGCAGTCACAAGGGTGCCCAGCCAGACCACGGCCATGACCGGGTTCTTGATGATGTGCTGCGGCGCCAGTTTGATGAAGGCGTTGATCAGTGCGGGGACGAACCCGCGCTCTTCCAGTCGCGGCGTGCGGACTGGGTTTTCTTGAGAGGTTGTATTGCTCATGATGTTTTCCTCAACGCGCAACCAGGGTCAGGTGATCGGCCACAGGCCCCAGCACCAGCACAGGCATGAACTGAAGCAGCGTCAGGATGACAATGACGGCGATCAGCGTGAGCGCAAATGTGGGGGTTTCGATCTGCAGGCTGCCCGCGCTCTCCGGGGCCTGGCGCTTGCGTGCGAGCATGGCGGCGATCATCAGGGGAATGATGAGCGCTGGATAGCGGCCTGCGGCCAGCACGAAGCTGCACGTCACGTTCCACCACACGGTGGCGTCCCCCAATCCCTCGAAGCCAGAACCGTTGTTGGCAAAGGCCGAGGTGTACTCATAAAACACCTGGCTGATGGCGTGGAACCCAGGGTTCGAGTTTCCTGCCAGGCTCGGCACCGACAACGTGATGGCGGTCAGTCCTAGCAGGACCAGCGGCTGCAGCAGCACGAGAACCGCAAGCAGCTTGACCTCCGGCGCTTCGATTTTGCGGCCGAACAGTTCGGGTGTCCGTCCGGTCATCAGCCCCGCCAGGAACACGCCAAGCAGCAGATACGTCAGGAACTGTTGCAGTCCACTGCCGATGCCGCCCCAGATGGCATTGATCAGCATGTCACTGATCGTGACCAAGCCAGTCAGCGGTGCCAGCGAATCGTGCATGGCGTTGACCGAGCCGTTGGAGGTCTGCGTCGTCAGCGCGGCCCACAGTGCAGATGGCTCGGCCCCGAGACGCACTTCCTTGCCCTCCATCAGTGCGATGTCCGACGAGGTCGAGGAATGCCCTTCGGACCAGATGGCAAAACCTGCGGAAGCCACGGACATCAGCAGCATCGTGCCGAATACCATGCCTGCGAATTTTCGCCGTCCAGTGAACGGGCCAATCATGAAAGCGACCGCCACGGGCACGAGAATCAGTGCCAGCGTTTCCAGCAGGTTGGACAGCGGCGTCGGGTTTTCCAGTGGCACCGAGCTGTTGGGGCCATACCAGCCGCCACCATTGGTGCCGAGTTGCTTGATCGCCACCATCGGCGAAACCGGGCCGAGCGGGATCTTCTGCTCTTTCATCTCGACCGTCGCGTCGACGGGCGCGACCACCGGGCCGCCCGCCAGCGTGGCCGGGACGCCTTGGCTGGTCAGCAGCACCGACCACACCAGGCACAGCGGCACCATGAAACGCAGCGTGGGGCGGATCACGTCGGCCCAGTAGTTGCCGACGTCCACGGGTGCCTGCTCATGGCTTTCGGCCTTGCGCGCCTGCGCATTGCGTCCGCCGAACAGCCCACGCAGCGTCGCGGCAGTGAGCGCCAGCCCCATCATCGGCGTGATGATCTGCAGCGTCACGATGCCCGTCATGTGCGCGAGATAGGAGAGTTGCGCTTGCCCCGAGTAGTGCTGCTGGTTGGTGTTGGTCAGGAACGAGACCATGGTGTGTAGCGCCAGGTCCCAGCTCATGTTGGGCGCGCCATTCGGGTTGAGCGGCAACCAGGCTTGGGTCATCAGAATCAGCCAGACAATGACGGCCAGCATCAGGTTGCTCAGCACGAAGGCGCTCGCATAGCCGCGCCAACTCATGCCGCGCTGGGGATTGGTGCCGATGAGCGCATACAACGGCCGTTCCAACCAAAGGAAAAGCCCGTCGCCACGCATCGGCTCGCCGCGCATCACTGCGGCCAGGTAGCGGCCAAGCGGCCAGCCCAGGGCAATCGCGAGGGCGAATACGAGAAGAAACTCAGTCATGGTCGGGCTCCATCGCTTGGTTCAATGAAACTTGCATTCATCAGGCGCTCCGTCAAAAAGACGCCTGGATGGCAAACTCGGCGCGCGAGCCAGCCATGCCGGGGAACAGTTGCTTGGTCGCCGAGTCGGTGCCATGCAACGTCAGACGAGCCTCGAAGGGGGCCTTGAACGCCCATACGACGCCGATGGAGCCGTGGGTGTAGCTCTTCGCGTAAGCGCTGTCGAGGAAGTAGCGCGCCAGGGTTCCCTCGACCCGCCATGTGTCGTTGATCGGGTAGCGGGCGCCCACGAGTGCATAGGTGCCGGTGGTCTTGCTTGCCATGGCGTTCGTGGAGTGCCCGACCGCGACCCAGTAGTTGTCGCGCCACGTCACGGCGGCATTGACCTCGTTCCAGTTGAGGTTCACATCGGAGCCCGGGTACTGGTAGCGCAGGTAGTAGACGTCGAGCGCCCAGTCCTCAGCGACTTTGCCGCTCCAGCCCAGCGCGATGTCGAACTCACTCGACGCGCCGTTGTCGGGCTTGAACTTGACGTTCGAGCCCCACACTGAGGCATAGAGACCGGAGTCGTGGGCGTACTTGAACGACCCTTGAATGGCGGGCTTCTCCCGGGTCTGGGAAGACCCTCGCCACACGTAGTCGGAAGTCAAGGCCACGCTGCCAGTGACTTGTGCGGTTGCTACAGACGGCAGCGTAGCAACCATGACACCGCCGCATACCGCAGCGACGCCCGCCAGGGATTTGAAGATTTGAGCGCGCATGTTCTTTTTCGCAATCGAATGGCGAAATTGCCATGCAGCAGTATTCGCCTAAGTCCTTGGTCGCGTCATAACTTCTGCGTAAATTTGATGAGGGGTGCCGCTTGCGAAGCCCCTGCGGCGGGGAGTCAGTGTTACGGGAACGCCTCGCGGCACCGCCTACAGGGCGAGACTTTATGCCGAATTTACGACGCTCTTGACCGCCGCGGCGTATGGTTTAGGTGACTACCAAGGACCATCGGACGCCACCAGTGCCTCAATTTCTCCAGGACATTACCTTTGTATTCGTCGTCGTCGTCGGGTTCATCGCGTTCTTCCGCTTGGCCAACCGCATCGAGAAATGGCGTGCGAACCGTTCAACGACCAAGCACTTGGAATCTCATCGTGTTGAATGAGTTTCTGCACTTCATGCTGGCTATTCTCGCCATTGTGGTTCCGCTGCTTCTTGCATGGGTGCTCATTGAGTACCCCACGCGCCGCAGGCGAAGTTCGAGTTCTTCACAACGCAGATGACAAAAACCCGCATTAGGCTGGCCGACCACCAGGATATCGAGCAGCTCATAGAGCTTGAAGAACAATCGTTCGCTTTTGATCGAATATCGCGAAGAAGCTGGCGCGCCCTATCAGAGAGTGCCTCGGCCATTGTACTGGTGGCAGAGGCAGGCGCCATGGTCGTAGGTAGTGCGGTAATTCTCATGCGCAAGCGATCTCAGATTGCTCGCCTTTATTCGATTGCCGTCAAGAGCGGCTGCCAACGCTCCGGAATCGGCCACCTTCTCACAAATGAAGTTTCCCGCGCAGCAACTGCGCACGGCTGCACCGAAGTGCGCCTGGAGAGTCGCATTGACAATGTGCGCGCGCACGCGCTATTTCGCGCACTAGGCTACACGCCATTTGGTGCTCCAATCCCCGATTACTACGCCGATGGCGCGAGTGCTATCCGTTTTCGCAAACAACTGCGCCCCGGTATTTCCTCGCGAGTTGTCCCCGAGAAAGCGGATAACTCAAAAATCCGTTCTCTCGACTCAAATCAAGCGCCGCCTGGCTAGGCCGCGCAGTTCGAGCACCACAACTGTCGCCGGCCATGAACGATGGCCGGAGCGACGATCATTTGCAGTGAGGGCTTTCAATGAATTCAGATCATCTCATCATCGTCGAGAAACCAAACGATTTTCGCTGGAGCGACCCAGGCATGGAGGTCGTCACGGCAGAAAATTTCCTTGCGGATGGCCCCCGAATACGAAGCCGGCCACGAAAGATCATTAATTTGTGTCGAAGCTACAGCTACCTGAGTGTCGGGTACTACTGCTCGCTACTCGCGGAAGCTCGCGGAGATCGGGTGACTCCGAGTGTCGAAACCATCCTGGATCTCGGGCGCCGCAAGCAGCAGGCAAGCATGCTACCGATGCTGAACTCCCTTGTCGGCCCGCTAAAAGAAGTTCCTCGATCAGTACGAAGCCTCACTCTGCACGTATTCTTCGGAGAAATCGAGGACCCACAGCTTGCCAATCTTGCCCGTAAGAGCTTCGAAATGTTTCAGTGCCCGCTGTTAGAGATTGAAGTGGAGCGCGCAGCCAAGTCGGAAGTGTGGGAGGTCGCGGCCTTACAGCCACTTAAGCCTGCGGATATCAGCGCAGAACAGGATGGCGTCTTTTTGCGAGGCCTTGCCAAGTTCACCCGAAGGACCTGGAATCCGGTCCCGCGACCCCGCACTTATCGCATGGCGGTCGCCATACTGCATGACCCGAAAGACCCCCTGCCTCCATCGAACCTGAAAACATTGAGCAAAGTTGTCGATATTGGAGAAGATCTGGATATTTCTGTCGAATTGATCGAAAAGAAAGATTATTCTCGCTTAACGCAATTCGATGCCTTGTTCATCCGGGAAACGACTGCAGTATCGGAACACACGTTTCAGTTTGCCCGCAAGGCAGAAATGGCCAACATGCCTGTGATTGACGATCCAACGTCGATCTTGCGGTGCACCAACAAGGCATATCTTGCAGAGCTTCTGAAAGGCCACGACGTGCCGACACCTCAGACGTTCTTGTTAAGCAAGCACAGCCTTAACACAGCAGCCAGATTGCTGCCTTATCCGGTGGTACTAAAGGTGCCTGATGGCGCCTTTAGTCTCAGCGTTAAAAAGGCTGAGGACGCGACTCAATTGGTGGAAATCGCGCGTGAAATGCTCAAAGAATCCGATGTCATTCTGGCACAGGAGTTCATGTATACGCCCTTCGACTGGCGTATCGGTGTTTTGGATGGCAAGCCACTATTCGCAGCGCGCTACCACATGTGCAAAGACCATTGGCAAATCATCAAGCACGCCGCCAATGGCAAGTTCCAGGAGGGACGTGTCGAATCTGTCCCGTTGTCGGACGTTCCGTTATCGATACTGGACTTGGCAAGTAGATCGGCAAATCTGATCGGCGATGGACTCTACGGTATTGACATCAAATCCACTGGAGAGCAGTCGTTTGTCATTGAGGTCAACGACAATCCAAACATCGATGTCGGAATGGAAGATGCCCACGAGGGCGATGCAGTTTATCGAAAAATCCTGCTCCACCTTCTTTCCCGGTTTGAGCAGCGGCACAGCACTGCCACAACTCTAAAGCCTTCCGATATTGATGCGGGTGCCGCATCCAAGCGTTTTGGCGACGGTGACTCTGCTCCGACAAAGAGCGTCGAATTACGTCCCAATGATGCGGCACTCACTCAAAATAGAGTGGTCAAAAATGGGACGGTCGGCCTCATCTCCCATACCATCTGAAACTTATACCCACCGCCCCTTGAGTAAACATCGATTCAACTCTTCTCTGGCAGTTTGGTTGGCGAGTTTCCTAGGGAAGGTCTGCACAACACGTGCTGCGACGAGTGCTGATGCACGGGATTGGCTCGCCTGTTGTTCGAGCAAGGTCATAAGGCCGGGTTGGCCACTGTGTACCGGGTGCTGACGCAGTTGCAGCACGCCGGATTGCTCAAGCAGGCGCACTTCGAGTCGGGCAAGGCCGTCTACGAACTGGACGACGGGATGCACCACGACCATCTGGTCTGTACCACCTGTGGTCGCGTACAGGAATTCCATGATGACGCGATCGAGCAGCGACAACGGTTGATCGCCGTGGAGCACGGCTTTGGACCGGCCAGAGTTCCGTAGACACTCAGTCGCCGCTCTGCGCGTAGCGCCTCTCAAACTCTACCGGTGACAGTCCGCCAGCGGAACCATGTCGGCGGATGGGGTTGTAGAACATCTCGATGTAGTCGAACACGTCCGATGCAGCAGTGGCCCGTGTCGGATAGATCCTTCGCTTGGTCCGCTCCTTCTTCAATACGCTGAAGAAGCTCTCGGCCACTGCGTTGTCATGGCAGTTCCCGCGACGACTCATGCTCGGCACCATCCGGTGTGCCTTCAGGAACGACTGCCAATCGCTGCTTGTGAACTGGCAGCCCTGGTCGGAGTGGACCATCACCCCAGGCCCAGGCTTGCGGCGCCACGCCGCTGCCACCAACGCCCGCAACACCAGGTCACTGGTCATCGTCGGCGCCGTGGCCCAGCCGACGATCTGGCGCGAGTACAAATCCATCACCGCTGCCAGGAACAGCCAGCCCTCGTAAGTGCGGATGTAGGTGATGTCCGTGACCCAGACCTTGTTCGGAGCGGGCGGCGCGAAGTCCCGGTTGAGCACATTGGTTACCAAGCCCACGGGGCCACCGCGATGGCGCGGCTTGCGGCCATACCCGACCTGCGCACGCAGGCCCTCGGCCTTCATCAAACGCAGGACACGGTGCCGGCTGCAGTGCTCGCCGGCCTCGCGCAGATCCAGGGTGATCTTGCGATAGCCATACACGGTCCCGCTGGCCAGCCAGTGATGCTTGATCAGTCCTAGCAGGCGCTGGTCCTCGCGCTCGCGAGCGCTGGCGCCATGGTGCAGCCAGGCGTAGTAGCCGCTGCGTTGCACACCCAACACCCGGCACATCGCTACCAGACGGAACTCCCGGTCGTGCGCGTGCATGAACGCGTACTTCGCCCTTACCCCTTGGCAAAGTACGCGGCGGCTTTTTTTAGGATGTCGCGCTCCTCGGTCACCCGCCGCAGCTCGGCCTTGAGCCGGCGAATCTCAGCCGAATCGCTCAGCACGGCGATAGTGCCCGGTGCACGCACCGTCTTCTTGGCCGCCTGCACCCAGCCGTACAGTGTGTGCTTGGGAATCCCGATCCGGGAGGCTACGTCCACGACTGTAAAGCCGCGCTCGATTACCTGCTTCACCGCCTCTGCGCGGAACTCATCCGTGTACTGCTTGCTGTTGCCCATAAACACCTCGGTCATTGCCATCAATTATGGCGTCCGAGTGTCTACGAAAGGCTGGCCGGTCCACACCACCCAGTTTTCCTGCTTCAAACTTGCCATAGCGCCTGGCGTACCGTCATCGCATTTATCGGCACTGCTCGCGTTGCAACGTGCCGAAGAGCCGGAAGTCATCATCGCGTTCTTTGAGATCACAGGCGACGAGTTGGCGGCAGGACTCCGCGAAGGCCGCTACGACGCAGGGCTATCTCTCCAAGAGTCGAATGATCCGTCCCTGAAGGGGCGGCCTCTGTGGAGCGAGAGCCTGGCCGTCGCGATGCCATTGAAACGCCCTTTCTTGGACAAGGGGAAGGTCACGATTGCCGAACTGCTAAGCCAACCTGTGTTTCGCTGGGAGGCAGAGAACTGCCCCTTACTGGATCAGCGGCTGTCGTCCTTTATGCCTGCGGACGAGCAGCATACTCAGCAGGTGACATCTTTCGAGATGATGGCGCTATGGGTCGCGGCCGGTTATGGCGTCGGGGTATCCGCGCAATCACGCATAGAGCGGGCCCATGGATGGGGAATTTGCATGCGACCACTTGCCGACGGCCCCTACGAGATCGTGACGCACCTGCAGCAGCCCGCCGAACAAGCCAACCCTGTTTCAGAGCGGTTCGAGCGTAGAGCCCTGAAGGTCGCCAAGGATGGTGCAGTCTAACTGCGCCGCTATTGGGCGTGGAGGTGGCAACGTTACCTTCATCTAGACTCTGTTTGAGCAGGTCCTGGCTGTCCGCCGTAGTCCTTCATCATTCGACTGCGCAACCCCATATAACTTCTCCCATGGCACTGTCCCGCCGAGTAGCAGGCATCACTCGCGCTCGATAACCCGGAGCAGTGCAGTTCTACGCTTCGACATGGGACCAAAGGCCTTCGTGACATCTTCAACGCTTTTCCCTGCCTGCAATGCGTCGAGAATGTCGGCCCAGTCCTGCATGATCACCTTGCGCGACTCCACGAACTTCGTGTGGTCGTAGGGGGCACGCGAGGAGTCTTTGTTTTTCTTGGAGTGCGCAAGTTGGAGATCAACCCGCTTTTCGGGATATCCCAGCAACCCTAGGATCGTCGTGGCGGTCGAACGGAACCCGTGGGACGAAAACCGCCCGGCATAGCCCATGCGCTTGAGTGCTTGGTTGAGCGTCGTTGCCGACATCACCTGTCCGGGCTTCCTGTAGCTCGGGAACAAGACCTTTCCACCGCCAGTTAGAGCATGAAGCTCCCTTAGCCCAGCCACTGCCTGCCGCGACAGGGGAACCAGATGGGGGCGCCGCATCTTCATGCGCTCGGCAGGAATCGACCACATGGCATTGTCCAAATCGAACTCTTCCCATGATGCCTTGCGCAGTTCGACCGTGCGCACATAGGTCAAGGCCATCAACATGAGGGCGAGCACCGTCGTTCGATACCCCCCTTCGTTGTCCACTCGATTCAGAAAGTCCGGGATCTCAGCCCACGTCAGCGGAGGGTTGTGGCGGACTTGAGGGCGCTTGACCAGCCCCTTGAGCAAGGCGGCAGGATCAAATTCGCAGAGACCTTGGGCGGCCGCATAGCTGAAGATCTGTCCACTCCACTGGCGGATGAGGATCGCCACAGTCTTCGCATCACGAGCAGCCACATCCTTGATGATGGGACGCAGATGCGGAGCCCTAATGGTGCTGATCGGCAGCTTGCCGATCCGGGGAAAAACGTCCTTCTCAAGGTAGCGGGTGACCTGGTTGGTGTAGTACTCGCTCCAGTGGGCATTGCTGACGATCCACTCCCGAGCAACGGTCTCGAACGTGCGCTCGTATGTGTCGGCCTGGAGCGCGATCGCCGCCTTTTTCTCCACGATCGGATCAAGACCCTTCTTGACCAACGCCTTTGCCCGGTCACGTTCAGCACGAGCCGCCTCCAACGTGATCTTCGGGTACACCCCGATCGAGTACACCTGCTCGGCGCCGCCCAGCCGGTAGCGATACCACCAAAGTTTGGAGCCATTGGGTTGAACGCGCAAAAAGAGGCTGCCTCCGTCCCGGAGTTGGTACACCTTGGGCTTGGGCTGCGCCGTTTCCACTTTGCGTGCGGAGAGAAGATTGAGTGCTGTGAGTGCCATGTGTATAACGCCTCCAAATCGACCCGTTACACACTCCATTACACACAATGGGACTGGATTTGTCCAGATTTTGGAAGCGCTTGGTAGACAGTAAGCCCTTTAAAAACAATGGTTTAGATGTACTCAATGGATGACGATGGAGGTCAGTGGACCTCAATCATAGTTATCGATCATTAGCAGCATGCCGCTCTCCCCGTGGAATCGAACAGGCCGGTGGCCGGGAACACGTCGGCGATCGCGCCGCACGAGAGCGGGCGCCACCACGCGAGCGACGAGCCACGAAGCGCGTGTGCGGGGGGTCGGCTGGCAAGGGGAGGTACTGCTGGATGCACGGACAATCTCCTGGATCGGGAGCCGCCGTGCCGGAGGAGCTGTGTGAAATCGCGACCTGCCACCGGTTACGGCGGCAGGGTGCAGTTTTCGAACCGCAACGACGTGCCGCTTCCTAGCGGAAGCGCCACCACTGAGCTGCTTGGTTCGAAACGATGCGGTTCATGTCTTGAGGTGAGTCGGGAGCCGCGGCCATGTGCGCGTTTCTGCTCCGGCGAGGATTCTAGCGCGTCCGCGTTTCGCTTGTCGAACGGAAGAAATGGGGACGGAGCATGACACCGGCATGCCTCGGGCCTGCCCACGCCAAAAGAGGCCTCGCACAACCCTAGCGATAGAACGCCGTCGGCGGCACGCCGAACTGCCGCTTGAACGCGGCCGCGAATGCGCTCTGGCTCTCGTAGCCGTGATCGAACGCGACCCGCAGCACCGGCAGGCCCTGGGCCAGCGCCTCGAGCGCCAGCAGCAGCCGGGCCTGCTGGCGCCATCGGCCGAAGCTCACGCCGGTGCTGCGCAGGAAGTGGCGATGGAAAGTCTTGGGACTCATCGCCAGCCGGGCTGCCCACAGCTGCGCCGTGACGGTGGCGGCGGGATCCTCGGTCAGGGCCCGGCACACGCGCGCGATGCGCGCATCCTCGGGCCAGGGCAGGTGGAACGGCAGCACCGGCAAGGCACGCAGTTCGTCCAGCAGGAAGCGCATCAACCGGCCATCGCGGCTATCGGCCGGGTAGTCCGGCGGCACCAGGGTGGCGGCCAGGATCAGCTCGCGCAGCAGCGGCGGAACGTCGATCACGCAATCGCTTCCGGGCACGCCCTCGATCGCGTCCACGTTGACGAACAGGCTGCGCATGCGTACCGCCCCACGCGCGCGGATGGTGTGCTCGACCCCCGCTTGCAGCCAGACCGCGCGGGTGGGCGGCACGACCCAGCGGCCGGCGGCGGTTTCCACCGCCAGCACACCTTCGATGGCATAGACCAGTTGCGATCGCGGGTGGCTGTGGGGAGGAATGACGTGGCCGGCCGGGTAGTCCACCGCCACGCCGGTCACGGGCGTGGCGGTGGAGTCGTAGGCGGAACCGGCGGCATGGGAAATCATGGCCCATACTACCTTGGACTGACCATTTCGCGACAAGAAAAGGCCAAAACGCGCAATACGGCCATGATCCGCCGCTTCTATCCTTGACGGCATCGACTATCCGGTTGACCCCATGCACCTCGTCTTCCACGCGCTTTCGCCACTACGGCCCCTGCCCTCCGGCCGGGGTCTGCCTGCGCGCACGACGACCACGGACACCCGCTGATCTCCCCAGACCCCGGCCGGACGCAGCTTTCACCTGAAAGCAGGGAGATCGCGTCCACATTCCGAGGCCTGTCATGATCGACCATCCCGAAACCAAGTATCGCCCCTTCCCTCCCGTCCACCTGCCCGGCCGCCAATGGCCTACGCGCACCATCGCGCGGGCGCCCGTCTGGCTGTCGACCGATCTGCGCGACGGCAACCAGGCCCTGTTCGAACCGATGAACCGCGACCGCAAGCTGCGGTTGTTCGACGAGCTCGTGCGGCTGGGATTCAAGGGAATCGAGGTCGGCTTTCCCGCCGCCTCGCGCACCGACTTCGACATCGTCCGGCACCTGGTCGACCAGCGTCGCATTCCCGACGACGTCACGCCCATGGTCATCACGCAGTTGCGCGAGGACCTGATCCGCGAAACCGTCCGCAGCATCCGGGGAGCCCGGCGGGCCATCGTCCATTTCTACAACGCCATCGCGTCTGCCTGGCGCCGGGTGGTGTTCGGCATGTCCGTGCCCGAGATCCGGCGGATGGTCGAGCACCACGTGCGGCTCCTGCGCACGCTGACCGACGACTGCCCGGAAACCGAATGGGTCCTGCAGTATTCGCCGGAGACCTTCTGCATGGCCGAGCTGGAGGTGTCGCTGCAGATGTGCAACACGGCCATACGCGCCTGGGACGCGGGCCCCGGCCGGCCCGTCATCATCAACTTGCCGACCACCGTGGAGGTGGCCACCCCCAACGTGTTCGCCGACCAGATCGAATGGATGAACGGCCGTATCGAGCGGCGCGAGCACGTGGTCCTGTCCGTGCACCCCCACAACGACCGGGGCACCGGCGTGGCTTGCGCCGAGCAGGCCCTGCTGGCGGGCGCCGAGCGCGTGGAAGGCTGCCTGTTCGGCAACGGCGAGCGCAGCGGCAATCTCGACCTGGTCACGCTGGCACTGAACCTGTACACGCAGGGCATCCACCCCGGGCTGGATTTCTCGGACATCGCCGCCGTGGCACGGGTGGCCGAGGAATGCACCGCCCTGCCCATCCATCCCCGCCATCCGTATGTCGGCGACCTGGTCTTCACCGCTTTCTCGGGGTCGCACCAGGACGCCATCGCCAAGGGCTTCGCGGCGCGCAGCGAAGGCGATTTCTGGGAAGTTCCCTACCTGCCCATCGATCCGCACGACCTGGGTCGCACCTACGACAGCATCGTCCGCGTCAACAGTCAGTCGGGCAAGGGCGGCATCGCTTTCCTGCTCCAGCGCGACCGTGGCGTGGTCATGCCGCGCCGCATGCAGGTGGAGTTCGGCGCCATCGTGCAAAAGCATGCGGACGCCAGCGAAACGGAGCTCGGCAGCGACGAACTGTGGGCGCTGTTCAGCCGCACCTATCTGGCGCCGACCGCCGAGGGCGGCTCGCTGGTCTATCGCGGCCACCGGCTGTTCGACGCCGAGGCAGGCCAGGGCATCGAACTGGAAGTGGCGGACGGGACGGGGCGCGTGCGCCGCCTGTGCGGCACCGGCAACGGGCCCATCGCGGCGACGGTGGACGCGCTCGGCGTGCCGCTGCGCATCGATGGCTACGAAGAGCGCAGCCTGGGAGCCGGCGCCGACGCCCAGGCCTTCGCCGTCGTCGAGGCCGCCCTGCCCGGCGTTCCGGGGACCCGCTACGGCGCGGGCCGCCACGCCAACATCGTCGTGGCGTCGATACTCGCGGTGCTGAGCGCGGCGGCGCGTTTCGCAAGCTCGACCGAAGCGGCTGCCGTGTAATCCTCTCCAGGGCCGGCGGCAAATATTGCATGGGCCGGCCCGCGGCGCGGCCCGGCGCCGGGTCCGCACCCCGGCTCTTTCCGGGGGCCGCCGCGCGGGTCGGGGCCGGTGCGGCGCCGCGGCATGCCGCTTGCTTGCCGTCCGCTACGAGCGAACCCGCGGAACGTCCCGACGTGGCGCGGCGGTGCCGCTCATCCAGTCCGAAGGAGATGGCATGAGCGACGCCAAGCCGGGCAGGCCCCGGTCCGATTTCACGCCGCAGCCGGGCGTGCGGGGCTGCGACACGGCTCGCCGGCAGATGTTGGCGGTGTCGCTGGCGGCCCTGCTGGGCGGTCCCTGGCTGCTGCGCCTGGCCTCGGGCGCCGCCCCCGCCTCGGGTAGCGCGGCATCCCGCCCCGCCGCCTTGTCCCCCGAACAGGAGTCCTTCCTGCGCTTCTCGCAAGCCATGACCGGACACGGCGACCTGAATCCCGTAACGGCCGGACGCATCTACGACGCCATGCGCCAGGCCTCCGCGGACTTCCCGGGACAGGCCGCGAAGCTGGCCGGCCTGGCTGGCGATGCGGCCGAACCCGAATCGCTGCTGCAGCGCGCCACCGAGGCCGGCCTGCGCGAGACCGCGCTGGCCGTGGTCGCGGCCTGGTACACGGGCTCGGTGGGCGCGGACAGCAGGGCCACCGTCGTGGCCTATCGCGACGCCCTGATGTACCGCCCCGTCCAGGACGCCCAGACCGTGCCGACCTACTGCAATTACGGTCCCGCCTGGTGGGTGGCCGACCCGCCTCCGATAGGCGTCTCGCCCCCGGTGGAGCGTCCCGGCCCCGAAGCGCCCACGACCGGCTTTCCCGTTCCGACCACGCGGCCCCCGGCGCCGCCTCGTTCCACGCCCCAGGGCGCCCCGTCCGGGGAAGGCCGATGAAGACGCCCTCCTTCGACGCCCAGGGAAATGCCTCCGCCGATATCGTCGTGGTGGGCTCGGGCGTGGTCGGCGCCATGATCGCCGACCAGCTTGCCGGCCAGGGCCATGCCGTGCTGGTCCTGGAGGCCGGCCCGCGGATCGATCGCGGCCAGGCGGTCGAGAACTGGCGCAACATGCCCTTCTTCAATCGCGTGGGGTCCGACTTCCAGGGACTGTTTCCCCAATCCCCGCTGGCCCCCGCGCCGCTGTACTTCCCCAAGAACGACTACGTGCTGACCACCGGCCCCAGCGGCGGCGGCTTCCAGCAGGGCTACCTGCGCGTGGTGGGGGGCACGACCTGGCACTGGGCCGCATCGTGCTGGCGCCATCTGCCCGTGGACCTGCGCATGCGGAGCGCCTATGGGGTCGGACGCGACTGGCCGATCTCGTATGACGAGCTGGAGCCCTTCTATTGCGAAGCCGAGGACCGCATGGGCGTGGCCGGTCCCAACGATCCCGCGCTGCAATCACCGTCCGAGCGCAGCCGGCCCTATCCGATGGACATGATCCCCTGGGGTTATGGCGACCGGCGCTTCGCGGAAGTGGTCAACGCCCACGGCTACCGTTCCGTGCCCATTCCCCAGGCGCGCAACACGCAGCCCTGGCATGGCCGTCCCGCCTGCTGCGGCAACAACAACTGCCAGCCCATCTGCCCCATCTCGGCCATGTACAACGGCATCCACCACGTGACCAGCGCCGAGGGCAAGGGCGCCAAGGTGCTGGAGCAGGCGGTGGCCTATCGGCTGGACACCGACGAGAACAACCGCATCACGGCGGTGCACTGGTATGACGCGCAACGGCAGTCGCACCAGGCCATGGGCAGGATGTTCGTGCTGGCCTGCAACGGGATCGAGACTCCTCGCCTGCTGCTGCTCGCCGCCAATGAACGCAACCCACGCGGCATCGCGAACTCGTCCGACCAGGTCGGACGCAACATGATGGATCACTCGGGCTTCCACTGCACCTTCCTCGCGCGTGAACCGATCTGGACCGGGCGCGGGCCGGCGCAGAGCAGTTGCCTAGTCGGTCCGCGCGACGGGGCCTTCCGCTCGGAATACTCGGCCAACAAGATCATCCTGAACAACATCACGCGTGTCGGCCCCGCCACCACGCAGGCCCTCAAGCTCGGCCTGGTCGGCAAGGCGCTGGACGACGAGATCCGCCGCCGCACCGCCTATGGCGTGGACCTGTCGATCAGCCTGGAGCCGCTGCCGGATCCCAGCAACAGGCTTACGCTGAGCATCACCCGGCGCGATCCGCTGGGCCTGGCCTGTCCCGACATCCACTACGACGTGGGCGACTACGTGCGCAAGGGCGCCGAAGCTTCGCGCCGCCAGCTCGAACACATAGGCAGCCTGTTCGACGCGGTGGAGTTCCACATCACGCCGGACCTGAACGCCAACAACCACATCATGGGCGGCACCATCATGGGCGCGAACCCCAGGGACTCGGTGGTGGATGGCGACTGCCGGGCCCACGACCATCCGAACCTGTGGCTGCCGGGCGGCGGCGCCATGCCGTCGGCCAGCGTGGTCAACAGCACCCTGACCATGGTGGCCCTGGGCCTGAAGGCGGCGGCCTCCATCGAACGGGAACTGGGGCGAGGCTAGGATGCGCACGCATACGACATGGCCGTTGCGTTCCGCCCGCCGCGCCACGGCCATCGCGGCGCTGGTCCTCGGCATGCCGGCGGCGGTGGCCGCGCAGCCGGCACCGGCGCCCGGCGCGCCGGCGGATGCTGCCCTGATCGAACGCGGCCGCTATCTGGCCGTCGCCGCCGACTGCACGGCCTGCCACACGGCCAAGGGCGGCAAGCCGTATGCGGGCGGCTACAGCGTGGAGTCCCCGCTGGGCACCATTTATGCGACCAACATCACGCCATCGAAGACGGCCGGCATAGGCAACTACACCGAGGCGCAGTTCGCCCGCGCGCTGCGCCAGGGAATACGGGCGGACGGCGCCCATCTCTACCCGGCCATGCCCTACACCGCCTATACCGCGATCAGCGACGAAGACGTGCACGCGCTTTATCTCTATTTCATGCAAGGGGTCGAACCGGTGGACACGGAGGTCGCCCGGACCCGGCTGCCTTTCCCCTTCAACCTGCGCCTGTCCATGGCCGCCTGGAACCTGCTGTTCCTGAAGGACGAGCGCTTCCAGCCAGACGCCGGCGCCAGCGAGGAGGTCAACCGCGGGGCCTATCTCGCCAACGCGCTGGCCCATTGCAGCACCTGCCATACGCCGCGCAACGCGCTGATGGCCGAACGCGAAAGCCGCTTCCTGGCCGGGAGCGGACTGGGAGCCTGGTACGCACCCAACATCACGCCCCATGCTTCAGGCATAGGCGGCTGGAGCGACGAGGACCTGGTCCGGTACCTGCGTACCGGCCACGCCGCAGGCAAGGGCCAGGCCGCCGGCCCCATGGCCGAGGCGGTCGAGAACAGTTTCCAGCACCTGCGGCCGGAAGATCTCCAGGCCATGGTGGCCTACCTGCGTACGGTCCGGCCCGTCGCCGACGAAGGCGCGCCGGCACGGCCGGCCTACGCCCAGGGGCGCGCCTTCAGCAGCGAGGCCGAGCTGCGCGGCACGCATGGCCCCAACGAGCGCGACAGCCTGAAGACCGGCGCGGCGCTCTACAGCGCCCACTGCGCCAGTTGCCACCAGGCCGACGGCTCCGGCAGCGCCAACCAGCGCTATCCTTCGCTGTTCCACAACACGGCCACCGGCGGGCCGAACCCCGCCAATCTCGTCGCCGTCATGCTCTATGGCGTCGAGCGCGACGCCGGAGGCGAACATGCCCTGATGCCGCGCTTCGACGGCCAGTCCTACGTCAGCGCGCTGTCCGACGAGCAGATCGCCGCCATCTCGAACTACGTGCTGGCCCAGTACGGCAACGGCGCGTCCCGCGTGTCCGGCCGCGACGTGGCGATCGCCCGCCAGGGCGGTCCCCGTCCCCTGCTCGCCAAGGTCCAGCCCTTCATCGTCTGGACGCTGATAGGCGTGGCGATCCTGGTCGTGGTACTGGCCGCCCTTCTGCTGACGAGGCGCCGCCGACGCCGCTCCACCATACCCTGATGCCATGGACGCCCTGCTGCTCGCCCGTATCCAGTTCGGGTTCACGATCTCCTTCCACATCATCTTTCCCGCCCTGACCATCGGGCTGGCGAGCTACCTGGTCGTGCTGGAAGCACTATGGCTGCGTACCCGGCGCCAGGCCTACATCGACCTGTACCACTTCTGGCTGAAGGTGTTCGCGGTCGCCTTCGCGATGGGCGTGGTGTCGGGCATCGTGATGGCCTACCAGTTCGGCACCAACTGGAGCAACTTCTCGCGCTTCGCGGGCAGCATCACCGGCCCCCTGCTGACCTACGAAGTCCTGACCGCCTTCTTCCTCGAGGCGGGCTTCCTGGGCGTCATGCTGTTCGGCCTGAAGCGGGTGGGACCCGGCCTGCACTTCGTCTCGACCCTGGCGGTGGCGATCGGCACGCTGATCTCGGCCACCTGGATCCTGGCCTCGAACAGCTGGATGCACACCCCGCAGGGACACGAGATCATCGACGGACGGGTCGTGCCGGTGGACTGGCTGGCCGTCATCTTCAACCCGTCCTTTCCCTACCGGCTGGCCCACATGGTGACCGCGGCCTACCTCGCGACGGCCCTGATGGTTGGCGGTACCGCCGCATGGCACCTGCTGCGCGGGCACGGCAGCCCGCCGGTGCGCACCATGCTGTCGATGGCCATGTGGATGCTGCTGGCCGCGGCGCCCATCCAGGCCATCCTGGGCGACCAGCACGGACTGAACACGCTGCGGTACCAACCCGCCAAGCTGGCTGCCATCGAGGGGCATTGGGAACGCCCGCCGGCGGGCGAAGGGGTGCCGCTGACGTTGTTCGGCTGGCCGGACATGAAGGCGGAGACCACGCGCTACAAGGTCGACGTGCCCCGCCTGGGCAGCCTGATCCTGACCCACAGCTGGGATGGCGAAATCCCGGCCCTGAAGGAATTCCCGCCCGAGGACCGCCCGAACTCGACCATCGTGTTCTGGACCTTCCGCATCATGGTCGGCCTGGGCCTGTTGATGATCGCGCTGGCGCTGTGCGGGCTGTGGCTGCGGCGCTCGTCCCGGCTGTACGCGTCGCGGCCCTTCCTGCGCTTCGCGCTGGCGATGTCGCCGGCGGGCCTGGCCGCCATCCTTGCCGGCTGGTACACCACCGAGATCGGTCGCCAGCCCTGGACGGTGTACGGCCTGCTGCGCACGGCAGACGCGGCCACGCCGCAGCACACGACCGGGCAGGTGGCCTTCACCCTGCTGCTGTTCGTGGTCGTGTACTTCGCGGTGTTCGGCGCGGGCACCGCCTACGGACTGAGGTTGCTGGCCAAGGGGCCTGCTCCCGCCGAACACCGGCGCGACGCCGGCGGCGGGCCGGGCGAACGGCGCCAACCCATGCGGCCGCTGTCGGCCGCGCAGGAAGACGGCGACGGCGAGGCGCCGGAGGAGTCGCACCATGGGCATTGACCTGCCGCTGATCTGGGCCGTGATCATCCTGTTCGGCATCATGATGTACGTCATCATGGATGGCTTCGATCTGGGCATCGGCCTCCTGTTCCCGTTTTTCCCGGACAAGGACGAGCGCGACGTGATGATGAACACCGTGGCGCCGGTCTGGGACGGCAACGAAACCTGGCTGGTGCTGGGCGGCGCCGGCCTGCTGGCCGCTTTTCCCCTGGCCTATTCGGTCATCCTGAGCGCGCTGGCGCTGCCGCTCATCCTGATGCTGGTGGGCCTGATCTTCCGCGGCGTGGCCTTCGAGTTCCGCTTCAAGGCCCGCGACCATGAGCGGCGGCTGTGGGACCGCGCATTCGCGGGCGGTTCGCTGCTGGCCACGTTCTGCCAGGGCGTCACGCTGGGCGCCTTCCTGAACGGCCTGCCCGTGCGCGACGGCAACTACGCGGGCGGCGCCTTCGACTGGATCTCGCCGTTTCCATTGTTCACCGGGCTGGGACTGCTGTGCGCCTATGCGCTGCTCGGGGCAACCTGGCTGGTCCTGAAGACCGAAGGCGAACTGCAGGCCCGCATGCGGCGCATCGGCGCGCGGCTGGCCTGGATCACGCTGGCGGTGATCGGCGTCATCAGCATCTGGACGCCACTCACGCATCCGCCCATCGCCGAGCGCTGGTTCAGCTTCCCCAACATCGTCTGGTTCGCGCCGGTGCCGGTGCTGGTGCTGCTGGTGACCTGGGGGCTGTTGCGCGCCCTGCGCCGGGACGGCCACGCCTCGCCTTTCCTGCTGACCCTGGCCCTGGTCTTCCTGGGATACAGCGGACTGGGCATCAGTCTGTGGCCCTACGTCATTCCCCCCGGCATCTCGATCTGGGACGCGGCCGCGCCGCCGCAAAGCATGGGCTTCACGCTGGTGGGCGCGCTGCTGGTGATCCCGTTCGTGCTGATGTACACCGCCCTGGGATACTGGGTCTTCCGCGGCAAGGTGCGCCATGGCGAGGGCTACCACTGATGGCCGGCGCGCACCGCGCCTGGCCGCGCCGCCTCGCCTGGCTGCTCGCGCTGTGGGCGGGCGGCGTGGCCGCGCTGGGCATCGTCGCGGCCGTGCTGAAACTGATCATGCGCGGCGTCGGCCTGGCATGACACCGGCGCCTCAAACCGTGCGCCGGGTATTCATCAACATGTCGTAAAGCAGTTGGGCGACCGGACTGAGCTGCCTACCGCGCCGGTGGATCAGGCCGATGTCCCGGCTGATGGCCGGCTCGCGCAAGGGCTTGCTGACCAGTGCCGCATGCCGGCCCTTGGGCATGGCCAGTTGCGGCACGACGCCTATGCCCACTCCCGCTTCCACCAGGCTGACCAGCGCGGGCACGTGCTGGACCTCGCAGAACCATCGCGGTTGATGCTCGCTATGGGCAAGGGCCTGGTCCATCAGGAAGCGGTTGCCGCTGCCCTGGGCAAGCCGGATGAAATGGTGATCGGCCAGTTGCGCCCAGGTCAGCGTGCGCCGCGCGGCCAGGGGATGGTCGCGCCGCAGCGCGACCACGAAGGGCTCGTTCAGCAAGGGCTGGTACGCGATCTCGGCATCCTGCGTGCCGATGTAGGTCAGCCCGAAGTCGGCGTCGCCGCGCGCCACCGCGGTCAGGACCTCGGACGATGACTCGTCGATGATGCGGATGCGGATGCGCGGATATTTCTGGTGGTACTGGCGGATGACCTCGGGCAGGAAGTAGGCCACCGCCGACGGCACGCAGGCGATGGTCACCTCGCCCGACAGTTTCTCGGCCACATCCTGGATCCCTATCAGCGCATGCTCGAGCTCGTTGAGGACGTTCCTGGCGCGCGGCACGAAACCGCGCCCTATGGTCGTCAGCTGGACCTTGCGCGTGGTCCGTTCGAACAGCTTGACGCCCAGGGCATCCTCCAGCTTGTCCACCCGCCGGGACAGCGCGGACTGCGACACGTACAGGGACTCGGAAGCGGCCCGGAAGCTTCCCAGGTCCGCCACGGCAAGAAAGGCGCGCAGATCGGCCAGGTCGAATTTCATGCGTTTTCGTCAAGAATCCATCCAATTTTTGCACTTTACTCCTGTTTGGTCGTCGCCCAAGATGCGTCCACAGCCTTGCTTCCAGGGCGAAGCCAGATACGGAGACAGACTTGCCACGCTCGATTTCCCGCCTTCTCGTCTTGCGGCTGCTTGCCGGCAGCGCGCTGCTGGCCGCCGCCTCGCCCGGTCCGGCGCAGGCCGACACCTGGACGCCCGCCAAGCCCGTACGCCTGCTGGTGCCCTACGGTCCCGGCGGCAGTTCGGACGTGATCGCCCGCGCCATCGCCACGGAAATGGCGAAAGGCCTGGGCAAGGCGGTGGTGGTGGAAAACAAGGGCGGCGGCCAGGGCACGATCGCCACCAACGAAGTGGCCCGCGCCCGGCCCGACGGCTACACCATCGTGCTTGGCCACGTGGGCACGCTGGCGGTCAACCCGGCCATGATGAAAGACCTGCCCTACCAGGTCGACAAGGACTTCGCCCCCATTACCCTGCTGGCGCGCTTGCCCATGGTGTTCGCGGTGTCCGAACGGGTGGAGGCGGCGGACCTTCCCGCCTTCATCCGCCTGGCCCGCGCCCAGCCCGGCAAGTTCAACTACGGCTCGGCCGGCAACGGCAGCGCGGGACACCTTGCCTTCGAGATGCTCAAGTCCACGACGAAGACGGCCATCACGCACATTCCCTACAAGGGCACCGGCGCCCAGGTCGCCGACCTGATCGCCGGCCACATCGACGCCGCGGCCGCCGGCACGCCGGGCCTCTTGCCGCCGTTCCAGGCCGGCCGGATTCGCATCCTTGCCGTAGGCGCCTCGAAGCGCCTGGCGGTGCTGCCCGACGTTCCCACCGTGGCCGAACTCGGCTACCCGGACTTCGAGAGCTCCCAGTGGTTCGGCCTGCTGGCGCCGGCCGGCACGCCCCGGCCCGTTGTCCACCGCCTGCACGAGGAAGCGCTGAAGGCGCTGCATTCGCCTTCGGTCCAGCAGCGCCTGCAGCACGACTCCAGCGAATCGCTGGGCCAGGGGCCCGCCGAATTCGCGGCCTTCATCCGCAGCGAACAGGCGCGCTGGGGTGCGGTGGTTCGCGCCGCCGGCATCTCGGCAGATTGATTTCCCACTCTTCCCCTACGCAGGAACGCTTCATGTCATCCAACGTCGTCCCGCCTACGAAATATTCCGAAGCAGAGCTGACCCGCCTGGGCATCCTGGCGTTCCGCGCGCTGGGCCTGCCCGAGCAGGACGCCCGGGACGTCACCCGCGTGCTGGTGCTGGCCGACATGTTCGGCTTGTCGACCCACGGCCTGAGCCGCCTCGAATCGTATGGCGAGCGGCTGAAGGTCGGCGGTATCGCCGCGCGCGCCCAGGTGACGGTGCACACGGTGGCCCCCGCGCTACGGCTGGTGGACGGCGGCAACGGTGTCGGCCCGCTGGTCGGCATGCATGCCCTGCGCGCGGCCATGGAAGCCGCGACGGAATGCGGCGTGGGTGTCGCGTTCGCACGCGGCAGCAACCATTTCGGTCCGGTCTCGCCCTATTCGCTGATCGCCGCCCAGGATGGGTTCGCCAGCATCATCGGCAGCAATGCCACCACCACCATCGCCCCCTGGGGCGGAAGCGACGCCCGGCTGGGCAACAGCCCGATCGGATTCGGAGTGCCCAACCCGGGCGGCGATCCCTTCCTGCTCGACATGGCGATGAGCGTCGTGGCGCGCGCCAAGATCCGCCGCGCCCTCAAGCAGGGCCAGTCCATTCCCGACACCTGGGCCACCGACCAGGCCGGCCGTCCCACCACCGACCCGGCCGCCGCCCTGGACGGTTTCCTGCTCCCCATAGGCGGGCACAAGGGCTATGGCCTGGCCTTGATGGTGGACCTGTTCGCCGGCCTGCTTTCCAACGCCGCCTACCTGACCCACGTGAAGTCCTGGGTCGAGGCGCCGGACCAACCGCAGAACCTGGGGCACTTCTTCATCCTGATCGACACGCGGCGGCTCGGCTCCACCGCCTGGCTGGCCGATCGGATGAACGACTTCGCCGCCATCCTGCATGGCAGCACGCCGGTCGACCCCGGCCAGCCCGTCATCGTCCCCGGGGAAATCGAGCTGGGCCGGCTGGCGCGCAGCCGCGCGGAGGGCATCGAGCTCGATGCCGACACCGCCGCCCTGCTGGCCGCCTACGCCGGGCCCCGCTAGCGCCACGGCCAGACCAAGGAGAAAGACATGAAGACACTGGCAACGCTGGCGATGCTGGCCCTGGCACTGCCCGGGCACGCGCACGCCGCGGACAAGTACCCATCCAGGCCCGTGCGGGTCATCGTGCCCTACGTCGCCGGCGGCGCCGCCGACATCACCACGCGGGTGGTCGCCCAGAAACTCTCGGACCGCCTGGGCGCGAGCTTCGTCGTCGAGAACAAGCCGGGCGCCAACGGCATGATAGGCACGGACTTCGTCGCCAAGGCGAAGCCGGACGGCTACACCCTGCTGGCCGATGCCAGCGGGCCGCTGGTCGTCAACCCGTCCTTGTACGACAAGGTGCCGTACGACCCGGTGAAGGACCTCGTGCCCGTCAGCCAGTTGACCAGCTATCAATACGCGCTGGTCGTGCCCGCGGCCTCGCCCCTGCGCAGCCTGGACGACCTGGTCCGGACGGCGCGCGCGCAGCCGGGCAAGCTCAGCTATGGTTCCGCCGGCATCGGCGCCGGCGGCCACCTGGCCGGAGAGCTCCTGGCGCTGATGAGCAAGACCGAACTCACCCACGTCCCCTACAAGGGCAACGCTCAGGCGCTAGCCGATATCCTGGGCGGACAGTTGTCCTTTACCTTCGACACCATCGTGACCGCCGTGCCGCATATCCACGGCGGCAAGCTGCGCGCGTTCGCGGTGTCCGGCCCGACCCGCTCGCCCGCGCTGCCCGATGTTCCCACCATGGAAGAACTCGGCTACAAGGGCTTCCACATCACGCAGTTCCAGGGCATTCTTGCTCCTGCCGGCACCGATGCGGCCATCGTCAGGACACTGAACGATGCGGTGGCCGCAGCCATGCGTGAACCCGATGTGGTCAAGCGGCTGGCCGACGAGGGCGGCTACGAGATCGTCGCCGGCTCCCCGACGGATTTCGGCCAGTTGATCGCCACCGAACTCGGCATGTACCGGCGTCTGATCCGGGACGCGAACATCAGGATGCAATGAACATGACAACGGTCGATGTCCTGGTCCAGGGCTACCCTGGACGCGCCACCCATCACGGCGGGCTGGGCTGGAGCACGGTGACGCTGGTTCGCGCCGACGGCCGCAACATCCTCGTCGACGTCGGCGCCTTCGGCGCCCGCAAGCCCATCCTGAAGGCGCTCACCGGCCGCGGCGTGCAGCCGGCCGACATCACCGACGTGGTGCTGACCCATGCCCACTACGACCATGCGGTCAACTTCACGCTGTTTCCGCAGGCCACCGTCTGGATCGGCGACGAGGAACTGAGCTGGGCCGCCGCCCAGCCGCCCGGTTTCAACCCCATCCCCGAACTCTACGTACGCGAACTATGCGCCTCGCCGCGCGTGCGGCGGGTGCGCGACGGCGAAACCTTCCTGCCCGGGCTGCAGGCCATCGCGGCCCCGGGCCATACGCCCGGCCATCTCCTGTTCTATCTGACCGATGCGCAGGAACCGGTGCTGTTCACCGGCGACGCGGCCAAGAACCGCGCCGAACTGCTCAGCATGAGCGTGGCGGACACCGACGACGCGCAGGCCAGCGCCCGCAGCCTGGAAACGATCTGGCAGCTCTGGAAGCGGCGGCCCGGCACATTGCTGGTTCCGGGCCACGACCTCAGCATGCGCCTGGACGCCGACGGCCGCCCCGTCTACGTGGGCGAACGCGCCGCCGAAATCGGCGCCTGGTTCAGCGAGACGCTGCAGCAGACGAAGATCGATCTGTGCTGCCCGCCCCGCCTCGATTTCTCTCAACTCGCGAACGCTTGACCATGCCCATCACTCCCGACGTACGCACCGCCTTCGCCCCCACCGGCGTGCTGCGCGCCTCCATCAACATCGGCAATCCCATCCTCGCCTCCCTGGACGCGGGCAGCGACACCCCGCGCGGCGTATCGGTCGACCTGGCGCGGGAACTGGCGCGCCGGCTGGACCTGCCCATCGAACTGAAGGTGTTCAAGAGCGCCGGCGAATCCGTGCGCGCGGTCACCGACGAAGAGGCCGACGTCGGCTTCTTCGCCATCGATCCCGAGCGTGGGCAAGGCATAGGCTTTACCGCTCCCTACGTGATCATCGAGGGATGCTACCTGGTGCCTCATGACTCGCCGCTGCGCAGCAACGACGAAGTCGACGCCGAGGGCACCACCGTCGTGGTCGGCCGCGGCAGCGCCTACGACCTGTTCCTGACCCGCGCGCTCCAGCACGCCACGCTGCTGCGCGCGCCCACGTCGCCATCGGTGGTCGAGGTCTTCGTGAAGGAAGGCGCCGACGTCGCCGCCGGCGTACGCCAGCAACTGGAGGCCGACATGGCGGCCCGCGGCGGGCTGCGCCTCCTGCCCGGGCGCTTCATGGAAATACGTCAGGCCATGGGCCTGCCCAAGGGCCGCGGCGACGAGGCCATCCGGGTGCTGCGGACCTATGTGGAAGAGGCCAAGGCGTCCGGCTTCGTGGCCGAGGCCCTGGAGCGCCACCGGATCGAGGGCGTATCGGTGGCGCCGGCGGATTGAGAGGCAGGCGCCCTTCAGACCGGATCGTCCAATCCCAGCTGCACCTGCTCCGCCGCCCGTAGCACCGCCCGCGCCTTGGCCTCCGTTTCCGCCCATTCCTTCTCGGGCTCGGAGTCGGCCACCACGCCGGCGGCCGCCTGCGCGTACAGCATGCCGTTCTTGATCACGCCGGTGCGGATGGCGATGGCCAGGTCCATCTCGCCGCCGTAGCTCAGGTAGCCCGCCGCCCCGCCGTACACGCAGCGCCGCACCGGCTCCAGTTCGTCGATCAGTTCCAGCGCCCGCACCTTGGGCGCGCCGGACAGCGTGCCTGCCGGAAAGGTCGCGCGCAGCACGTCCATGGAACTCATGTCCCGGCGCAGCAGCCCGGTGACGTTGGACACCAGGTGCATGACATGCGAATAGCGTTCGATCGCCAATTGGTCGGTCACCTGCACCGAGCCGATCTCGGCGATGCGGCCGACGTCGTTACGGGCCAGGTCGATCAGCATGACATGCTCGGCAATCTCCTTGGGATCGGCGCGCAGTTCCTCGGCCAGCGCCAGGTCTTCCTCGGGCGTGCCGCCACGCGGACGGGTGCCGGCCAGGGGCCGGATCGTGACGCGGCTGCGGGTCTCGCCCTGTTCCTGCACCGCCTCCTGCCGCACCAGGATCTCGGGCGAGGAACCCACGACGTGGAAGTCGCCGAAATTCCAGAAGTACATGTAGGGCGAGGGATTGAGCGAGCGCAGCGCCCGGTACAGCGACAGCGGCGAATCGCGGAAGGGCTTGGCAATGACCTGGCCCACCTGGACCTGCATCAGGTCGCCGGCGGCGATGTATTCCTTGGCCTTGCGCACGGCCGCCAGGTAGTCCGGCTTCTGGAAGTCGCGGCGGGTCTCGGTGACCATGCTGGCCTGGCTGTACGGGATCTCGGCCGGGCGGCGCAGCTGGGCACGCAGGTCCAGCAGGCGGGTGCGGGCGCGGGCATAGGCTTCGCGCTGGCCGGGGTCGGCGTAGACCATCAGGTAAAGCCGCCCGCTCAGGTTGTCGATGATGGCCAGTTCGTCGATCAACAGCAGCAGCAGGTCGGGCACCGGATCGCCCATGCCGGCGGGGTCGGGCTTGGTGCAGGGGCCCAGCCGGGGTTCGATGTGGCGGACCATGTCATGGCCGAAGTAGCCGGCCAGGCCGCCCACGAAACGGGGCATCCCGGGACGCAGCGCCACCTTGAAGCGTTTCTGGTATTCGGCGATGAAAGCGAGCGGATCGCCCTCGTGGCGCTCGACCACCTGGTCGTCGGTCACCACCTCGACGTTGCGGCCGCGCGCCCGGATGAAGGTGCGCGCGGGCAGGCCGATGAAGGAGTAGCGCCCGAAACGCTCGCCGCCCACCACGGACTCCAGCAGGCAGCTCATGGCGCCGCGCCGGGGCCCGCTCTGGGCCAGTTTCAGATAGAGCCCGAGCGGGGTATCCAGGTCGGCATAGGTTTCGGACACCAGCGGGATGCGGTTGTATCCCTGGGAAGCCAGGGCCTGGAATTCGACTTCGGTCATGCTTGCCTCGTATCGCGTGGAATGTTGGAGTTCCGCCGGCCCCTGTCCGGAACGCACGAGCAGACATGCCCCGACGGTCCGGCAGGACTCGGGCGGGGAGATTCGTATCGGGATTTGCTAGGGGCCGCTTAGCGCGCTGGCTTACGGCCGGAGAGAATCACCACCACCCGGCAGACGAACGCCACCAGCGCCACCAGGCGCAGGTTTGAGCGGACGACCGAGTCATGGCAACCATATGTGCGGGAAAAGACCCTGGGAAGAAACTAGAACGACGCCGGCGGAACCACCGTGGTGCGGGACAGGACCTGCGACTGGGAAATCCATTGTGCCGCGTCGACGAGCGTGGAAACTATACCATCGGACTCGATGGCATGCACATCCCGCCCCTCGTTGTAACCGTAGGGGACGAGCAGCACGCGGCAACCGGCCGCCTTGGCCGCCGACGCATCGTTCATGGAGTCGCCCACCACCACGGCCTCGGCCGGCGTGACGCCCAGCAGTTCACACGCATGCAGCACGGGGTCGGGATCCGGTTTCTTGCGGGCCACGCTGTCGCCGCTGACCACGGCGTCGAAATAGGCGCGCAGCCCGATCCGCTCCAGGAGCGGGCCGGTGAACTCGGCCGGCTTGTTGGTCACGACCGCGATGCGCAGGCCCTGTGCCTTCATGGCCTGCAGGCCCTCGAGCACGCCGTCGAAGATGCGGGCGGTCTCGCCGTTGACCTCCTGGTAGGCATGGCGGAAGACATCCAGTGCCTCCGGAAAACGCTCCTGCCCGGCGCGGCCGTCCAGGCTGCCCGACAGCGCGCGGTGCACCAGGTTCTCCATGCCCTTGCCGACGAAGGTGGCGATCACGTCCTCGCGCAGGGGCACCAGTCCGAATTCGACCCGCATGACGTTCGCCGCGCGCGCCAGGTCGGGCACGGAATCCACCAGGGTCCCGTCGAGATCGATCAGTACGGCGCGAAAACTCATGCTGGCTCCTTGCTTGCCGGGTCCGGCTCAGGCGTAGGACGCATCGCCCTTGGCGATCTGCGCACGCATTTCCTTGATGACCGCCGCGTAGTCGGGCTTGCCGAAGATGGCCGACCCGGCGACGAAGGTATCGGCGCCCGCCGCGCGGATGGCGGCGATGTTGTCGGCCTTGACCCCGCCGTCGACCTCCAGCGCGATGACGCGGCCGGTTTCCGCCTGCCAGCGATCCAGCCGCGTGCGCGCCTGGCGCAGCTTGTCCAGCGTGGAAGGCAGGAAGCTCTGGCCCCCGAAGCCGGGGTTGACCGACATCAGCAGCACGATGTCCAGCTTGTCCATCACGTAATCCATCCAGTCCAGGGGCGTGGCGGGGTTGAACACCAGCCCGGCCTGGCAGCCGTGGTCGCGGATCAGCGCCAGGGTACGGTCGACGTGGCGCGAGGCCTCGGGGTGGAAGGTGATGACGTCGGCGCCGGCCTTGGCGAACATCGGGATCAGCGCATCCACCGGCTCCACCATCAGGTGCACGTCGATGGGCACCTGCACGTGGGGGCGGATGGCCTCACAGACCATGGGGCCGATGGTCAGGTTGGGCACGTAATGGTTGTCCATCACGTCGAAATGTATCCAATCCGCACCGGCGGCCACGACATTGCGCACCTCTTCCCCCAAGCGGGCGAAATCGGCGGATAGAATGCTGGGGGCGATACGCGTGGAAGCGGGCCCGGAAATGGTGAAGGCTGGCATAAGATATTCCGTTTGCAGGAGCAGGCCCGCCCGGCATCCCGGCGGACGCCATGCCCGCGGATGCCGGCCCGGCCGGATGCCTCCCATTGTAGAAGCTTGTCAGACCCCTATGGCGCACGCATGAAATCTCATGAACTGACGGTTACCGTACAGCCCCGCTACCTGGCCGATCAATCCGACCCCGGCAAGCTGCAATACGTCTTTGCGTACACCATCCGCATCACCAACACCGGATCCGAACCCGCCCAGCTGATCAGCCGCCACTGGATCATCACCGACGGCAACCAGCAGGAGCAGGAAGTCCGGGGCCTGGGGGTCGTGGGCCAGCAACCCCTGCTGCAGCCCGGCGAAAGCTTCGAATACACCAGCGGCTGCCCGCTTTCGACGCCGGTGGGCACCATGCGCGGCACCTACCACTGCGTCGGCGAGAACGGCATGCCCTTCGAGGTCGACATCCCCGAATTCGTCCTGGCCATGCCCCGGACGTTGCACTGATGAGCGCCCCTACTCCTCGCCGGCATCTGTCCCAGAACGCAACGGTGGGGACACAGGATGCGGCGGATCCGGCTTTGCCGGTCCGTTCGCATCGCCCCCTGGGGGGCGCGCGGAGCGCGTAGGGGGGGGATTGACCCTGCCTCGCATGGTCCACACCACGATGAATATGAGTATGGAAAGCGCCAGGAACGCTTCCAGCAGGAGCAACCACATAATGTCCCTTCGCGAGTTCATTGCCAGGAACTGGCATTGCCGCCAATTTAACCGCTTCCCCCTGTCCGCGCTCGCCCTGGCCGCGGCCGTGGCCGGATGCGCGCAGCCGACCGGCACGGGCCAGGCCCCGCAGGACACAGGCACGGCGCCGTCCCAGCCCGCCGTGACCGCCCCGCCAGCCACGGTAGCGCCTCCGCCGGTGCCCGACAGCGCGCGGCCGCTGCCCCCGCCCGTTCCCCGGCCGGCCAGCAAGCCCGCCCTGCAAAGCAGCAAGCACTTCGTGCGCGGGACCTGGCAGCAGTTGCCGGGCTGGCGTACCGATACGGTCGAGGCGATCTGGCGTCCGTTCCTGGCCAATTGCCGGTCCATCATCCTGCGCACGGGCCGGCCGGTCTCCAACACCGCGCCTCCCATGGCCGACCCCTATGCGTGGCAGCAGGTCTGCGCGGCCGCGCGCGAGCTGCCGGCCACGCCCTCGGCGGACCAGGTGCGTGCCTTCATGGAACAGTGGCTGCAGCCGTGGTCGGTACGCGGCCCGGGCGGCGAAGTCGCCTCCGGCCTGGCCACGAGCTACTACGAGCCGCTGGTGCATGCCTCGCGCGAACGCGGCGGCGCCTACCAGTGGCCGCTCTACGCGGTCCCGGCCGACCTGCTGACCATAGACCTGGGCGGCCTGTACCCGGAACTCGTGGGCAAGCGCGTGCGGGGCAAGCTCGACGGCAAGCGCGTCGTTCCCTACGACACGCGCGGGGAAATCGAGCGGCCCGAGCGCCAGCCGCCGGCCATCGTCTGGGTCAACGATCCGGTCGATGCCTTCTTCCTGCAGGTGCAGGGCACTGGCCGCGCGATGCTCGACAACGGCCCCGGCCAGGGCAGCACCATCCGCGTGGCCTATGCCGACCACAACGGCCATCCCTACGTGTCGATCGGCAAGTGGCTGATCGACAAAGGGGAACTGACGCCGGCGCAGGCATCGATGCAGGGCATACGAGCCTGGGCCCAGCGCAATCCGGCGCGCGTCAAGGAAATGCTCAACGCCAACCCGGCCGTGGTGTTCTTCCGCGAGGAAGCCGTGGCCGACCCGTCCGAGGGACCGCGCGGCGCCATGGGGCTGCCCCTGACGCCGCATCGCTCGCTGGCCGTGGACCCGTCCATCGTGCCGCTGGGCAGCCCAGTGTTCCTGTCGACCACCCAGCCGGCCTCGCGCCAGCCCATGAACGTCGTGGCCCTGGCCCAGGACACCGGCACGGCCATCAAGGGCCCGGCCCGGGTGGACCTGTTCTGGGGGTTCGGCGACGAGGCCGGGGAAATGGCCGGCCGCATGAAGCAGCCGACCCGGTTGTGGGTGCTGTGGCCGAAGAACGAAGGGGTGCCGGCGCCGGCGCGCTAGGCCCTGCGCCGCCGGGCGCGCGCCGGCTGCACGTCGGCGCGCAGGCCGCGCGCCTCTTGCTCGAACGCTTCGTACAGCCGCTGGGCCGGGACGGTCAGCGGCGCGTCGGCCCGTGCCACCAGGTGGATCGTGGTCGCGGGCAAGTCGTCCGCGATCGGCAGGGCCACGAGATTCATCGCCGGCCCATGCCGCTGGAAGAATCCCTCGGGCACCACGCCCAGGATGTCCAGGTCCGGCAGAATCGCCAACAGCGTCGAGAACGACTCGCACTCCAGGCGCACGTCGGGCGCCGGCAGCCCGCGCGACTCGAAATCCATCCGCCGGGGGTCGCCCGGCCCGCCCGCCGGTCCCGTCAGCACCCAGGCGGCCTGGGCCAGGTCGGCCAGCCGGGTACGGTCCGCCAGCGGATGCCCGCAGCGGGCGGCGATCAGGTTCCGGCTCGTGAAGATGGGCTGGATGGCCAGGTCGCGCCGTGCGCCTTCGACCGGCAGCGGCCCGATCGCCAGATCCAGTTCCCCGGCCCGCAGTTGCGCGAACATGCGCGGATACAGCGTATCGACCAGCCGTATGCGCACCTGCGGCCAGCGCGCCCGGAAGCGCGCCAGGGCGCCGGGCCCGAGCAGGATGGCGCCGCCCGGCGACAGGCCCACGGTGACGCTGGCCTGGGCATGTTCGGTGTGCCAGGCGATCTCCTCGCGCGCCCGCCCCAGTTCGCGCATCACGGTGGCCGCCCGGGCCGCCAGCATCTCGCCCGCCGGCGCCAGCCTTACCCCCTTGGCGGTGCGCAGCACCAGCGTGGTCCCGAATTCGTCTTCCAGCTGGCGCAGCGATTTGGTCAGGGCCGGCTGCGAGACGTGCAACATCTCGGCCGAGGCGCGCAGGCTGCCGGTCTGGGCCAGCACGAGCAGGAGCTGCAATTGTTGAAGGCGCATCGTCCGGAGGGTGATAACCCCAAGTAATCGATATCAAAAAAAGCGAAGAGCATGTCCGCGCGGCGCGGCCTAGGATTGCCCGTAACGAGCACGGCCAAACCTTACTCCCGGAGGCGCAATTGTCCAAGCGCGTGAAGAACATTCTCTTCATCATGTGCGACCAGCTCAGGGCCGACTACCTGTCGTGCTATGGGCACCCACGCCTGATGACCCCCTACCTGGACCGCCTCGCCGCGCGCGGCGTGCTGTTCGAGCGGGCCTACGTGCAGTCGCCGGTCTGCGGCCCGTCGCGCATGAGCTACTACACCGGACGCTATGTCCAGGCCCACGGCGCCAGCTGGAACTTCGTGCCGCTCAAGGCCGGCGAGATGACCATAGGCGATCACCTGCGGCCGCTGGGCGTGCGCTCGGTGCTGGTCGGGAAGACGCACATGCGGGCCGACCTTGCCGGCATGTCCCGCCTGGGCATAGACCCCGATTCGACGGTAGGCGTGCGGATCGGCGAATGCGGCTTCGACCCCTACGAACGCGATGACGGCATCCACCCCTACTCGGGCCACGACCCCGACCCCGCCTACAACGACTACCTGCGGCGCAACGGCTGCGACGGCGACAACCCCTGGGAGGCCTGGGCCAACACCGGCACCGACAGCGACGGACAGGCGCGCTCGGGCTGGTTCCTGAAGTACTCGCGGCTGCCCGCGCGCGTGCCCGAGCAGCACTCCGAAACCCCCTACATGACCCGGCGGGCCATGGACTTCATGCGGGAGGCCGGCGACCAGCCCTGGTGCCTGCACCTGTCGTACATCAAGCCGCACTGGCCCTACATCGTGCCCAAGCCCTACGCTTCGATGTACGGTCCGGAGGATGTGGCGCCGGTGGTGCGCAGCGAGGCCGAGCGCCAGGATCCGCATCCGGTATATGCCGCCATGATGAGGCACCGGGTGTCGCGGACCTTCTCGCAGGACGGCGTGCGCGAGGCGGTGATTCCCGCCTACATGGGATTGATCAAGCAGATCGACGACCAGATGGGGGTGCTGTTCTCGTTCATGGAAGCAGCCGGCCTGATGGATACGACCATGATCGTGTTCACCTCCGACCACGGCGACTACCTGGGCGACCACTGGATGGGGGAAAAGGATCTCTTCCACGAGCCCGTCATCCGGGTTCCGCTCATCGTCTACGATCCCGACGCGCGCGCCGACGCCACCCGCGGCTCGCGCTGCACCGACCTGATCGAGGCGGTGGATATCGCGCCCACTTTCCTCGATGTCTGCGGCGGCGCGCCGGTGCCGCACGTCATGGACGGCCGCTCGCTGCGCCCGCTGCTGTTCGGCCGGCGCCCGGCCGACTGGCGGCGGGAAGTGGTGTGCGAGTACGACTACGCATTCCAGGACGCCCGCATCGAACTGGGCACCGCTCCGCGCGACGCCTGGATGCGCATGATCTTCGACGGGCGCTGGAAATACGTGCTGTTCGAGGGCTACCGGCCCATGCTGTTCGATCTCGCGTCCGACCCCGACGAGTTCGTGGACCTGGGCGCCTCCCAGGCGCCCGAGCACGAGCAGGCGCGGCGGCGCCTGCACGAGGCCCTGTTCCGCTGGGCGCTGCGGCCCCGCCAGCGCGTGACCGTGCCGGACGCCGCGATCGAATCGGTGGAAGTCCAGCCGCGCATCTCCGAGGGCGGCATCCTGATCGGCTACTGGGACGAGGACGACCTGGCCCGCGCCCGGCAATCCTTCAAGCCCCGGTTCTCGTCCACCAACCCGCTCGTCAAATCGACCCTCGATCGCCTGACGGGCAAGCAAGGAGTCCCGCAATGAGGAACGAAACGCCCGACATCACCCGCGCCCATACCGGCATCGACGGCGTGTCGTGGAACATCCTTGGCCAGGTGTACGTGCCCAAGCAGATGTCCGAGGACAGCTTCTCGTGGCACGCCACCTTCCCGATCGAGACCTTCGTGCCGCCGCACGTGCATCCCCACCAGGACGAGTACATCTTCGTGCTGTCGGGCCGCATCGATCTCATCCTGGACGGCCGGCAGCAGAGCGCCGGCGCGGGCGACCTGGTGCGCATGCCGCGCGGCATCCCGCATGCCTTCTACAACAACTCCGGCGCTCCCGCGACGGCGCTGTTCTGGGCCGCCCCGTCGGGCAGGCTGGTCGAGCTCTACCAGCGCATCCACAATATGTCGAACCCCGCCGAGGTCGTGCAGACGGCGCGCGAGTACGGCGTCGTCTTCCTGCCCCCGGTCTCGGCCGCCGCCTGAGACCGCCCGGTTGCCTCTTCCACGGAGTGTCCAGCCATGCCCCCGTTACGTAGCGTATTCGCGGCCCTGCTGACGACCGCCCTGGCCTCGGGCCCGGCCTGTGCCCAGGACTACCCGTCCCGGCCGATGCGCATCATCGTCCCCCTGCCGCCGGGCAGCCCGCCCGACGTGCTGGCGCGCCTGGTGGGCGAACGCCTGCAGGCGGCCTGGCACCAGCCCGTGGTGGTCGAGAACCGGCCCGGGGCCACCGGCATGATAGGGCTGGCCGCCGTGGCGCAGGCCCAGCCCGACGGCTACACCATGGGCATGATGTTCCTGACCCACACGGTGCTACCCGCGCTGTTCGGCAAGGTGCCCTACGACACCGCCAACGCCTTCGCGCCCATCTCCAACCTGGTCTGGATCTACAACGTGCTGGCCGTGCCCCAGGGATCGGACATCGCCACGCTGGACCAGTTGATCGCGCGGGCCAAGGGCGCGCGGGGCGCCGTGACGTACGCATCGGGCGGCAACGGCTCCCCGGCGCACCTGATCGGCGAAGGCTTCGCGCAGTTCGTCGGTGCCGAGATGCTGCACGTGCCCTACAAGGGGCCGGCCGAAGCGGTGCAGGGCCTGCTGTCGGGCGACGTCTCGGCCATGTTCGCCACCTCGTCGGTGGCCGTGCCGCTGGTCAAGGCCGGCAAGCTGCGCGCGCTGGCGGTGACCAGCCCCACTCGCCTGGCCACGCTGCCCGATGTCCCCACGCTGGAGGAAAGCGGCGTGCGCGGTTTCAGGATGAAGGAATGGGAAGGCCTGGTGGCTCCCGCCGGCACGCCGGCCGCGGTGATCGCCAAATGGCATGACGAGCTGGCCCGGATCATGGCGCAGCCCGAGGTGCTCAGGCAGGTCCGTGAACTGGGCATGACGCCCGCCGACCCTCACACCTCGGCCGAGTTCGGGACGCTGATCCGGTCCGAGCTGGACACCTGGACCCGGTTCATCGCCAAGGCGGGCCTGCGGCCCAATTGAGCACGTCCGGGCTTCAGCTGGGCTTGCCCAGGGAATCGAGCTTCTGGCGCAGCCGGTCGGCGGGAATCGCGCCTCCCACCCGGGTGTCGTCGCCGAAGATGATGGTGGGGGTGCCGGTAACTTGCAGTTTCTTGCCCAGGGCCAGCAATTCCTTGAGCGGCGCGTCGCAGGTGCCGGCCTTGGGCGCCTTGCCGTTCAGCATCCATTCGTCCCAGGCCTTGCCCTTGTCCGGCGCGCACCACACCGCCTGCGACTTGACGGTGGAGTCGGGCGACAGGATGGGATAAAGGAAGGTGTAGATGGTGACGTTGTCGATGCCTTCCATCGAACGGCGCAGCTGCTTGCAATAGCCGCAGTTGGGGTCCTCGAACAACGCGATGCGCCGCGAGCCGTTGCCGCGCACCTGCTTGATGGCCAGGTTCAGCGGCAGCTCGTCGAACTTCACGGCCAGCAGTTGTTCCTTGCGCTCGCGCGTCACGTTCTTGCGGGTCGAGGCGTCGATCAGGTTGCCGTCCAGCACGAAGCTGACCTTCTCGTCGGTGTAGACCAGCTCGCCGCCGATGCGCACCTCGTACAAGCCGTAGGGGGTGCGCGACACGCCCTCGACGCCTACCTCGCCGAAACGCTGCACGAAGCGCTGCTTGACCGCCTCCTCGGTCGTGGGAGCGCCCTTGGCGCCCGCTTGCGCCCACGCCATGGACACGGGCGCGGCCATGGCCGCGGTCAGCAACAGGGAAGTCAGCATGCGTTTCATCGAATCTCCTAGACAACAGTCGGACCGCGCCCGTCAGGCGCGAGTTCCTGTACCCGAAGCGCCATTCACCAGCATACGCTTGAGCAGGGGCATGCGGTTCACCAGATCCAGCCCGGCGTTGCGCAGCCATGCGACCGGCGCAGCCTGGGCGCCGAACAGATGGAACAGCCCGTCGGTGACGGTACGCATGGCCAGCAGCGGCTCCGCGCGCGCCCGTTCGTAGCGGCGCAGCAGGCGCGGATCGTCGACGGCGCGGAACGGCTCGCGGCCTCCCAGCACCTGCGCCAGCGCCTTCACGTCCCCCAGTCCCAGGTTCAGCCCCTGGCCGGCCAGCGGATGCACGACATGCGCGGCATCGCCCAGCAGGACCACGCCCCGGTGGGCAAGCTGGGGACAATGCTGCAGGACCAGCGGAAAGCCGAACAGCGGACTGCGCACGCGCAGCGCGCCCAGCCGGCCTCCGGTGGCCGCGGCCAGGCGGGCCTCCAGCGCCTGTGCGCGGTCCGGCTCGGGCATCGCCAGCAAGGCGGCGGCCTGCGCGCCCGGCATCGACCACACCATCGAGACCTGCGGCCCATCCCGGGTATCGGGCATGGGCAGCAGGGCCAGGATGCCGTCGGGCGTGAACCATTGGCAGGCGCATTCCTGGTGGGGCAGCTCCGCGCCCAGGTGCACGACCACGCCTGTCGCCCCGTAGGCCGATCGCTGCGCGGCGAGCCCGGCGGCCTCGCGCAGCTTCGAGTCGGCGCCGTCGGCCGCCACCGCCAGCCGCGCCCGTAGCGCCTGGCCGCCGGAGGTCCGCAGCGTCACCCCTTCGCCATCGCGCCCGGCCTCGAGCCCGACGAAATCTTCCGTAGTCCAGCGTATGCCAGACCATTGCACGGCCTGCCGCAATACCCGCTCCAGTTCGCGCGACTCGGCGATCCAGGCCAGGTGGTCGCAACCGGCCTGCCACGCCGACAGGTCCAGCCGCCCCGGTTGGTCGCCCAAGGCCGGCCGATCGCCCAGGATTTCCATGCGCCGCACGCCGGTGATGCGCTCGGCGGGCAGGGCATCCCAGATCCCGAGGTCCGCCAGCAGGTCGCGGCTGGCCGGCGACAGCGCGTAGACGCGCGGATCGAAGCGGTCCGCCTCGGGCGCCGGCAGCGGCGCGCGCGGCCCGAGCAGGCCCACGCGCAGCCCCTGGCGGGCCAGCGCGAGCGCGGCGGCCAGCCCGGCGATGCCGGTGCCGACGACGAGGATGTCCGCTTGGGAAGAATGGGCTTGGGTCATGACGGGAACGACGCTACAGGCGCCAGTGTACAGCGCCGGGCTCAGCCCTTCGCCGCCTGGTCCTGCAACTGCCGGTAGTAGTGGACCAGCACTTCCTGGCCCGTGCGCACGCGCCGGTTGCTGGGGCAGGGAAAACGCAGCACCACGTCCAGCCGCTTGGGGTCCACGGGCTCGATCACGGCCAGGGGCTCGCTGGCGGGCAGCGCGATCAGGTAGGCGCCCTCGATATGGCGGAAGTGCACGTCGGCCTGTTCCAGCCAGGGTTCGCACACCTCCCTGCCCGCCCGCAGCAGCCTCTCCTGGGCCGCGGGAATGTCGTCCCCCGGCTCCAGCGGCACCCGCACCGACTCCAGCACGAAGGTGCCCATGGCCGAGATCGTGCGCACGGGGTTGAGCAGCAGCATCATGTTGGGGAAGCGGCAGACCCGGCCCGTGACCAGGCCCGACGACGTCTGCTCCAGCAGCGCGGTGGTGAACAGGTCGATGGTCAGCACCTCGCCCTTCATGCCGCTGATCTCGATCACGTCGCCCACCGAGTAGGTCCGCTGGGTCGCGCGCATCAGCGAGCCCAGGGCGCTCATCACGTATTCCTTGCTGGCGATGGCCACCGCCGCCGCCAGCGCCGCCACCGACAGCGCGAAATGGCGCAGCTGGCCGCCCCAGATGAACAGCATCAGCAGCATCGTCACGATGACGATGGAGTTGCGCACGGTCAGGTAGCTGGTGCGGCGCTCTTCGGTCGAGCCCGAGCCCTTGCCCCGGTAATAGCGCGTGGTGGCGCGCGTGGCGAACATGGCGGCAAGCAGCACCACCAGCGACACCACCAGTTGGGCGGGAGTATCGGAGGCGGTGAACCACGCCACCAGCCGGTCCCAGAGCGAAACGATGACATCCATGAAACGAAAAGGCATACGCCGGAATGAGCGATCACGCCATTCTACGTTGGCACCGGCCACATGCGCGGTGTAAGGTGATGGCTGGGCGCATCGTCGCCCAGGCGGCGCGCCCAGCTTGCGGCACGCCCCACCCGGAACGCGGCCGCGCCGCGCTTCCGTATCCGACCGCGTCTCGCGACGCATTCCCCTCGAGCCCCCGCCGCTGCCGGCCGCGGACTCGTCCAACCCCACTCCGAATGGCAACCCGTCATTGAGGATGTCCCGCCGCATGCCCGCCATGCGGCCAGGTGCAATAAGGAGAACGCATCGATGTTCAAGACCCGACATATCGCCCCCCTCGCCCTCGCCCTCGCAGCCGCGCCAGCCTGGGCGCAGGCTCCGCTGAAGACCGACGGCAAGTGGCGCGGCTCCATCAACGCCGGCGCCAGCCTGGCTTCCGGCAACACCGACTCCACGTCGTTCAACCTGGGCGCCAACGCGGGGCGGGCCACGGACCGGGACCGCCTGAACTTCACACTGACCGCGCTCTACGGCACCAAGAAGGAAAACGGCAGCAGCAGCGAAACCGCCAACCTGCTGCGCATGGGCGGCAAGTACGACCGCGACATCACCGACCGGACCTTCGGCTTCGGCTCGCTGGACATCGAGCACGACAAGCTGCAGGAACTGGACATGCGCGGCGTGGCCGCGGCCGGTGTCGGGCGGCACATCATCAAGACCGAGAAGACCGTCTTCGACCTCTTCACGGGCCTGGCGTATAACCACGAGCGCTTCACCACCGAAACCCGCAACTCGACCGAACTGCTGCTGGGGGAAGAATCCACCCACATGATCTCGGACACGACCTCGCTCAACCAGCGCCTGGCGCTCTACCCCAACATCAGCCACGGCGGCGAGTACCGCATCCAGTTCGACGCGGGCATCACCACGTCCATCACCAAGAAGATCGAGCTCAAGGTCACGCTGTCGAACCGGTACATGAGCAATCCGCAGCCGGGGGTGAAGAAATCGGACACCCTGCTCCTGACGAATATCGGCTATCGCTTCGAATAGCCGCCCGGCGTAAAAAAGCCCGCAGGCGTATGGCCTGCGGGCTACGCGCCGTCCGGGTGGGATGGCGCGGTGCGGGAGGGAATCAGAGGCCGCGCTCGTCCAGGGGGGATGGACTGACGTAGGCCCTGATGGTGTGGTTCAGCACGCCGGCGGGCGCCAGGTCGTTCAGGTCGAACGCGCCGCGGATGCCGTTGAACTTCACGGCGAAACTCTTGCCGTCTACGTCGAAGCGCACGGTTTCGCCGTACTGCACGTTGACGTAGCGCGTGCCGTCGTTCAACGCGATGGCGCGTTCGGCGCTTTCGACGGTGACCGGCGAACCCAGCAGGTCCGGCGGGGTGGACGCGGCGTGAGCCGAGACGCCCGCCAGGCCGATCAACGCCGCGGCGACGAAGGAAGAAACTTGGGCTTTCATGACGGGAACTCCAGGATCTGGTCAGGCGCGCGGCCTGGCCGGGGATGCGGCCCCGGCCGGCACGCGGCGTGGCTTACAGGTTGTTGGGGTATTCGCCCGGGCCGCCCGCGCGGCGAGCCAGTTCGGCGCGCTTGAGCTCTTCGACCACCTGGGCGCGGCTGACCGGCGCGGCCTTCTGGGCCGTTTCGTAGGGGAAACCTTCCTGGCCGTAGACGATGCCGCCATGGGCCTTGGCCTCGGCCAGCTCGGCCAGCACTTGCGCGCGGGTCAGTTCATGCGTGGTCGAGATTCCGGGAGGGGGGAAATCGTTGCCGTAGTTGTTGCCCTGGTCGGCATGGGCGGCGGCACCGATAAGGGAAGCGGCAATCAGGGCGGTATATGCAAAGGTTTTCATGATGAACTCCGTTTTTCTCGTTGATCTTTCAGCCTGAATCAAGGGTATGTGCTAATTGCTTGATTGACCGTGTAGGAATAATGCGCCTTTTGAAGGCATAATTGAAATCAATAAGTCGAATTGTTGGCATAAGAATTGGATTATGGTTGGCCGCGTGGACCTGAACCTGCTCCTGACCCTGGAGACCCTGCTCAACGAGTTGAACGTCACGAAGGCGGCGGTCAAGCTCAACAGCAGCCAGCCGGCCGTATCCGCGCAGTTGGTGCGGCTGCGGCGCATGTTCGACGATCCGCTGCTGATCCCCGGCGCCCGCGGAATGACGCCCACGCCGCGCGCGCTGGAGCTTGCCCCCCGGCTGTCCGAACTGCTGGACGGATTCCGGGCGCTCGTCCAGCCTGACCATTTCGATCCCAGGACCGCGCAGGGCAGCATCCTGATCGGCACCAACGATGCGACCCAGTGCCGGCTGGCCAAGTGGTTCGGCAATCTGGCCGATATGGCGCCGGGCGTGCAGATAGGCTTCGTCACCGCGAATCGCTCGACGGTGCCGGACGTCGAGCAGCACATGGCCTCGGGCCAGGTGGACCTCGTCATTTCGCGCCGTTCGGCCTTTCCCGACCGGCTGCACGTGCGCCCGCTGCACGACGAGACCTTCGTCTGCGTCATGCGCTGGGATCACCCCTACCGGAAGAAGCAACTGACGCTCAAGGACTTCGTCGCCATGCGTCACGTCATCGTGCTGCCCCTGGGCGGGGAGTTCGACGACGTCACCGACGAGATCCTGAAGGAAATGGGACTGTCGCGGCAGACCGTCGTGTCCGTGCCGAGCTTTCTCGTGGCCGAGCGCGTGCTGCGCAACACGGACTTCGTCTCGGTATTTCCGACCTCGCTGGCGCGCGGCATGATGTCCACGCTCAAGAACTATCCGCTGCCCTATACGCTGCCCAAGTTCGAGTTCGCGATGGCCTGGCACGTCCGCACGCACCTGAGTCCTCTGCACCGCTGGGTGCGGGATCAGATCGCGGAAGAACTGATGGTGGGGCGCGAGGAAGACGGCGATCCGATGAGCCAGATCGCCTGGTAGGCCCCGGCGCCCCGGGGCGCGGAACCCGCCGCTACGCCCGGTAGCGGGCCAGCAGCGCCCGCAGTTGCGCCGCGTCGTCCTTGCCGCCCGACAGGAAGGCCAGCACATAGCGGTCGGGCCGGACCAGCATGGCCTGCGCGCCGGCCTCGGCCATCACCCGCGCCAGGACGCCTTCGCAGTCCCGCACGACCAGGCGCTCCGGCGTCTCGGGCCAGGGGAAGTCGTCCTCGGCGGGCACCAGTTCGACCCGGCGCACGCCCATCGACGCCATCCAGCTTTCGACCTCCGGATCCAGCGGCTGGCCCGCCCGGCACAGGCAGGCAAAGCCGGGGCCGAGCGCCTCGTCCAGCAGGCGCCGCCGTCCCCCGGGCCATTCCACGCGAGGCTGCGGCATCAGTTGCCCCGCCTTGATGGCCGTGTCCGGCGCCTGGCAGGGCACGAAGAAACCGTCCCTGAAACGCGGCTTGGGCTTGAACTTCAGTTGCAGGACATAGTCCCGCGCCGGCGGATACAGGCTGCACAGCTTGAGCGCCCATTGGGCAGCCATGGCTTCCAGCCGCGACTTCGGTTGCATGTAGCGGCCGATGCGTATCGCCATCTCGATCAGCGCCCAGGCGTGGGGCTTGCGTTCCTGCTCATAGGTATCGAGCAACGCCGGACCGCACAGCCCGCGCACCACGGCGTGCAGCTTCCACGCCAAGTTCGTGGCGTCGCGCACGCCGCTGTTCATGCCCTGGCCCGCGAACGGCGGCGTCAGGTGGGCGGCGTCGCCCGCCAGCAGCACCCGGCCCTCGCGCCAGCGTTCGGCCAGGCGGGCATGGAAGGTGTAGACCACCTTGCGGGCGATGGGCAGGTCCTCGTCCAGCGGCTCGCGCTCACGGATCCAGCCGCGCAGCCGGGCTTCGTCCAGCACGTACTCGGCGGTCTCCCCCTCCTTCAGCATGAACTCGTAGCGCACCGTGCCCTGCGGGCCGGGCAGGCGTATGGCCGGCCGGACCGGATCGCAGTAGGTCCGCGTATGGCGGAAAGGCGTCTTGCGATCGAGCAGATCCACGATCAGCCACTTCTCGGCGAAGGTGTTGCCCGACAGCGGAATCCCCAGTTGTTCGCGCACGCCGCTGCGGCCGCCGTCGCACGCGACCAGCCAGTCGCAACTCAGCGTGACCGGCGTGCCGGCGTGGTCGATCTCCAGCACCACCTTGTCGCCCATTTGCTCGAAGCGCCGCAGCTCGTGCCGGAACCTCGTCTCGACATGCGCAAACCGCCGCAGCCCGTCGCGCAACTGCGCCGCCAGCACGGCCTGCCGGAAGGCATTGCGCTTGGGATAGCCGTATTCGGTCGAATGCGGCTCGATGCGCGCGAACTCGCGACCCGACCACGAGAAGTAATGGACTCCGTAGCCCTGGACGATGGACGGCAGGATCTCGTCGATCAGACCCGCCGCCTGGGCCGTGCGCAGGCTCTCGTCGTCGATCGACACGGCGCGGGGTTCATCCACCGTCGATGCATTGCGTTCCAGCAGCAGCGTGCGGACGCCGTAGCCTCCGAGCAGGTTCGCGAGGGTCAAGCCGGTCGGGCCGGCACCGAGGACGATGACCGGATAATGGGAGGTTGCGTGCATGATTGCTATCTTTTGCTGCGAGCCCGCAGACGTTCGTTTTCGAGAGTCGATTCGATGGAGGATGCGACCGAGAAGACCTTGGACAGCACGGTCTTGCTGCGCGCGGCGGGCAGCCTGGCCAGCGGGATGACGACACTGAGGCTGCCCAGCACCCGCTGCCCGTCCAGCAGCGCCACCGCCAGGCCCGCCATGCCCGCGTCGACCTCGCTGTGCGTCACGCAGGCCTTGGCCTCGCGCAGCGGTTCGAGCTCGGCCAGGAAGCCCTGCAGGCCGGACGGAAAGCCGGCCGCGACGATGGTGGCGCGGTCCCGATTCCACAACCGCTCCAGTTCGGCGCGGGGCAGGTGCGCCAGGATCACCTTGGAGGTCGCGCCCCGGTACAAGGGCATCGCCCGGCCGCGCTCATAGCTGACCGGCGTGACCGGATCCGAGGGCATCTCCTGGTGGATGCACAGGACTTTGTCGCCATGCACGCGGCACAGCAGCACGGTGCCGCCCGTCTCCGCGGCCAGCTTGCGCAGCAAGGTGCCGGATGCCTGCAGCAGCGGGTCGGCCAGCCGGATCTGCCGATCCAGCTCGACGATCAGCGGTCCCAGCGCATAGCCCCGGTCGGCCACCCGTTCGAGCAGGCCGGCTTCCTCCAGCGCCTTCAGGTCCCGGTAGATGCTGGCTCGCGACACGCCCAGCTCGTCCATGAGCTGGGCCGGCTTGCGCACCGGGCGGCTGAGGTCGAAGGACTCGAGTATGCGCAGCAGGCGTTCGGACACGATGGACTCAATCGCGCATGATGGCCTTGCCCCAGAGGTTGAGGGTGCGCTCTTCGTGCACCCACACCCCCGCGGGACGATCCGGCGGGCAGACCTCGATCTCGGCCGAGATCTCGGCCAGGTTGCCGTCCGGGTCGCGCACCATGAAGAACACGTCGTTGCCCGGGCCATGGCGGCCGATGCCCCAGACGATGGTCTCGCGGATGGAGGCCATGTGGTCGCCCCAGGCCTTCATGTCGTCCCACGACATGGTCTCGAAGGACTGGTGGTCGAAGCAGCGCACGGGGGCGCGGAACAGCGCCAGCGCGTGGTGCAGGCTTTCCGTGCGCAGGAAGCAGGCGCGCAGCACGCCCTCGTCGTCCTGGACGCGATCCGACAGCGTGAAGCCGAGCACGCCCTCATAGAAGGCCAGCATCGGCGCGGGATCCAGGGTACGCAGCGCGAAGTGCTGCAGATGAGCGCCGGGCAGCGTGTCGCGGGACGGCACGCCCGCCGGCGTGCCGGGGCGCAGCGCGAAAACGATCAGGTTGCCGTCGGGATCGCGCACCGCCAGTGCCTCATCGCACGCCACCGGCAGCGGCGGCACCTCGATCGTCGCCCGCGCGCCCACCCGTTCCTTGAAGGCCTGCCAGCGGCCGGCATCCGCGAAACCGAATAGCGCGTGTTCCAGCCGGTTGGCCGGCCCTTCCGACAGCACGAGCGTGCGTCCCGGCGCCGCGCACACCCAGCGGCCGTCTTCGACGCGCGCGGCCAGCCCGTGCGTACGGGCATAGAAATCCGCCAGCCGCTGCGGGTCCGGCGAGGTCAAATGCAGATGATGCAGCGATGCGCCCAATTCCATTGTTTCGTTCCACCCATGGCGTTTCATTCCTGTTGGGCGAACTATCCCGCGCCAGGTACCCGGCGTCAACGGAATTTCTCACATACTGAGACGATAAGCCCGAGATCCGCAAATTGCCTGGTTCGCCATGAACGAAAAAAGCGCCCCATACGGGGCGCTTTTCAGCACTGCCGGACAGCCCGACGGGCCGTCCATCATCACCTGTGGCGATCACACACCGACCGAATCGGCCACATCCTTGAAATCAGGGATCTGGTCGAAGTTCATGTAGCGGTAGATGGTCTTCTCGTGCTCGGCCAGGACGCCGGTCTCGGCCATGTACTCTTCCTTGGTCGGGATACGGCCCAGGCGCGAGCAGATGGCGGCCAGCTCGGCGGAACCCAGGTACACGTTGGAGTTCTTGCCAAGGCGGTTCGGGAAGTTGCGGGTGCTGGTCGACATCACCGTCGCGCCTTCGCGGACCTGGGCCTGGTTGCCCATGCACAGCGAGCAGCCCGGCATTTCCATGCGGGCGCCGGCCGAACCCAGGACGCCGTAGTGGCCTTCCTCGGTCAGTTGCTGCTGGTCCATCTTGGTGGGCGGAGCGACCCACAGCTTGACCGGGATGTCGCGCTTGCCTTCGAGCAGCTTGGATGCCGCGCGGAAGTGGCCGATGTTGGTCATGCAGCTGCCGATGAACACTTCGTCGATCTTGGCGCCGGCCACGTCGGACAGGGTCTTGACGTCGTCCGGGTCGTTCGGGCACGCGACCAGGGGCTCGTGCACGTCGGCCAGGTCGATCTCGATGACGGCGGCGTATTCGGCGTCGGCATCGGGTTCCAGCAGTTGCGGGTTGGCCAGCCAGGCTTCCATGGCCTTGATGCGGCGGCCGATCGAGCGCTCGTCTTCATAGCCGTTGGCGATCATCCACTTCAGCAGCGTGATGTTGCTGTTGATGTATTCGATGATCGGTTCCTTGTTCAGGCGCACCGTGCAGCCGGCGGCAGAACGCTCGGCCGAGGCGTCCGACAGTTCGAAGGCCTGTTCCACCTTCAGGTCGGGCAGTCCTTCGATTTCCAGGATGCGGCCCGAGAAGATGTTCTTCTTGCCCTTCTTCTCGACGGTCAGCAGGCCCTGCTGGATCGCGTAGTAGGGAATGGCGTTGACCAGGTCGCGCAGCGTGACGCCGGGCTGCAGCTTGCCCTTGAAGCGGACCAGCACGGATTCCGGCATGTCCAGCGGCATGACGCCGGTGGCGGCGGCGAAGGCAACCAGGCCCGAGCCGGCCGGGAAGCTGATGCCGATGGGGAAGCGGGTGTGCGAGTCGCCGCCGGTACCGACGGTGTCGGGCAGCACCATGCGGTTCAGCCACGAGTGGATGACGCCGTCGCCCGGACGCAGCGAGATGCCGCCGCGATTGCTCATGAATTCGGGCAGCGTGTGGTGCGTCTTGACGTCCACGGGCTTGGGATAGGCGGCGGTGTGGCAGAACGACTGCATCACCAGGTCGGCCGAGAAGCCCAGGCAGGCCAGGTCCTTCAGCTCGTCGCGGGTCATGGGGCCGGTGGTGTCCTGGCTGCCGACCGAGGTCATGCGCGGCTCGCAGTAGGTTCCCGGGCGGATGCCCTTGCCTTCCGGCAGGCCGCAGGCGCGGCCGACCATCTTCTGGGCCAGCGTGTAGCCCTTGCCGGTGTCGGCCGGGTTCTTGGGCAGGCGGAACAGGGTCGAGGGCGGCAGGCCCAGGGCCTCGCGCGCCTTGGCGGTCAGGCCGCGGCCGATGATCAGCGGAATGCGGCCGCCGGCGCGCACTTCGTCGAACAGCACGTCGGACTTGATCTCGAACTCGGAGACCACTTCGCCGTTCTTCAGGGCCTTGCCTTCATAGGGGCGCAGTTCGATGACGTCGCCCATCTCCATCTTGGAGACGTCCAGCTCGACCGGCAGCGCACCCGCATCTTCCATGGTGTTGTAGAAGATGGGAGCGATCTTGCCGCCCAGACAGACGCCGCCGAAGCGTTTGTTCGGCACGAAGGGGATGTCTTCGCCGGTCCACCACAGCACGGAGTTGGTGGCCGACTTGCGCGAGGAGCCGGTACCGACCACGTCGCCGACGTAGGCGACCGGGTGGCCCTTGCCCTTCAGTTCGTTGATGAGCTTGAGCGGACCGACCTTGCCCGGTTCCTGCGGCTCGATGCCAGGCCGCGGGTTCTTGAGCATGGCCAGCGCATGCAGCGGAATGTCGGGGCGGCTCCAGGCGTCGGGAGCCGGCGACAGGTCGTCGGTGTTGGTTTCGCCGGTCACCTTGAACACGGTCACCGTCAGGCTTTGCGGCACCTCGGGGCGGCTGGTGAACCACTCGGCATCGGCCCAGCTTTGCAGCACGGCCTTGGCGTTGGCATTGCCCTTGTCGGCCTTTTCCTTGACGTCGTGGAAGGCGTCGAACATCAGCAGGGTCTTCTTCAGGCCGTCAGCGGCGATGGTGCCGACCTGCGCGTCGTCCAGCAACTCGATCAGCGCGCTGATGTTGTAGCCGCCCAGCATGGTGCCCAGCAGCTCGGTGGCCTTGGCGCGATCGATCAGCGGGCAGGCTTCCTTGCCCAGGGCGACGGCGGCCAGGTAGGAGGCCTTGACCTTGGCGGCATCGTCCACGCCGGCGGGCACGCGGTGGGTCAGCAGATCCAGCAGCGTCTGTTCCTCGCCCTTGGGCGGGTTCTTGATCAGTTCGATCAGATCGGCGGTCTGCTGCGCGGACAGCGGCAGCGGGGGGATGCCAAGCGCGGCCCGCTCGGCAACGTGTTGACGGTAGGATTCAAGCATTGGAGGTGTCCCGGTATGAAGGGATTGAGGGCGATCGCCGGGATTGTAGGACTAGCGGCGGCGAGCCGCAACTGTCTTATATCTTATATAAGACATACACACCCCCTCCGTACGGTCGAGCCGGGATAGAATCATTTTCCCGATAGTCGGCCACCTGGGGGTAATCGAGATGCATTCAAAGAAACTGAATCTGGATTGCCCCACCGGGGCGCAACCGGCCACGGCCGCCCCCCTGCTTTCCCCCTCGCGCCGCCACTGGATACAGTTCGCCGGCGCCGGCGCCCTGCTCCATGCTCTGCCCGGCTGCGGCGGCGACGACCCCAAGCCCGACGCCGGCCGGCTGTCCGAGGCCATCCAGTGGGGGCGGGACGCCATCCGCCAGGCCGTGCAGAAGAATCAGGCCACCGCGGTCTCGGTCGCGCTGATGACCAGCGAAGGCGTGATCTGGCAGGAAGCCTTCGGCGTCGCGGATCCCCAGGGCAACGTCGCCGCCACCATCGATTCCCGCTTCAATATCGGCTCGGTCAGCAAGGTGCTGGCCGCGCTGACCGCCATGGTGCTGTGCGACCGGGGCAAGCTGGCGCTGGACGCGCCCATCGCCCGTTATCTGCCCGGCTTCTCGATGCTGTCCAGCGAGTACGGCCAGATCACGCTGCGCCATCTGCTCAGCCATTCGTCCGGGCTGCCCGGCACCAATTGGCGCAACATCTTCGCGTTCGAGCCCATCGCCGGCTACGCGCAAGACACCGAGGACGGCCTGGCCTACTTCCACCTGAAGCACCAGCCGGGGGAACTGGCCGTCTATTGCAACGACGGCTTCACGATGGTCGAGAACCTGGTGGCCGCGGTCACGGGCCAGCCTTACGCCGAGTTCGTCCGGCGCGAGATCCTCGAACCCCTGGGCATGGGCCATTCCGCCTACCCGGTACAGGCCTTCCCCGAAGGCAGTTTCGTGCACCCTGTCTACGAAGGGCGGCGCATGGGGCAGGAATTCGTATCGGCCTACGCCACCGGCGGCCTGGCCTCCACGCCCGGCGACATGATGCGGCTGGCGCAGATGTTCCTGGACCTGGGCATGCACCAGGGCAGGCGCCTGGTATCGCAGGCAGCCATCCAGGAAATGGGCACCGACCAGACCACGGGCCTGCGCATCAACCCCTGTCCCGAATGGCGCTGGGGCCTGGGCTGGGACTCGGTGCGGCAGCCCGGCCTGGACAGTGTCGGCGTCAAGGCCTGGCAGAAGAACGGCGGCACGAGCTTCTTCTCGACCGAGTTCTTCGTGCTGCCCGACCAGCGCATGGCCCTGCTGCTGACGGGGGCCGGCACCACCTACGGGCCGCTGCGCATCGCCGAAGGCGTGCTGCTGCGAGCCCTGTCGACCACGCGCGCGATTCCCGCCGTACCGGCGGCGCTGGCAGGCATCCCCGCGGCGGCGGCGCCGTCCATCGACGCCGCCGGGCTGGCGGGCATCTATGCCAATTACGAAGGGCCCTACAAGGTGCAGGCCGTGAATGCCGGCACGATCGACGTGCTGCACAGAAAAGGCGGCGCCTGGGAGCCGGTCGCCCCGGGCCTGACCCTGCGCGCCGACGGCTGGTGGTGGAACGACGCGGCATCGGGTAACAGCTACCGCTGGCTGACGCTGGACGGCAAGCACTACATGATCCAGCGCGTACCGGCCGGCTGGGGGCACTACCGGCTGACCCTGTCCGTGGGCCAGCGCCTGACGCCGCTGCCTCCGCTATCCGCCGCCTGGCAGGCCCGCCTGGGCACGCGCTGGGAACCCACCAACGAATCGCCCGAGTCCGTGGCGCTGGCCCTGGGGGGCGGCATCGCCACGCTGGACGAGCTGGCCGAGCTGCCAGGGTACGTGATGTGGAGCGATGGCCAGTTGCTGCGGCCCGATGGCGACGACCGTGCCAGAATGACGATACAGGTACCGGTCAATCATGGGCGGGACCTGGTCGAGCTCGAATTCTCGACGGTGGACGGCCAGCCGCAGATGCGGTCGGGGTCATCGCTCTATCGGTTGCTGGCAGAGGACTGATCCGACCTTGGAACTACGCCAACTCCGCTATTTCGTCCGCGTCGTCGAGCTGGGCAGCATGGGCCGCGCCGCGCGCGAACTGGGGCTGGTGCCCTCCGCCCTGAGCCAGCAGATCAGCCGCCTGGAAGGCGAGCTGGCCACCCGGCTCCTGCAGCGCACCGCCACCGGCGTCATCCCCACCGACGCGGGGCTGGCTTTCTGGCGGCAGGCGCAGATGGCGCTGCGCCACGCCGACCAGGCCGTGGTCGCGGCGCGCGAGGCCCGGCTGTCGGGCGCGGTCAGCATAGGCTTCGCGCCGTCGACGGCATCGCTGCTGGCCCGCCCCTTCATCGCCGCCATGCAGGAACGCTATCCCGACGTGCGGCTGCATCTGGTGGAAAGCCTGTCCGGCCATCTGGCGGGCTTGCTGAACGCCCGCCTGCTGGACCTGGCCGTGCTGTTCCAGACCGACAGCGGCCGGCACTGGAGCGTCCTGCCCCTGCTGGACGAAAAGCTGTTCGTGGTGGCCCGGCCCGATCTCGTATCCGACCGCCAGCCCCGCCAGCCGATGACGGTGGCGGAAGCGGCGCGGCTGCCGCTGGCCATGCCCAGCAAGACGCACGGCCTGCGCATCCTGGTCGATGCCGCCTTCGACCGCGCGGGCGTCGAGCCGGACATCGCGCTGGAGATCGACGGCCTGACCACGCTGATGAACACCGTGATCGACGCGCCCATCGCCACCATCCAGCCCGGTGTCGCCGCCGGCGGGATGCATGAAGGGCGCCTGTGCCTGTATCCGCTGGACGACCCGTACCTGTTCCGGCGCAACGTCGTCACCAGCGTCTCGGACGACGAGTTGTCCCCCGCGGCGCTGGCCGCGCGGGTGGTGCTGGCCGACCTGATGCGCACGCTGGTGCGCGACGGCCATTGGCCGGGCGCCACCATTCACGAATCGTGAATACCTATTGCCCACGCGCCGTCTAGCCCGGCGCGGCCGCCCCGCCTACAGTGACTCCTCACTGATAGGAAAGCGGAATGATAGATGTCCTGGTCATCGGCGGCGGCAACGCCGCCTTGTGCGCGGCCCTGATGGCCCGCGAGGCGGGCGCCAGCGTCATGCTGCTGGAAGCGGCGCCCAAGGAATGGCGCGGCGGCAATTCGCAGCACACGCGCAACCTGCGCTGCATGCACGACGGTCCGGAAGACGTGCTGGTCGACAGCTACCCGGAAGAGGAATTCTGGCAGGACCTGCTCAAGGTCACCGGCGGCATCACCGATGAGAAGCTGGCGCGCCTGGTGATCCGGGCATCGTCCAGTTGCCGGGACTGGATGCGCAAGCATGGCGTGAACTTCCAGCCCGCGCTGTCCGGCACCTTGCACATCGCCCGCACCAACGCCTTCTTCATGGGCGGCGGCCGGGCGCTGGTCAATGCCTACTACCGCAGCGCCGAGAACCTGGGCGTGCAAATCCGCTACGGCACGCCGGTGCATGCGCTGGAACTGGACGGCGATCGCTTCGTCGCGGCGCTGGCCGGGGACGAACGCATCCCCGCGCGCGCCTGTGTCATGGCGTGCGGCGGCTTCGAGTCCAACCTGCAATGGATGCGCGAAGCCTGGGGCCAGAACGAACGGGGCGAATGGCCGGCGGACAACTTCCTGATACGCGGCACCCGGTACAACCAGGGCGCCTTGCTGAAGTTCATGATCGACGCCGGCGCCGACATGATCGGCGACCCCACGCAATCCCATTGCGTCGCCATCGACGCGCGCTCGCCGCTGTACGACGGCGGCATCTGCACCCGCCTGGACTGCGTGTCGCTGGGCATCGTCGTCAATCGCGACGCCCAGCGCTTCTACGACGAAGGCGAGGACTTCTGGCCCAAGCGCTATGCGATCTGGGGCCGGCTGGTCGCCTTCCAGCCAGGCCAGATCGCCTATTCCATCATCGATGCCAAGGCGGTCGGACGCTTCATGCCGCCGGTGTTCAACGGCATCCGGGCCGACAGCCTGCCCGAGCTCGCGCGGCTGACGGGGCTGGACGAAACCCGCCTGGAACAGACGGTGCGGGAATTCAACGCCGCCTGCCGGGGCGAACACTTCGACCACACCATCATGGACGACTGCCGCACGGAAGGCATCTCGCCCGTCAAGACGCACTGGGCCCGGCCGCTGGATACGCCGCCCTATTTCGCCTATCCGCTGCGCCCCGGCATCACCTTCACCTATCTCGGCACCAAGGTGGACGAGAACGCGGCCGTGCACTTCGGCGGGCGTCCCAGCCCGAATCTGTTCTGCGCCGGCGAAATGATGTCCGGCAATGTGCTGGGCAAGGGCTATACCGCCGGCGTCGGCATGTCCATCGGCACGGCCTTCGGCCGCATCGCCGGCACCCGCGCCGCCGAGGCCGCGCGGCACCCTCGTATTCACGGAGCACCCGATCTTGAAGCAGCTTGAGCATCTCGCGCACGACGCGCAAACCCTGGCGGCCGGCGTACAGGCCGTGCCGATCCAATGGCGGACCCAGGCCGCCGCGCAAGGCGGCGCCTGTTCGACCGCGCTGACCGCCGACGAGAACGAAGCGGCCCGCGTCCTGCAAATATGCAATGCCTGCCGCTATTGCGAGGGATTCTGCGCGACGTTCCCGGCCATGATGCGCAGGCTGGAATTCGGCAAGGCCGACGTGCACTACCTGGCCAACCTGTGCCACAACTGCGGCGCCTGCCTGCACGCCTGCCAATACGCGCCACCGAACGAATTCGGCGTCAACGTGCCCCGCGCCATGGCCAAGGTGCGCGTGCAGACCTACGGCGACTACGCCTGGCCAGGAGTCCTGGGACGCCTGTACCGGCACAACGGCGTCACGCTGGCCCTGGCGACGGCGTTCGCGCTGGCGCTGTTCCTGGTGCTGGCCGCTGCCATGAACGGCGGCATCCTGCACGCGCCGCTTGCCGGCGATTTCTATGCCATCTTCCCCCACAACCTGCTGGTGGCGATGTTCGGCACGGTATTCGTGCTGGCCATCGTCGCGCTGGGAGTGGGCGTGACGCGCTTCTGGCGGAACGTCTCGCCCGGCTCGCCCACCGCGCCGGCCGTGGCCGAGGCCGCGCACGACGCGCTGCGCCTGAAGTACCTGGACGGCGGACACGGCAAGGGCTGCAATGAAACGGACGACGCGTTCACGCTGGCGCGGCGCCGCTTCCACCATTTCACCTTCTATGGCTTCATGCTGTGCTTCGCCGCCACCTGCGTGGCCACGCTCTACCACTACGCGCTGGGGCTGCACGCGCCGTATCCGCTGACCAGCCTGCCCGTGCTGCTGGGCACCGCGGGCGGCATCGGCCTCTTGATCGGGCCGGCCGGCCTGCTGTGGCTGAACCTGCGCCGCCATCCGGCACATGGCGATCCCGACCAGCGCCCCATGGACCGCGGCTTCATCTGCCTGCTGTTCCTGACCAGCCTGACCGGCCTCGCGCTGCTGGCCCTGCGCGACACCGGCGCCATGGGCCTGCTGCTGGCCGTGCACCTGGGCGTGGTCATGGCCTTGTTCCTGACCCTGCCCTACGGCAAGTTCGCGCACGGCATCTATCGATGCGCTGCGCTGCTGAAGTGGAGCATCGAGCGGCGCCAGCCGAGCAATACGCGGCTGACGCCGGATTGAGGCGGGTGGAAAGGCGGCAGCCCTAGTCGCCCGCCAGTTCGCCGGCGATCCTGCCCGCCGCCTGCCTGACCAGTTGCACCACGCGCGGCACGTCCACCACGTCGATGCGCGGCATGTCTATCACCACCGACAAGGCGCCCCAGACCGCGCCGTCGGCCTTGGGTATGGGCGCCGCGATAGCGGCCAGTTGGGGCTCCAGTTCCCCCCGGGACACGTAATGGCCGGCCCGGCGGATCGCGGCGTAGTACTTCCGGAACGCCGGCCATTCCGTGGGCAGTCCGGCCCGGGCGATGTCGGCCGCATGCGCGTCGAACAGCTTGCGCAGCTGCGCGGGCGGAAACGAAGCCAGGATGACCTTGGGCGCGCCGCCGCTGAACAGCGGACGAGGCCGCCCGCGTCCGTAGGACAGCGTCGCGGGCGCCTTGCCCATCTCGCGGTGCGTGTCCAGGATCTGCGCACCGAACCAGGCCGAGGTCACGCAATCGAAGCCAGTCTTCTCCACCAGTTCGGCCATGTGGGGAATCGCGACCTGCAACAGCGGGTCGGCCCGCCGGATGTAGTAGTCCAGCACCACGATGCGCGGGCCCAGCGCGTAGCGCGAATCGCCGGCACGCTGCAGCAGCCCCGCGTCGCCCAGCGTCTTTACGTAGCGATAGCCGGTGGGCAGGGACACGTCCAGCAGCGACGCGATCTCCTCGGCGGTGCGGGTCAGGTGCTCGTCGTCGAACAGGTCCAGCACCCGCAGCATGCGTTCCAGGCTGGTGGCGGATTTTTCTTCCATGCGGTCATCGGGACAAAGCGACCTCGGCCGCGGGCAGGCGGGCCGTGATGCGCTCGAGTTCGTCGGAGGTGCGCGCCACGCCCATCAGGTAGCGGTCGGGACGCAGCACGATGGCCCGCGCGCCGTGCGCATCGAGCCAGGCCGCTAGTGTACGGCCCGGGCGGTCGAGCACCGTCGCGTCCATCGCGCGCCACCGCTCGCGCGTGGCCTGGCCCACCGCGCCCAGCACGCCGGGCTCGCCGATGATGGCCATGCGGTTGCCCAGCGCCTCGTCCAGCAGGCTGCCGTCATCCAGCCGGGGCTGCGGAAAGGGCTGCCCGGCGGGCGCGGGCGCATCGCCCTGGAGCCCCGGCCCCAGGGCGGGCGACGGGAACTCGAAGATCTCCGGCTCGCCGGCCGAGAAGCGCCGGTCGCGTTCGCGGGCCGCGTCGGGATCGGTGGTCTGGATGATGGCGCCCAGGCGCACGGCCAGCTCCACGAAGGCCCGCACGTGGGGCGCCCGCTCGGACTCGTAGGAATCCAGTAGCGTCTCGCCGGCGCGCCCGCGCAGCACCGCCTCGAGCTTCCAGGCCAGGTTGGCGGCGTCGCGCATGCCGGCGCACATGCCCTGCCCCAGGAAGGGAGGCGTCTGGTGCGCGGAATCGCCGGCCAGCAGCATCCGGCCCTTGCGCCAGCCGTGCGCCAGCACGGAATGGAAGGTGTAGACCACGGCGCGCTCGAGATCGGCCTGCTCGGGGGTGACCCAGCGGCGCACCAGGTTCCACAGCGTATCCGGCCGGACCAGGGCCGCGGTGTCGTCCCCCGGCATGATCATGATTTCCCAGCGACGGCGGCGTCCGACCACGTTGCAGTACGTCATGGGCCGCGCGGGATCGCAGTACTGGACGGTATGCGCGGGCAGGGATACCCCCTCGTCCTTCAGGATCGCATCGAAGACCAGCCACGGCTGGTGCAGGCCCAGGTCCTCCATCCTGCTGTCCATGGTCTTGCGGACCAGCGACCGGGCGCCGTCGCAGCCGACGGCATAGCGGGCGCGCGCGGTGCCGCCGTCCGACAAGTCCAGTTCGACCCAGTCGCCGCGTTCGCGCAATGCCGTCACTTCGCAGCCCAGCCGCACCGCCACGTCCGAGTGGCGGGCGACGCCCTCGCGCAGCACGCGCTCCAGCTCGGGCTGGTGGAAGTAGTAGTTGTTGGCGCACCCGTGCGGACCGTCGTCGGAGGTACCGCCGCGGATCAGCAGTGTCCGGCCCTCGGCGTTGACGAAGTGCATGCCCTGGTTGCCGGGACGCGCCACCTTCAGCACCGCCTCCCGCAGGCCCGCGCTCTGGAAAATGCGCATGACTTCGCCATCGAAATGGATGGCGCGCGGCAGGGGATAAACCTGGCGCTCCTTGTCCAGCACCAGGACGGACAGTCCCGCCTGCCCCAGCAGATTGGCCAGCATGGCCCCCACCGGCCCGTAGCCGACGATCGCCACGTCGGCCGTCATCGATGAACGTTCAGGCATGCTGGTCGGCTTCCATCCGTCGGGCGACCTCCGCCTGCCACCGGGCACGAGGCTGGAAACGGGGATAGCGGCGAGCGATGGCCTCCGCCTTGCGCATGATCTCCTCGTCGCTGTCGCGGAAGTCCACCGGTTCGCGCAGCGGCTGCTCGCAATACCAGTCGGTGTCCATGAACAGCTCCAGCCGGTTGCCTTCCGGATCCCGGCAATAGATGGACACGGCGTTGCCGTGCGTCACGGGCTGGATGTCATCCACGCCGGCCGCAACCAGCAGTTCGTGGAAGCGCCGCAACGTGGGCAGGTCGGGAACGCGGAACGATATCTGGTTCACGACGCTGAACCGCACGTCGTCGGGACGGCCCGACACCAGGACGATCTGGTGGTGTTCGGCCGGGTCGCGGCTCAGGAAGATGAGGCGGGTATGGCCCAGGTTGCCGCGGTCGGTCTCGGTGAAGCGCAGCACGGTCCGGTAGAAGTGCGCCATCGCGTCGATGTCGCGCGCGTACAGCCCAAGATGACTGAAGGCGAGCGGCAGGCTGGCCTGGGGGGCGCGGGAGGGTTGCATTGTCATTACTCCTCCTTTCGTTCTCTTTAAAAGAGAATAAAAGTTGATTTTTTGTTTGTCGTGTGTTTTTAATATATACGAATTCTCTTATTTTGATAATAGACCAACAAAAATCACGATCGTGATGAACCCAGGAGACGCCCCATGAATCCGCTGTTACGCCGCATCGGCCTGCCCGCCATCGCCCTGGCGGCCCTCGTTTCGACCGGCGCCCACGCCGAGGACTACCCCGCACGGGCGGTCCGCATCATCGCTCCCTTCGCCGCTGGCACCGGACCCGACGCCAATGCCCGAGAGATCGCGGCCGAGCTGACCAAGGTGCTGGGACAAACAGTGTTCGTGGACAACCGGCCGGGGGCCTCCGGCATCATCGGCACCGAGGCTGCCGCGCGCGCCACGCCCGACGGCTACACCCTGTACATCGGCACCACCAGCACGCTGTCGGTCGTGCCGCACCTGTATTCCAAGCTGCCCTTCGATGCGGCCAAGGACTTCACGCCGGTCAGCCTGCTCGGCATCCTGAACACCGGACTGATCGCCACGCCCAAGCTGGCGGCCAACGACGTACGCGCCCTGCTGGCCTTGATGAAATCCAGGCCCGATGCGGTCAACGTGGCCACCCAGGGGCCGGGCAGCTACTCCCACCTGTCGGGCGAATGGTTTGGTTTCAGCGCCGACACCAAGCTGAATTTCGTGCCCTACAACAGCAACAGCCCCTATGCGGACCTGCTGGCGGGCCAGGTGCAACTGATGTTCGACGGGCTTCCGGCGGCGGCGGGCAACATCCGCGCGGGCAAGCTCAAGCTGCTGGCGATCACGGGCAAGCAGCGGCACCCCACCTTCCCCGACGTGCCGACTTTCGCCGAGTCGGGCATCGCCGACTTCGAACCCATCGCCTGGCAGGGGCTGCTGGCGCCGGCCGGCACCCCCAAGGCCATCGTCGACAAGCTGAGCGAAGCCATGCGCAAGGCCGCGCGGTCGCCGGAGCTGGCCGAGAAATGGCGCTCGTATGGGGGAGAACTGAAGGGGGACACGCCGGCGGAATTCGCGGCGTTCATCGCGGCCGACCGCGCCAAGTGGGGCGAGGTCGTGCGCAAGGCCAAGGTCAGGCTGGATTGATCCAGGCGGCGGCCAGTTCGCGGGTGGCGCGCGCCAGCAAAGCGGCATCCACGCCCACCGCGACGAAGCTGGCGCCTTGCTCCAGATGTTGCCGTATCAGGGCGGAATCCGTGGCCAGCGTACCCACCGCCTTGTCATGCGACAAAGCCCCCCGCCTTGCCCGATCGATGGCCGCCCGCACCTCGGGATGACCCGGCTCCCCCAGGTGCCCCATGGAAGCAGCCAGGTCAGCCGGACCGATGAAGATACCGTCGACGCCGTCCACCGCGGCGATCTGCGCGACACGGTCCACGCCGGCCGCGGTCTCGACCTGCGCCAGCACGCATATCTGCCCGTTCGCCGCGTACAGGTAGTCCGCATAGGTGGCCCACCGCGAGGACCGCGCGATGGAACTCCCCACGCCGCGCGTCCCGTGCGGCGGATAACGCGTCGCCGCGACGATCGCCCGCGCCTGCTCCGCGGACTCGACCATGGGAACGAGGAAATTCTGGACGCCGATCTCCAGGTACTGCTTCAACAGCACGGCGTCGCCGTCGGGCACGCGAACAACCGGCGCCGGCGGATAGGCGGCCAATGCCTGCAACTGCGCCAGGACGCTGCGCAAGTCGTTGGGACCGTGTTCCCCATCCAGCAGCAGCCAGTCGAATCCGGCCTGGGCGCAGATCTCCAGGCTATAGGGATCGGCCATCGCGGCCCATAGGCCGATAAGCCGCCGGCGGTCGATGAGCGCACGCTTGAAAGCATTCTCGGGCAGATTCATGCCATGTCCCCGTCAGGCGAAGCGAAAGCCGATCGAACCCAGCTGACCGTAGTCCGCATGGAAGGTATCCCCCCGGGCGCCCGGTACGGGCCGGGTGAAGGATCCGGCCAGGACGATCTCGCCCTCGCCCAGCATTTCATCGTGGCGCGCCAGCTTGTTGGCCAGCCACGCGATGCCGGTGGCCGGATGGCCCAGCACGGCGGCGGCCAGCCCCGACTCCTCGATGATCCCGTTCTTGTGCAGCAGGGCGCCGCACCACCTCAGGTCCACGGCGTCCGGCCGCACCGGCCGGCCTCCCAGCACCACGCCCGCGCTGGCGGCGTTGTCCGAAATGGTATCGAACACCTTGCGCGGCCGGCCCGACTCCCGATCCGTCTGCTCGATGCGCGCGTCGATGATCTCCAGCGCGGGCACCACGTAGTCCGCGGCGCGCAATACGTCGAAGACGGTCACTCCCGGTCCGCGCAACGGCCGGCCGAGCACGAAAGCCAACTCGACTTCCACGCGCGGCGCCAGAAACCGGTCGTGCGCGATGTCATGACCCGACTCATGGAACATGTCGTCGAGCAGGGCGCCATAGTCGGGCTCGTCGATCTGGCTGGACTGCTGCATGGCGCGCGAGGTCAGGCCGATCTTGTGCCCGCGCAGCGTCCGGCCGCTCTCCCGCTTCAGGCGCATCCACGCCCGCTGGATGCCATAGCCGTCGTCCACGGTCATGTCGGGATGGCGCAGCGAGAACTGCCGCACCGGCACGCGACTGTGTTGAGCCGCCTCCAGCTCCTTCGCGAGCCGCAATGAGATATCGGAATCGAGCACGGGCTTTCCTTATCGGGTAGAGGGCGCGAATCGCACAGACAGCCTGGCGGTCACGCCAGGAAGGACATGGCCGACTGGACGAAGGCATCCTGCCGTTCGATCTGCACCCAGTGGCCGCATTGGCCAAACATGAGCAGGTCGGCGCGCGGACACCGCCGGGCGATACGAAGCCCGCACTCCACGGGTACGCGCTGGTCGTCGCGCCCATGCAGCACCAGGACGGGCGCCGCGATCGACTCCAGGTCCCGTTCCGGAATGCCTTTGACCATCTTGACCTCCCCCGCCTGCCCGGGCTCGGGGAACAGTTTGCGGTAGGCGTCCATGCCGCCCGCCTGCAGGCTGACCTCGTGGCGCAGCCTCACCATCTCGTCGGTGATCACGGCCGGATCGTAGGGAAAGGTGCGCAGCAGCTCCGCCATGTTCTCCAGCGATGGCTGGTAGTACCAGGACCTCGCCGACGAGGCGCGCTGCTCGAACTCTCCGGCCGGCGTGCCCATGAGCACCATCCGGCGGACGCGGTGCCCATTGCGCAGCGCCACGGCCAATGCCAGCGCGCCGCCGAACGAATTGCCCACCAGATCGGCCTGCTGCACGTTCATGGCATCCATGAATCCCAGCAGGTGCTGTACCCACACCTTGATGTTGTACCGCGCACCCGGCTGCCGCTCGGTGAAGCCGAAGCCGACGATGTCCGGGACCAGCACCCGGTGCCGGCGCGCGAACGCGGGCATGACGCCATGCCAGTTTTCCCAGCCGCTGACCCCTGCCCCCGAACCGTGCAGGAAAATGACCGGCGGCCCGTCGCCCGCCTCGTGATAGTTCGTGCGCAATCCGTTGGCCTCGACGGTCTTGCCCACGGCCGGATGTCTCGCGGAAATGTCCATGCCCGTTTCCTCAAATCGAGCGGGCGGCCACGCCGCCGTCGCTCATGAATATTTCGCCGGTGACCGCGCGCGCGTTGTCGCGGCTGGCCAGCAGCACATAAAGGCCGGCGTGGTCGCGCGGCCGCTGAGCGAACGCCAGCGGCACCGCCGCCGATACACGTTCATCAAAGGCGCGCGGATCGGCATCGATCTGGCGGCCACCATGTCCCAGCGTCTGCGTGCCCCGCAGTCCCGTCAGCGTGCCGCCCGGCCCGACGCCGTTCACTCTCACCCTGGGTGCCAGCTCCAGGGCCAACTGACGCACCAGGCCGACCACGGCGTGCTTGCCCATGGTGTAGAGCACGCCTCCGCCCCCCGCATGGAAGCTGGCCACCGAGGCGGTAAAGATCATGCAGCCACCGGCTGCCTCCAGCGCCTCGCGCGCGGCCATGGCCGCGTACAGATAGCCGCGCAAGTTGACCGCGAACAACTCGTCCATCGTCGCCGCCAGGGCCGAGGCGGTATAGCCTCTCAAGGGCCGGCGAAAATCGAACAGCCCCGCGTTGCCCACCAGCACGTCCAGGCCGCCGTAGCTTGCCAGCGCGCGTTCGACCGCCTGTTCGTGGACCGCATGGTCGCGTACGTCGCCGATCACCGGTTCGACGCGACTCCCGTGCTCCCGGGCCAACTCGTCCAGGCCAGCCCGGTCGGCATCCACGCATACCACGCCCAGCGCGCCTTCTTCCAGGTAGCGTTCGGCCACCGCGCGGCCGATGCCGCTGGCCGCTCCGGTAATGACCGCGACCTGCCCCGCCAGCCAGCCGGACGAGGAAGAAGCGCCGCGTTCGAGAGCCCGTGTATTCATAGGAATACGTTCAGGTTCTTGGCCAGCAGGACGGTCTGCGTGATGACGATCTCGCGCGACGCCAGGCGCAGGCCGCCGTCCTCCACGCGCCGCAGCACGTCGTTGCGGCGGCCGGACAACCAGTACTCTTCCGCCTCGCCCCTGCCCCGGCAATTGACGAAGGCGGAGTACACCCGGTATTGGCCGGGCGCATCGGTCAGTTCGACCTCGATATTCGAGATGATGTGGCAGGAGCGGGTCGGCGGATCCTCGGCCCATGCCGTCGGATCGAGAAAGCGGGTCACCCGCCGCCGCATGTTCAGCAGGTCGTCATCGAAGAATGCCATGCGCCGGGGATCGAGCCTGGGCTTCTTGTCCCGCCGGTGACGCGACTGGATACCGGGCATCCAATAATGGACATCCTCGGTCATCAGTCCCAGCCACTCCTGGTAGCGTTCGTCGTCCAGCAGGCGGGCCTCGCGATACAGGAACTGCTCCACTTCGAACACCAGGTCCCGCGGCGGCAGCATCGGCGGCGGCGGCGCGACCGGCTTGCGCAGGGTGGGGGTCTCGCCTAGGTTCACGGGCATGTGCTCAGCTCCTGGATACGTGCGCGCGCTCGTCGCACATCAGCTTCAGCCACTGGCGGTAGAAGGCGCGCTGGTTCGAATCGTTGTACTTGCGCAGATGCACCGCCCCCTTCAGCTCGGGATGCTGGATGCCGCTGTCCAGGCCCAGCGCGTAGTGCAGCTTCTGGCGCCGGGTCACCACGCCATCGTTGGTCTGCGTCGAGTTCTCCCAGTTGTCGCCATCGTCCATCTCCAAGGTGCCCGACGGCGAGAAAGTCCTCATGACCCCCTTCATGTACAGGCTCTTGAGGCTTTCAGGCGCGGACTTGTTGACCAGCACCCAGGTATGCAGTTCTATTGCCTTCGGCCCCTTGGGATGCCAGGTGCGGAAAGTGCTCTGGCCGGGCAGGAAGGACATATGGGGAAACAGGTTGGCCGAACTGATGGACCCCACCATGCGCGATCGCAGCTTGCCCAGGCGAGCGGCTACTTTCTCCTCGCGCTCGCGCAGGTAGTCGACGATGTCCTGTTCGCCCAGCACCATCGCGTTGCCGACCATGTCGAGGCCGAATTGCCAGCCATGTCCGTTGACGTTGATCTGGTAGCTGTTCTCCTGGTTCGACTTGCCCACGCCCATCCCCAGCATCGCCATCGCGCCCGAGTTGTGCGTCCAGGCGGCGTGGTACGAATCGCCGGCGAAGTTCTCCGCCGGGAACTTCCAGTTGCATGCCATGCGCGACTTGATGCTGCCTTCCAGAAATTCCGTACCGTCCTCATCGTTGTCCAGCAGCACGTCCAGGTACCAGCGATAGTCGCCCAGGTAATCCTCCAGGCTGGGCGCTTCCTCGTCGAAGGTCGCGAACACCAGTCCCTTGTAGGATGCGACCCGGGCCCGGTGCAGGCCGAGATCGCCCGGATCGAAGCCAGGGCAGGTCTGCCGATAGACGTCCTCCTGGGGCAGCGCCACCAGCGCGCCGTCCAGCCCGAAAGTCCAGCCGTGATAATTGCAGGTGAAGCGCCGGCGATTGCCGACCTCGGCCAGGCTGATGCGGTTGCCGCGGTGCGTGCAGGAGTTCAGGAAGACGTTGACCGCGCCATTGCCGTCCCGGGCCACGATCACCCCGTCCTCGCCCATGTAGGTGGTCAGGAAATCGCCGGGTTCCGCGACCTGGCTCTCGTGCGCCACGAACAGCCAGCAGCGGGCAAAGATGCGTTCGAGCTCCAGCCGGTAGACGGCCTCGTCCCAATACACGCGGCGGTCGATCGCGCCGCGTTCCAGATCCACCAGCGCGCGGAGCTCGTCCGGACCGGGTTGAATAACGTCAGTCGTCATGCTGGCTCCAGGACTTCGGCGAACCCCAGGCCGGTCACCCATTCTTCGCCGTGCTCATAGCACAGCACTCGTCCGGTCCGGCCCGGCAGCGCGCCCATCATGCAAAGAAAATTCCTTATCTCGAAAGCGCCGTTGCCGCCCTGCTCCAGGATCTCGGCATCGCTCATCTCCAGCAGGCCATGGGAATCGCCTCGCGCCACGCAATCGAGCACGCGATGGTCGAAGGCCTCGTTCACCCGTCCCATCTGCGGCATGCCGACCCAATGGCTGATGCCACCGGAACCGATCACCACGACGCGGTCGTCGGTGTCCCAGGCCTCGACCGCCGCGCGCAGGGCGCCGCCCAGTTGGTGGGCCCGCCGCAGCGATATCACCGGCTCCACGCCACTGGCCAGGTAGACCGGTATCACGCCGCGCACCGAGGGATTGACGAGCGCGCACACGCGCGCGGGCAGGCCGATCGAATGGTCCACGCGCAGCACCTTGGCCACGGCCCAGTCGTATCCATGGTCCCGGCCATGGCGCGCGATGTGCCCGGCAAGCGGCGCATGGTTGGGAATCGCGCCCTGGTCGATGCCGGCGAACTTCTCATAAGGTCCGCTGACCTCGCCTATCCCGATCAGATAACTCGGCAGGCATCCCGGCCCGAACAGCACGTAGTGGTCGGCGCCGACCACGACCACCGCGGTGGCTTCCAGTTCGCCTATGCGGCGCGCGATCTCGCCATAGGCCGCCATGACCCGGTGCTGGCCTTCCGTCCAGCGCTCCCTGGGCATGTAGAAGATACCGGGTTCATGCGGCATGACGAAGCCGCCTACGATGCTTGCCATGCCCCCTCCTCCCGCGCTTCGCACAGCCTCGCCAGATAGGAGGCCCTCGTCCGCGACGGTGCGTTCATCATCCAATAGCCATAGGTCAGCAATGGGCTGACGCCCTCGCGCTGCAATTGCGCCACGTCGAACTCCACGACCATCCTGGCCTGTGCGGGTTCCAGGCGGTAGCGTGCAAGAAACCCCGCGGCATCAGCCGCGAAAGCCTCACGCGCATCGCGGCGCGTTCCCAGGTCGTACAGCACCTGCTCCAGCATGTATCCGCTCATGGCCTACTCCGCTTCCACGCCGGCCGCCCGCACGATGCCGCCCCAGCGCTCGTTGTCGCGGCGAATGTAATCAGCGAACCCGGCCGGCGACATCTCGCGCGTGACCGCGCCTTCCTGCGCCAGCCTGTCGCGCATGCTCTGTTCCTTCATCGCCTTCGCCAGCGCCGCCCCCAACGTGGCGATGATGTCGGACGACGTTCCCTTGGGCGCCGACAGCCCGAACCAGGACGTGGCGACCACCTGGGGCAGTCCCTGCTCGGCGAATGAGGGGATGGCGGGCGCCGACGGCGACCGCTGTTCCGACGTCACGCCATAGGCGCGCAGCCGTCCGGCGCTGACATGGGGAAGCGTGCCCGGCATGCTGCCGAAGTACAGGTTCACCTGGCCCCCCACCACGTCCTGGATGGCCGGAGCTTCCCCACGGTACGGCACGTCGCGGTACCTGGCGCCGATGGCGTTGAAGAACATGGCGGCCGTCAAATGCGAGAAGCCGCCCTTGCCGGTAGTCGCGATGGCCGTGCCGGCGGTATCGGCCTTCAGTCTCGAGACCAGTTCGGGCAGGTTGCGTGCGGGATACGACACGGGAGAAACCAGCAGGATGGGTGCTTCGCCGATGAACCCGATCGGAATGAACTCGTCCAGGCGATAAGGGAGCTTCTTGTAGATATGGGGATTGACCGCGAACGACGTGGCCGTCGCGAGCAGGATGGTGTAGCCATCGTTGGGAGCCCTGGCTGCCGCGTCCACGCCCACGATGGTGGCCGCGCCCGCCCGGTTGTCGACGAATACCTCCTGCCCCAATGCCTCGGCCATGACCTTGGCCACCAGGCGCGCCAGCACGTCGGTGGTGCCGCCCGCCGGATACGGCACGATCAGCCGTATGGGGCGTTCGGGATACTTCGCCCAGCAGGGGAATCCCGCCAAGGCGGCCGACAGGGCCGCCGCGACCGCAATAGTTCGCATCGTCGTCTCCTCGGTGCGTGCTCGTTCAGATGGCCGCCGCCCGCCCGGCCCAATAGGGATCGCGCAACTTGCGCTTCATCAGCTTGCCGGAGTCGTCCCGGGGAAGCTCATCGACGAAGACGAACTCCCGGGGAACCTTGAAATTCGCCAGCTTGCTCTTCAGGAAGCCGCGCAGCGCGTCTTCCGACAGGGCAAGGCCATCGGACGGCAGCACGAAGGCCACCAGCCTTTCCCCATACTCGGCATCGGGCACGCCGATCACCGCGCTGTCGGCCACGCCCTCGTGCTCGGCCAGCGCGCATTCGATCTCGGCGGGATAGATGTTCACGCCACCGGAAATGACCATGTCCTTCTTCCGATCGACTAGGAACAGGTAGCCGTCTTCGTCCAGATAGCCGACGTCGCCGTTGGTAACCAGCCCGTCGCGGTCGACCTGGACCCGCTGCGCGTCGGCGTTCAGGTAGGTGAAGTTGGGCACCCCTTGCAGCCCCACGTAGATCTCGCCGATCTGCCCGGCGCCAAGGCGCTCGCCATTCTCGCCATAGACACGCAGCTCCCGTCCCGGCCAGGCCCGGCCGAGGGTTCCTGGCCGGGCCAGCCACTCCTCGGACGAACTGCGGCTGGCCATGCCGGTTTCCGTCGCCCCGTAGTACTCGTGGATGACCGGCCCCCACCAATCGATCATGGCCTGCTTGATCTCGCGGGCACAGGGCGCCGCGCCGTGGATGACGAACTCCAGCGAACTCAGGTCATGGCGCGCCCTGACCGCCTCGGGCAGGCGAAGCAGCCGCACGAACATGGTGGGGACCAGGTGCAGGTGGGTGATGCGCTCGCGCTCGATCAATGCCAGCAATTCCTCGGCATCGAATCTCGGCATCAATGCGATGCTGCCTCCCGAATTCAGGACCGATCGGGTATAGGTGTTGGGCGCGCTGTGATACATGGGGCCGGCCATGACGGTACGCACGCCGGGACGCAGGTCGAACCACTGCTGCGACAGCGCCGCGAAGCGGCGGGCCGCGTCCGGTTCGAGCGCCGCGCGCCGCACCCCCTTGGGCCGCCCCGTGGTTCCGCTGGTATAGATGATGCTGCCGCGAGTACCCGCCGCGGAGCGATCCTCCAGCTCGCCATGGGCCGCGATCACTTGCTCCAGGCTCTCCACCCCGGAAGGCACGGCACAGCATCCGGCGTCCAACCCGTAGGCCCGCTGGATCTCGGGCGGCGTGGGACTGGCGATGACCCGCACGCCGCGTGGTATCGCCCCGCCCATCCCCGCCAGCAGATCCGCATGAGCCAGCAGTACCGGCGCCGCCGCGTCGGCAAGGATGAATGCCGATTCATCCGCCTTCTGGTGCCAGTTGATGGGCACCGCATAGGCCCCGAGCAGGCTGGCGGCGATCATGGCCTCAAGGAAGCAGAGGTCGTTGCGCATCAGTATCGCGAGCGCGTCGCCTTCCCTGACGCCTCCCTCGCGCAGGCCCTGCGCCAGACGCGCGCCGCGAGACCAGAGCGAGCGCAGCGCAACGCTGCGTTCGCCGATCGACGCGTGGCCGGATGCTGGGCCAAAGGAGTGGTCGGAGCTCGTCATCGCTTCTTGCCTTGAACTGGATTCCGTTCCATACTGGTCGGTATGGAAGCTACTCTATTGAACGCCCCCATGACCGTCAACCCTGGGAGAAACCCTTGAACACGCCTCCTCCGCGATCGCACCGCGTTACTCATCCATGGCGCCTGCGCGTCCCCGCGATGGGCTCACCCATGTTCATCGTCTCGTCGAAGGAACTGGTGGCGGAGCAATGCAAGGCGGGCATCATCGGAGCCTTCCCATCTTTGAACGCGCGCCCGGAAAGCGAGCTATCGCTCTGGCTCTCCCATGTGCAGGCGCAGATAGATGGATGGAACCGGGGCTCCCCGCCATGGCCCGCTGCCCCCTACGCGGTCAATCTCATCGTCCACCCCAGCAATCCGCGCCTCGCCCACGATCTGGACGTCGTATGCAGGCACGCGGTCCCCATCGTCATCACGAGCCTGAATCCGCCCGGCAACGTGGTCGAGCGCGTACACGCCTACGGTGGCATCGTGCTGCACGACGTCTCGACGCTGCGCCATGCGCGCAAGGCCGTCGATGCCGGCGTCGATGGCCTGATCCTCGTTTGCGCGGGGGCCGGCGGACATACCGGCAGCATCAATCCGATGGCGTTCACCGCGGAGGCGAGGCGTTTCTTCGATGGGCTCATCGTGCTGTCGGGGTGCATCGCCGAAGGCCGCCAGGTGCTGGCCGCACAGGCAATGGGGGCCGACCTGGCCTACATCGGCACGCGCTTCATCGCCTCGCACGAGGCCAACGCCCAGGCGTCTTACAAGAACATGGTGGTGGATGCGACGGCGGCCGACATCGTCTGCAGCGATGCGGTCACGGGGCTGCCCGCCAACTACCTCGTCCGCAGTTTCGAGGCGGCGGGAGTCGACATCGGCACGCTGGCGTCACGCGAACGCCGCAGTTTTTCATTCGGCAAGCGGGCGGACAGCGGCGAGGCCAAGGCATGGCGCGACGTCTGGAGCGCCGGCCAGGGCGTGGGCGCGGTCGCTGAGATCGCCTCCACCGCCGCCATCGTCGATGGACTGGCGGCCGAATATGCCCAGGCCCTGGCGGATCTCGAACGCTTGGCCGGGCGGGCTACTTGACGGGCGAAGGAAAGAAAATGGTGTCGAGCGCGGCCTGCCGCATCGCCAGTTTCTGCTGCTCGGGGTAGGCGAAGATCAGGCGCAGGCCCGTCGAAAAACTATAGTGCAGGCAGGCCAGCAGTTCCGGATCGACCTTGGCGCCCATCTCGGCATACAAGCTGGTCAGGTAGGTCAGCCGCTGCTGGTCGACGTCGGCCACGGCGCTGCGCACGTCGGGATTCGTCCGGGCCCAGTTGCGCACGGCCAGTTCGATGGCGCCGCCGAATTCGTCGATGGGCGAGTTGGTGCCGATGAAGGCGATCAGGCGGATTTTTTCCTGCGGGGACGTAGACGCGCTTTCGACGATCTCGATCACGCGCAGCGTGGCGTGCTGCTTCCACTCCTCGATCAGCGCGAGCAGCAGGTCGTCGCGCGATTCGAAATGCCAATAAAAGCTGCCCTTGGTCACTCCCAGGTCCGTGGCCAGGCGCGGGATCAACACGGCGTCCACCCCGGATTGCGCCAGCACACGCAGGCCTGCGCGCACCCAATCGGCCCGCTGCAGGTCGGTCTTGACGCCTCGCGCCGAGGCCGCCCGACGGCCCGGCTTCGGGGCCGCCGCCTTCTCCGGCTCGGCCCGCGGCTTGCGCTTCGTTCCAGTTTCGTTCTTCATATGCAACGAGCCATCCTGATCTTCCCCCGCAAGCGCGACAGGCCGGCTTGCGGGGTATCGGCTCCTATTTTGCAGCATGCCCGCCAGTCTGGGCAGGATTCCCGTCTATTGCCCCTTCAACCCCAGCTTCCTGATCAACGGCGCCCAGCGCTTGAGCTCGTCGTCCATGTAGCGGCGGAACGCCTGCGGCGTTGTGGCGGCCGGCTCCATGTATTGCGTCTCGAGCTTCTTGCGGACTTCCGGGTCCTTCAACGCGGTAATCAGCGCATCCGACAGCTTCTTCTGGATGTCGGCCGGCACCTTGGACGAAATCACGAAGCCTATCCAGGCCGAGCCCTCGATGCCGGGCACGCCGGCTTCGCCCAGGGTCGGGATGTCGGGCAGCAGGGCCGAGCGCTTGGACGAGGTCACGGCCAGGGCCTTGAGCCGGCCGTCCTTCACCATGGGCATGACGGCGATGGGCGGCAGCGCGGCGAACTGGGTGTCGCCGGACAGCAGGGAGGTCAGCGCGGCCGGAGACGACGGATAGGGCGCATGCACCGCCTTGGCGCCGATCTGCTGCAGCATCAGTTCCACCGACAGGTGCGAGACCGTGCCGGCGCCGGTGGACGGGAAGTTGTACTTGTCCGGGTTCTTCTTCAGCGTGTCCAGCAGTTGCGCCACGTTGGCGATGCCCGACGAGGCCGGCACCACCAGCACGTTGGGCTGGTGCACCGCCAGCGTCAGCGGCGCGATGTCCTTGGCCGGATCGTAGGGCAGCGAGTCGAACAGCACGGTGTTGTTGACCAGGGGCCCGGTGATGGACACGCCGAAGGTGTAGCCGTCAGGCTGCGCCTTGGCGATGGCGTTGGTGCCGATGTTGCCGCTGGCGCCGGGACGGTTCTCGACCACCACGGTCTGCCCCAGGAGGCCGCCCAGGCGATCGCCCACCACGCGCGCGACCTGGTCAGGGCTGGATCCGGGCCCGAACGGCACGATCAGTTTCAGCGGCCGGGCCGGCCAGGCCTGCGCCTGGGCCGCCAGCGGCAGCGCACAGGCCACCAGCGCGGCTATCATTCCCCGGGCCGCCGCGCGTTTCCATTGCTTATGCATTTCCGTCCTCCGCGCTGGTCATCCTGTCGTGATACTTCTGCTCGACGGCGATGAATGCGGCCACCAGCGCACGGTAGCCGGCATCCACCACGTCCTCCAGGCCTTCGAATCCCCGGTTGTGGCGGGTGGCCAGCGCGCGCACCTTGGCGAACACCTCGGCCTGGCGCGCCGGCGCGCTGACCTGGAAGGCGTCCTTCTTGAAACGCGCGGCATCCTTCACGTACATGGCGCGCTGCGCCAGCAGCGCCACGATCTGGTCGTCCAGCCGGTCGATGTTGGCGCGGACCTCGGCCAGCGTCGCGCACAGCGGCCGATATGCCGGATCGGTGTAGGCCCGCAGCGGGCGGCCTGTCTGGTCAGGCTCCTGCATGTGCATGTCTCCTTGTCGCAAATACGGCATCGGACTAGTTCAACTGCAGCCAGATGCGCCCGCCCTCGACCTTGAGGGGGTAGGTCTTGATGTCTTCGGTCAACGGCGCGCACATCGCCTTGCCGCTGCGCACGTCGAAGCGGCCCTGGTGCAGCGGGCATTCGATCTCCGCGCCTTCCAGGAAGCCATCACACAGGCGCGCGTGGCCGTGCGTACAGATGTTGTCGGTAGCGTAGAACGCTCCTTCCACGCTGTACAGCGCCAGGTCCTTGCCCGCCGCCTGCACGCCGATCACGTCGTCTTCCGGCACGTCATCCGTCGCCGCCACATCGGTCCAGTCAGCCATGGTCACCTCAAATCGGATAGATCAGGGAATTGGGAATCATCTCGGTATCGAACACGCACACGCGCGACGCGAACTTCAGCCCCTCGGGGGTGCGCCGGATGCGGTCGATGTAGCGGCCGACGTTGAATACCGTGGATTCGCCGGTCAGCTTGGTGCGGAACACGGCGTAGTTGGCCTCCACGTGCAACTCGCCATCCTCGTCCTTCAGGATGCGGGGCAGGCCGCACACGTGCCGCTGGTAATAGGGATCGTGGAACAGGGTCTCGCTGATGCCGTACACGCGGTCCTTGAGCATGCCCTTGCTGATCAGGTAGAGCGTGGCCAGCGGCAGCCCGCGGTCGAAATTCTCGCGTGGCTGGATCTTGTATTCGCACTCGTCCAGGAAGAAATCGGGCCACGCCTCCCATTGCCGGCTGTCCACGACCGCCGCGTAGTCGGCATGCAGGCGGGCCACTTCCAGATAGGTCTGCACATCGTTCATGTTCGTTTCTCCAGGCCCTCAGACGTCCATCACTTTTCGCCAGTACTCGTACATGCCGCGGATCAGCGTCTCGGTCACCATGTGGTCCGTGTTCTCGACCGCTGTCCCGCCCAGTTCCGCCAGGGCGCGGTGGTAGGGCTTCTGCTCGAAGCCGCTCTGCGAGAACTCGATGACCTCGCCGTCGTCGGCCGACACGAATCCCGCCGGGCCGAACAGGTTGGCCTGGATCAGGCGGCGCTGGATCATCTCCGGCGTATCGTCCTCGAAGGCGAAATGCGTCCAGACGAAGTCGAACGAGCCATGCCCGTTCGGCTGGATGTGCCGCGTGGACACGCTGTTGACCTGCTGCTGGAAGATCACGCTGGGGAAGATCGTCATCATCACGGCGGTAGGTTCGCCCCACCATAGCTCGTGGACGATATCGAGCAGGCGCTTGTCGTTGATCTCCATCGTTTCCTTGAAACTGGTCACGCCGGCGGTGACCTCGGACTTCACGCCCGCCGAACCGCGCGTGGAGATCATGGCGGCGTGGCGGAACCGGTCGTCCATCTTCAGCTCGGACTTGTTGTCCGCGCGCCAAAGGCCGTAGGTGATGAACCAGGTGTGCAACAGGCCCGGATGGTACGGGTCCTTGATGTTCTCCTGCATCAGCTTCCAGTTGCCCGGAATGCGCTGGCGGTTGTAGCCCAGCAGCTTGAGCTTGCGGCCGTTGAACAGGCGGTCGAAATAGCCCAGGATGACCGGGCCCAGGAACTCCTCCAGCGACGGCACGCCGTGGTCGAACGAAGCGAACACGACACCGCCCCGGGTGGCGACCTTGAGCTTGTTCAGGTTGTTGTCGGCGGTCTTGAAGTCGGCCGGCATGCCGCCGTTGACCTTGCCGCCCTGCTTGACGCCGCGCCGGAACGGCACGCCCTGCAGGTCGCCCTTGAGCGTGTAGTTCCACTGGTGGTAGGGACAGACGAGTTCCTTGCGATTGCCGCTGCGCTCGCGGCAGAACTGCATGCCCCGGTGCGCGCAGACGTTCTCGATCACATGGATGGTCTCGTCCTCGGCGCGGGTCATGATGACCGAGCGCTCACCCACCACGGTGCGCTTGAAGTCGCCCGGGTTCGGAATCTCGGCCTCCAGGCCGATGTAGTTCCAGTGGCCCGAGTAGAAGAAGCGCTCGAGCTCCTTTTTGTAGAGCGACTCGTCGGTATAGGCCCAGAACGGGATGCGGCTGGAACCGCTGTCCTTCCATTCGAGTTCGCGCGGGAAAACGGTGGTTTCACCCATGCTTGCCTCCTTGTCGTGATGGTTGGGATCGCGCGCGGGCGCGGTCAATCGCTGCTTGCGTAGAAAGCGTCGGCGTAGACGTGGTCGGCGGACAGGCCCTTGCGCGCCAGCACCAGGGTGGCGGCATCGACCATGGGCGGCGCCCCGCACAGGTAGGCACGCCAGCCGGCCAGGCCGGCCCAGTCGGCGTCGACCGCGTCGGTCACCAGGCCGCTGCGGTGTCCCGGCAGTTCAGCCCCCGCCGCCACGACGACGTGCACGTGCAGATTGTCATGCCGGGCCGCCAGCTCGTCGAGCCAGGATTTGCCGTAGACGTCCTGTTCGGAACGCACGCCGAAGTACAGGTGGATGTCGTTGCGCATGCCCGCCTCGAGCGCGCCGCGCACGATGGACAGCACGGGCGCCAGTCCGGTCCCGCCGGCCACGCACAGCATCGGGCCGGCGTGCTTGCGGCGCAGGTAGGCCGTGCCCAGCGGGCCGCTGACGCGCACCTGGTCGCCTACTTTCAACTGGGTGTCGATGTAGCCCGAGACGCGCCCTTCGGGCACCACGCGCACGTGGAACTCCAGTTCGTTGCCGCTCAGGCAGGCCATCGAATACGGCCGGATGTGCTCGGGGGTGAATTGCAGCGTCGCGTACTGGCCGGGCGAGAACTCCAGCGTCTTGGCCGATCGCAGGACCACGCGGCGGATGTCGTGGGTGACGGCCTCGATGCTGGCCACGGAAGCCTTGAGCACCTTGGCCGGATGCACCACCAGTTCGTCGACCTCGGGGATCTCGATGGTGCAGTTGTCCGTCAGCACGCTCATGCAGGCCAACACGTAGCGGCCGTCGTGCGGATTGGTCAGCTTGGCCTCGCGGCCCGATTCCAGCACGCCACCGTCCAGCACCTTGCATCGACAGGTGCCGCAACGGCCGGCCATGCAGCTGTAGGACACGGGGACGTCATTGCTGCGCAGCGTCTGCAGCAGGTTCGCGCCTGGCTCCACCGCCAGCGAGCGGCCCATGGGCTGAACGACCAATTCCATGTGTGTCTCGCGTCTTGGAGTAGTTGTGTTCGTCGACGAAAGTATAGGAAGGGGTCGAATATTTATATATAGAATATCGTGAATAGACTCAATCACCAGTGTGAATGGTTGGCCTCATGGAACTGAAAGACATCGACCTCAATCTGCTGGTCGTCTTCAACCAGATGCTGATGGAACGCAAGGTATCGGGCGCGGCCGAGAAGCTCGGACTGACGCAGCCGGCGGTCAGCAATGCGCTCAACCGGCTGCGCAAGCTGCTGGGCGACGACCTGTTCCTGCGCACCACACGCGGGATGGAACCCACGCCCTACGCACGGCAACTGGCCGAACCCATCGCCTATGCGCTGGGCACCATCCAGGACACGCTGAACTTCCGCAGCAGCTTCGATCCGGCCAGCAGCAACCGCACCTTCACGGTCGGCATGACGGACATCGGCGAGATCTATTTCCTGCCCAGGCTGATGGAGGCCACGGCCCGGATCGCGCCGGGCGTGTCGATCAACACGGTGCGCAACACGGCGGTCAACCTCAGGGACGAAATGGAGGCCGGCCACGTGGACCTGGCCATCGGGCTGCTGCCGCAGCTCAATGCCGGCTTCTTCCAGCGCCGGCTGTTCACGCAGAAATACGTCTGCATGTTCCGGCGCGGACACGCGCTGGACGGCCGCAAGCTGACGCTGGATGCGTTCCGCAAGGCCGATCACGTGGTGGCGGTGTCGGCCGGCACCGGACACGGCATCGTCGATGAATTCATGCAGAAGAAGGGCGTACAGCGCAAGGTGCGCCTGACCGTGCCGCACTTCGTGGCGATCGGCCACATCCTGCGGTCGACCGACATGATCGCCACCGTGCCCGAGCGCTACGCGAACGAGTGCCTGGAGCCGTTCAACCTGACCGCGGTGAACCATCCGGTGGCGCTGCCCCGGATCGGCATCAATCTATTCTGGCACGCGAAGTTCCACCGCGAGCCGTCCAACCAGTGGCTGCGCGGCCTCATCTTCGACGAGTTTTCGGACCCGTGAGGCCGCGCGTGGCCCACGGCTATTTCCGGACCGTTTCCACCTTGCCGTGATGGTGATCGGAGGAAGCGACATCCCGCGGGGTCTCTTCATTCTTGTCCCCGCCGTTGAACATCATCAGGAGCTTGACCAGGATGTATATGACGGCCACCGTTGCCGCGATGATGCCGATAAAGACCAGAAATGTAGCCATGGCGAGTCCTCCTATTGAGAACTTCCAGTCTAGTGTCGGCCCCCCCGCCGTGGCCGCCTGGACGGTTACTATCCGGAAAGGGGCCATTTGGCGCTCACGCCCGTCATACGCGCGATTCGGGCGCCAAAGACCATTACGAAGTCGTAATGCAAGGCGCTCGCCGGCGCAGGAAGGGTTTGCTCGACCATGAAAGGCCACCCGCGACACGAGGACCGTGCCATGTCCGCCACGCCGCCGCGCATCGCCGTCCTGGGCAGCTTCATGCAGGCCTGCTGCTGGAGCGTGGATCGGCTGCCCCGGCCGGGCGAAACGCTGCGGGCCCGCGGCTTCGTCGCCGAGGCGGCGGGCAAGGGGCTGGCCGTGGCGGTGGGATGCCACCGGCTGGGCGCCCGGGTCGACCTGTTGATGGCGATCGGCAACGACACCCCGGCCGATAGCCTGCTGTCATGGCTGCACGGCGAAGGACTGGACACCCGCCGGATCCTGCGCTGCGGCCAGCCCTCGGGCCACGGCGCGGGATTCATCGGCGCCGACGGCGACAACCAGATCGTCGTGCACCCCGGTGCCAACGAGGCACTGGGACCGGACCAGATCGCCGCGGCGGAAGAAGACATCGCGTCGGCCGCGCTGCTCTACGCCCAGCTCGAAGTCCCGCTCGACACGGTGCGCGCCGCGCTGGCGCGGGCGCGCGCGCACGGCGTTCTGGCCGTGCTCAATCCCTCGCCCTGGCAGACGTTGCCGGACGACGTCCTGGCCTGCACCGACGTGCTGGTCGTCAACGCAGGCGAAGCGCAGGTCCTGCTGGAATGCGCCTTGCCGGCCGGCCGGGACCAGCGGCTGCGCGCGATCGCGTCCGCCCTGCCCGCGCTCTGGCGGCGCTGGCCGGGAAACTGGCTGGTGGTCACGCTGGGCGACCAGGGCAGCGCGGCGTGGAGCCGCGACGGCGCACACCACGTGGCCGCGCCCATTCCCACCCGCATAGTCAAGACCATAGGCGCGGGCGACGCCTTCAGCGCCGGCCTGTGCCGGGCGCTGGCCGGCGGACGAAGCATGGCGGCCGCGCTGGAGACGGCCGGCGCCTGCGCCGCATGGTCGATCGCGCATCCCGGCATCCTGGCCTCGCTGCCGGACCGCGACGGGCTGCGCGCGATGCTCAGGACCGGAGCTTGAGCCGGTAGACGTAGGCGTCGCCGCGGAACGTGCCTTCCACGTATTCGACCAGGACGTCCTGGGCCGAATGGGATCGCCGCTTCAGCAGCAGGCAAGGCCCGGGCTGCGCGAAGCCGAAGACCTCGCCTTCCTCCGGCGAGCTGAACACGGCCTCGACCGACTGATCGGCCCAGGCCAGTTCGATGCCGCAGTGTTCGCGCAGGTGGGCGTACGCCGACCCCTTGCCATCCCATTCCGCCAGCCCGGGCGCGACGGCCAGGTCGTACCACGCGACCTCGCGCGACATGGGCGCGTCGTCGGCCAGGCGCACCCGCACCAGCTTCAGGAACTCGGCATTCGAGGGCCGCCCGAAGATCGACGCCACCATGCGGTCCTGGACCACGGCGCGCGCCAGCACCCGGGTCGAGGGAACCAGCCCCAGCTCCCGCATTTCCTCGGTGAACCCCTTGAGCCGCTGCATGGCCGGCGATACGCGGGGGGCGGCCTTTACCACGGTGCCGCCGCGCCCCTGCGAACTGGCCACCGCCTGAGTATCCCGCAGGGCGTCGTAGCAACGCTTGATGGTCGTGCGGCTGAGGTTCAGCGCCTGGGCCAGCACACGCTCGGACGGCAGCCCGTGGCCGGGGCGCAGTTCGCCGCCGTCGATCAGCGCCTGGATCTGGCGCTGCAGCTGGATGTAGTACGGCGTGGTGACGGTGTCGTGCAGGCGCAGCCGCGAAAGCAGCAACTCCAATACCGGGTCGGCCGGGCCGGGAGCTTGCAGGGGCATGGGCAGGAAGGGCTCGAAGGGAAATATTGTGACGCGCCTTGCAATGGACACAAAAAAAGAATCCAATTACAGGAAAACAAGATACCAAAAATAAATCCATAAGCACAGTTCCGATTCATCAGGACGCGCCCATGCCTGTTTTTCGCCGTCCGCCGCGGCGCCCTTCCCGGTCCGTGGCGCCCGCCCTGCTGCGCCTGGCGGCGCTGGGGCTGGTGGCCGCTGCTTCCGCCGTCCACGGCCAATCGCTCCGGCTGGGCGTACTGCCGGTCGAAGGCCCGCTGGAAACGCGCAACGACTGGGCCCCTCTGGTCGCGGACCTGTCGCGGGCGCTCGGCCAGCCGGCCCGGCTGCTCGCGCCGACCTCCTATGACGCCATGGCCGCGGCCCTGCGGCGGGGCGACATCGACCTGGCGGTGCTGTCGGGCCAGTTGGCCATCGACGCCGTCACCCGCTATGGCATGACGGTGATCGCCCGCGGCCTGCCCGCCGACTCCGACCGTCATCGCACCGTCCTCATCGCCCGCCGCGGCGCCGCGCCCGCCACGCTGGACCAGATGCTGGCCCTGTCGGCCAAGTGGCGCCTGGCGCGGGGCGAGGTGCGCTCCTTCTCGGGCTATCTGGTCCCGCAGCTTCAGTTGTTCCTGCCGCGCGGGTTGCGCATGGAAGCCTTCTTCGCGGCCGAGGTCCAGGGCAGCCACCAGACCAATGCGCTGGCGGTCGCCAACGGCGAAGCGGACGTGGGCCTGACCACCGGCTCCGACCTGGCGCGCTTCAAGGAACGTTTTCCGATGGAGTACGGCCGGCTGGCCGTGCTGTGGCGATCGGATCCGCTGCCCGCGCCGCTGGTCGTGGCCCGGCGCGCGCTGCCGGAATCCGTGCGGGCGCGCCTGGCCGCCCACCTGACTTCATTGGAACAGACTCGTCCGGGCCAGGAACAGTTGGCCCGGCACGATCTTGCCGGGTTCGAGCCCGCGGGCGACGCCGCGCTGCTGGACAATGCCGGCCTGGTGTACCGCTTCGACCGGCAAAGCGCGCTGCAGGGCAGCTGGACCGACGAGGCCGCGCGGCAGACGCGGCTGACGCGCATCGATCAGGAGTACGCCTCCCTGCGCGCGGCGCTGGACCGGCCGCCCCGGCGCAAGGCCCAGACGATGTCCGCCGCGGACACGTCGCACTAGGCTGAATCGACATTCATGAATGTCTGGGATCGGGTTCTTGAACCGTCCTTGATCGGTGGGGTGGGGCGGCCCGCGGTGGGGCGCATTCGGAGCCGCCGGTGGGGACAGGGTGGACGGGGAAGCAAGGGCGCAGCTGTTTGAGGACGGCTTTCGGGGTAGCCCAGTGGGCTACCCCGGTCCGAGTTCTGCGCCCGCCCCGGCCACCCTGTCCCCACCGGGAAGTCCCGCGCAGCGGGACCGGCGTCGCTGCGCCCCGCCCGCCCCCCGGCCCCGGTGCCCCGGACAAGACCGGCTAAAGAAAACGAATGTCGAACCAGCCTAGGGCCTGTTCTCGCTAAAAGGATGCCCGCACTGCCCCCGGGCGCCGATTCCTATATAGTCTGTCGGCTTGTAGACCCGATCAGGACGCCGATGGATGAACGAGCGGCCAGGGACGTGGTGCTGGCCCACGCCCTGGAAACCACCGACGACGAACACCAGTTGCTGCGCGCCGAGGATCGCCGCGAGGCCAGCCTGAGCGCCCGCAACCTGTGCGGATTGCAAGGCGGCCGCGACGCCGGACGGGACCCGGCCGGCAGTTTCCTGCAAACCCGCGCGGCCCTGCTGCTGGATGGGCTGGAGCGGCGCGCGCCGGCGCTCAAGGCCATGCGCCATCCTCCTCGCCTGGCCGCCCTGGCCGGCTGGCTGCTTCCCTTGGCGGCCTTCCTGGCCGGCGCGCTGACCGAACGCATCGCCAACCCGCACCGCATGGACCTGTTGTCGCCACCGCTGCTGGCCGTGCTGGGCTGGAACCTGCTGATGTATGCGCTCCTGGCCGTCTCCGTCGCGGTGCCGCCCCTGCGGCGTCGGGGCGCGGCGCTGTTCGCGCGGCCCTGGCTGCCGCAAGGCTGGCGCCGGCGCCGGGGCTCGCCCGCGCTGGCCGCCGCCGGGGCGCGCTTCGCGCTCGACTGGCAGCGCCTGGCGGCGCCGCTGCACCTGGCGCGCGGCAAGCGCATCCTTCATCTTTGCGCCGCGCTGTTCGGTGCAGGCGTCGCCCTGTCGCTCTACGCACGTGGGCTGACCGTCGAATACCGCGTGGGCTGGGAAAGCACCTTCCTCGACGCCAGCCAGGTGCACGCGATCCTGGGCGTGCTATTCGCGCCCGCGACCTGGCTGTTCCGCGTGCCGGGCTTCACGCCGGCGGAAATCGCCGCGCTGCGGTTCGACGCCGACGGCTTCGCGACGGGCGGCGCCCGCTGGGTCCATCTGTACGCGGCGCTGCTGGCCATCGTGGTCGTGATTCCCCGCCTGGCGCTGGCGGCGGTGGCGCGCTGGAAGGAAACACGACTGCGCGCGGACTTCCCGCTGGACATGGGACTGCCCTACTACCGCAAGCTGCTGGGTTCGCTCAGCCCCGTGCCGCTGCGCCTGCGCGTCATCCCCTACAGCTTCGCCGTCGACGCCGCGCGCGGGCGGGCCTTGCAGGCGGTGGCACGCTCCATGCTGGGCGACACCGCGCAGGCCACCGTGCTGCCCGGCTGGGACTACGGCGCCGATCCGCAGGACATGCCGGCGCCGGACTCGGCGGGCGAGCCCGCCACCGTCACCGCCGCGCTGGTGAATCTGTCCGCCACGCCCGAAGCCGAGAACCATGGCGCCTTCCTCGATCACCTGGCGCGCGCGCTGCCCGGCAAGATCGTGCTGGCCGTCGACCAGTCGGCCTACGCGGCGCGGCTCGACGGCCAGGCCGGTGCCGATCGCCGCCTGGAAGAACGCCGGCGCCTGTGGCAGGATTTCGGCACGCTGCACAAGGTGCCGGTCACCTTCGTCGATCTGCTCCATCCTCCCGATGCCTGACAAGCCCGTCCGCATACAGCTCTGCCTGGTGTCCCATACCAATGCCGGCAAGACGACGCTGGCCCGCACCCTGCTGGGCGCGGACGTGGGAGAGGTCCGCGACGCGGCTCACGTCACGCAGGCCGCCGATGCGTATCGCCTGTTCACCACCGGCGACGGCGACGAACTGTACCTGTGGGACACGCCGGGTTTCGGCGACTCCGCGCGGCTGGCCAGGCGGCTGGAGATGGCGGGCAACCCCGTGGGATGGTTCCTGACCGAAGTCTGGGACCGGGTCAGCGACCGCGCTTTCTGGCTCAGCCAGCGCGCACTGCAGGCGGCGCGCGACAACGCCGACGTGGTGCTGTATCTGGTCAATGCCTCGGAAGATCCGCAGGATGCGGGCTATGTCGCGCCCGAGATGCAGATCCTGCAATGGCTGGGCAAGCCCGTGGTGGTGCTGCTCAACCAGATGGGGCCGCCTCGTCCCGCCCCGCGCGAGCAGGAAGACGTCGCGCGCTGGACCGACCATCTCCGGCCCTACGGCGTGGTGCGCGACGTCGTGCCGCTGGATGCATTCGCCCGCAGCTGGGTACACGAGCGGGTGCTGTTCGACGCCATCCGCGCCTGCCTGCCGGCAGCCGTCCAGCGCGGCTATGCCCGGCTGGCCTCGGCCTGGGACAAGCGCAATCTCGACCGTTTCCAGCAGTCCATGGATCTCATCGCGCGCCAGATCGTCGATGCCGCCCGCGACGCCGAAGCGGTGGGCGATGCCTCGGCGATCCGGTCGGCACTGGGCACCCTGGGCCTGGCCCGGTCCGCGCCGGAAAGCGCGCGGGACGCGGCCATGGCCGCCATCACCACGCGCCTGTCGCGCGCCGGCGCCCAGACCACGGCCCGCCTGCTGGCGCTTCACGGGCTCCAGGGCAGCGCGGCGGCGCCGCTGAACCAGCGCTTGCGCGAGAACTTCGCCTTCAGTGCGCCCGTCGATGTGAAGCAGGCGGGGCTGCTGGGCGCCATCGCGTCGGGCGCGGCCACCGGCGCGTCGGCCGACCTCCTGGCCGGCGGCTTGACCCTGGGCGGAGGCATGCTGGTAGGGGCCATAGTCGGCGCGGCCACGTTCGCCGGCGCGGCCTGGGGCATCAACAAGGCCAAGGGCACCGAACACGCGACCGCCCGCCTGACCGACGAATTCCTGCACGCGCTGGTGGCGGCGGACCTTCTGCGCTATCTCGCCATCATCCACTTCGGCCGCGGCCGGGGCGACTACGTCGAAGGCGAGGCGCCGGCCTTCTGGCGCGACGAGGTCATGGAAGTGGTGCAGGCGCGGACGGCGGCGTTGCAGCGCATATGGGCCCGGGCACGCCAGGACGACAGCCCCCGGGAGGCAGCCACGGAACTGGCCGCCCTGCTCGAAGACGCCTGCCTGCAGATCCTGCGCAAGCTCTATCCCGCCGCAATGGGCGCCGCCAACGGCCGGTAAGGGACCGCCTTCGCGGCCACACGGATCGCATCATGGAACAACCGCCGCTGTTCGACCTGCCGCCCCCGCTTCCGCCCGATCTGCCGGAAGGGCTGGTCTATGAACCGGATTTTCTCGAGCCGGCCGAAGCGGCGGAGCTCGAGGCGTTGATGGCCACCCTGCCCTTCGCCGCTGCCCGCTACAAGACCTATACCGCGCGCAGGCGGGTAGTGAGCTACGGCGGCAGCTTCGACTACGATGCCAACCGGCTGCAGCCGGCCACGGCGCTGATCGCCGAACTCCATGCGCTGCGCGACCGCGCGGCGCGATGGCTGGGCGTGCCGCCACAGGCCTTCGTCCATGCGCTGGCGGCGGAGTATCCGCCCGGCGCGCCGCTGGGCTGGCATCGCGACGTGCCGGACTTCCAGGACGTGGTCGGCATCTCGCTGGGCAGCGAGATCGTGATGCGATTCAGGCCCTACCCGCCCGACCATCCCAGGAAGGCCGACATCGTACGCCTGGCGCTGGCGCCCCGGTCCATCTACCTGATGCGCGGACCGGCGCGCTGGGCCTGGCAACACAGCATCGCGCCGGCCCGGGCCTTGCGCTGGTCCATCACCTTCCGCACGGCCTCGCCGCGCCACCGGAGCGGCGGCGCGTGAGCGCCGCTCATGCGTCGTCGATCACGACCAGCCTCAGGTTGCTCTTGCCTTCGCGCAGCTTCTTCGCCGCCTGGTAGGCCGGCGATGCGTACCAGGCCAAGGCCGCGTCCTTGTCGGGAAACTCGATCAGGAGCACGTTGTGGGCCGGCCCGCCTTCGAGCACGAAGGGCTCGGCTCCGCGCGCCAGGTAGCGCCCGCCATGCGCGGCCACCGCCTCCGCCACCATGCGGCCGTACTCGCCCATTTCAGTGGGCTTCAGAATCTTCACCTCGCCGATGACGTAGGCCGCCATGTCCACCCTCCGGTTCCCTGGATGATCGATTGCCGCTATGCCGCGCTCTTCTGCGGCATGATGCGCGCGACGTTGCGCGCCTTCAGCTCGCCGTAGACGAAAGGCCGGTCGCGCGGAAAGGACGTCGGCAGGTCCTCGGGCGCCACGTTCGCGGGATCGGGATTGCGGATCAAGGGCTGGATCCAGGCATCGAAACTCGGATACATGAAAAACGGGATGGAATAGCGCTCGTTGCCGGAACGGTTGATCACCCGATGGACCGCCGAGGTGAACACGCCGTCGGTCCAGACCTTCAGCACTTCCCCGACGTTGACCACCAGCGTTCCCCCGATGGGCGGTACCGCCACCCATTCGCCGTCCCGGTTGCGCACTTCGAGCCCGCCATTCGCGTCCTGGGCCAGGATGGTGAAGGCATTGGTATCGGTATGTCCGCGCGCCCCCAGGTGCTCGCCCGATTCGTCGGGGCGCTGCGGCGGATAGTGCAGCAGGCGCAGCGAATTCATGTCCTTGGCGAAGCTCGCCTTCAGCGCGCCGGCCGTCAGGCCCAGGCTCAGCTCGAACAGATCCAGAAGCCGATAGCCCAGGTCGTTGACCTTGTCGTAGTAAGCCATCATCCGCGGCTTCAGGTCCGGCATGGCGGACGGCCAGGGAATGCGGCCGTGCAAGGGCTTGCCGGCCAGCAGGTCGGGATCGTCGTCGGCCAGCGGCCGGCGGATCTGGAACGCTTCCTGGAGGTTCTCCTTGATGTTCGCGTCGTTGCCCTTGCTCATGCCGTGCAGGTAGCCCTGGGCATGGTCGTTGAGCTTGAGCGAGACCTCCATCTTGGCCTCCATGGGCAGGCTGTGGAAATCCACGGCGGTCTGGAAGATGTCGCGGATGTCCTGCTCGGCCAGGCCGTGGTTCCTGACGTAGAAGAACCCCACGGTGCCGGCGGCGGCGGCGATGGCCTCGGCCACTGCGGCACGGCCGGCATCATCGCGCCAGGCCGGCCCGAGGTCGACGATGGGCACTTCCGAAAAAACCAGTTTTCTTGCGGTGGGCAACATGTGCAGTCCTTGTTGAAAATTGCCGCTCAGGCCTCGGGCCGGATGTTCTCCCGGCGGGCCAGTTCGTTCCACTTGACGAATTCGCTGCGGTTCCAGGCGGCGAAGTCCGCGTGGCCGCGCACCGTCACCTCGAAACCCGCGGTCTGCAGCCTTTGGATGTTCTCGGACTGCCTGCCACCCTTGACGATGGCATCGGCCAGCTTGTCGATGTTGGCCTGGGGCGTGCCGACCGGCGCGTAGGCCCCCAGCCATCCCGTCGCGACGAAGTCCTCCATGCCCAGTTCCAGCAGGGTCGGCACGTCGGGCAGCGCCTGCGCGCGCCTGGCCCCCGTCACCGCGATCGCCCGCAGCGAACCGGCGCGCACCAGGGAGGCCACCGATGGCAGGTTGGCGAAGGACACCTGGATGTCCCCGTTCTTCAGGCCGGTGATGATTTCACCGCTGGAGCGGTACGGGATATGGACGAAATGCGTGCCCGCGCGCTGGTTGAACAGCACCGAGGTGAAATGGGCCAGCGTGCCTACGCCGTTGGAGCCGTAGTTGAGCTTGCCCACGCGCGTCTTGCCGTAGGCGATGAGCTCGGGCAGCGTGCGGGCCTCGACGTCCCGGCCCACCACCAGCACGTTCATCAGCTCGGCCAGTTGGGCCACGGGAACGAAGTTCTCCTGCGGATCGATGGGCAGGCGAGGATTCAGGATGGTCGGCAGGATCAGCCCGCCCAGACCGCCGGACAGCAGCAGGTGGCCATCGTGCGGCTGCTGGAGGATGTATTGCTGGGCCACCGTGCCTGTGCCGCCGCCCTTGTTCTCGACGATCACGGGCTTGGCGGGGAACTCCTTGGCCAGGATGTCCGCCAGCACCCGCCCCAGCAGGTCGGTGATGCCCCCGGGCGGATAAGGAACCACCACCTTCATCAGGCGGTTCGGAAACTCTTCCTGAGCCCATGCCCTGCCCGCGGCCCCCAGGCCCGCAGCCGCTCCCAGACGCAGTACATCTCGACGATTCATCGACTCACTCCCATGCAAGCAGACTTACTGCACAATGCCGGTGCCGCAACCACGAAACGCGGGACTAAGTTATCGGAGACGTCCGCCTGCCCACAAGCGACGTCTCATCATGAATTCATTAGCAGGATTAATGACATGCGTCGCAAGATCCCCTCGCCCGTCATGCTCCAGGCGTTCGAGCTGTCGGCACGCACGCTGAGCTTCACGCAGGCGGCGGACTCGCTGAATCTGACGCAGAGCGCCATCAGCCACCAGATCCAGGCGCTGGAGGACTTCCTCGGGGTCCGGCTGTTCGAACGCGTACGCAAGCGTCTGCAACTGACGTCCGCGGGCGAGATCCTGCTGCTGCGCCTGACGCCCGCGCTCGACGCGCTGGAATCGGCCATCATCGAAACCGTGTCGACCGAGCCCGCGGCCAGCGTGCTGCGGCTGGGCGTGGTGCCCGCGGTCGCCACGCAATGGCTGATCCCGCGCCTGCCCCGCTTCCAGCGCGAACATCCGCGCATCGCGCTCACCCTCGTCACGCGGCTGCCCTTCAACTTCCAGAACAACAGCCTGGACGCCGCCATCAACCTGGGCAACACCCGCTGGCCCGGCGCCCGCTCGGACTGGCTGATGGACGAACACATGGTCGTGGTCTGTACGCCGGAGATGGCCGCGACCACGCTGCGCACGCCGGACGACCTGCCGCGCGTGCCCATGCTGCAGATGACGTTCCGGCCGCATGCCTGGCACGACTGGCTGACCGCCAGCGGCCTGCCCGCCGAAGGCACCACCGGAGGAATGAAGTTTGAGTCGTTCTCGCTGGTGCTGCGGGCAGCCATGGCGGGCCTGGGCGCCGCGGTGGTGCCCCGCCTGCTGGTGGAAGACGAGCTGGAAAATGGCCGGCTGGTATCGCCCTTCGGGCCGGTGGTGCGCTCGCCGACTTCGTACTATCTGGTCTACCCGCCCGCCAATGTCACGCTGCCCGCCCTGCAGGCCTTTCGCGGCTGGCTGCTGCAACAGACGGGCGCGCCCGGGGGCTGAGCGTCCGCCGGCACGGCAGGCGCGTCACTTCGCCAATCCGGGAGACCCTTCGGCGGGAAGCGGATCCGCATCGGCGGCCACCGTCACGACGCGGTCCCTTCCCATCGCCTTGGCCGTGTAGAGCGCGGCGTCCGCCCGCGCCATCAGGCTGCTCAGTTCCTCGCCGGGGCGATACTGGTCGACCCCGACGCTGAACGTGACCTTGAGCTTGCTTCCCGGCAGCGCGCTCTCGGCCTGCGCGACCCGGGCGCGCAGCCGGTTCAGCAGCTTGACCGCGTCCCCCATGGACGTGTCCGGACAAAGAATGGCGAACTCCTCGCCGCCCAGCCGGCCGAAGGCATCGCCGGCGCGCAGGTTGCTGGCCACCACGCCGGTGAAATGGGCCAGCACCCGGTCTCCCGCCGCATGCCCATGGGTGTCGTTGATGTTCTTGAAGTGGTCGATGTCGACGATGGCGAACACCAGCGGCCGCCCGGAGCGCGATGCGGTGCGGGCGGCCGCGTCGGCCTGGGCCAGGAACGCGCGCCGCGCCAGGATGCCAGTCAGTTCATCCAGGTTCGCCAGGCGTTCGAGCCGATGGGCCAGGCGATCATGAGTCAGCAGCACCATGCCGATCGACAGCCAGGGCAGCGCCAGCACGCCCAGCGCCAGGAAGGCGATGTTGACGGGCGTCGATTGCAACAGCTCCGCCTGCCTGACCCATCCCACGCCGTAGGCCAGCCCCCGGCCCACATGGCCGATCGCGCCCAGGCATGCGCCGATGCTGACGAACCAGTAGGCGTAGTGGGGCCGGGACAGCGGCCGCGCCATGAACACGATCCTGGCCACCAGGATGTAAGCGTAGGCATAGAACGCCGACACCAGCGCGATGCGGATGTTGATGTCGGGCACCACATAGGTCCAGTAGGCCATGGCCGCCAATAGGGCAGCCCAGCCCGCATATTCCGCGTAGCGCACGGGCCGCATCCCGACGAACTGCCTGCACCCTTGCAGGATGACCAGCATGGCCAGGGCCAGCAGCTGGTTGGAGACCAGGATCGTCAGCCACCGCGGCCCGACGTTCTGGAACAGGAACAGGGCCAGCGCTGCGATGGCCATGACGCTGGCCTTGAACCAGCGCCTGACCCCGGGAATGGCGGTGGGCAGCAGCGACCCCAGTACCGCCGTGCTCATGATGGCGGAGAAGATCGTGACGAAGATGACGCTGATGGGGTCTAGCATGGCATGCCGCGGGAATCCACGCGGCGATCGGAACCCGCGCGAGAGCCGCCCGATGATAAAGCATTTCCGGGCCTGGCCAGCCCGACCGCCATCAGCGCCCGGCCGCTCGCCGGTGGCGCGCCAGGTACGCCCGATCGTCCAGACTGGAGAACAGCACCGCCAGCACGATGCCCGCCGCCGCGCCGACGATGGTGTCGAATACGCGCTCGAGCGCCATGTTGCCGGCCATGGCGGGCGCAGCCAGGTGCGTCATCAACAGCGCCATGGGCGTCACGGTGATCTGTCCAAGCGCATAGTTGTAGCCGATGATGATCTCGGTCACGAACTGGAAGAGCGCGATCAGGCCCACCACGGCCCAGAACGAAGGCGATTGCGCCAGGATGGCGCCCGCCACGCAGGCGCCCACGACGGTGCCTGCCATCCGTTGCAGCGCACGGCTCATCGTGATGTGCAGGTGCCCGCCCTGCATGACGGCGGTCGCGCCTATGGCCGCCCACGAGGGATGCTGCCAGCCGGCCGCGTGCGCCAACAGCGCGGCCACGGCGGCGCCCGTGGCGATGCGGCCGGCGGCGATCAGCCGGTGCCGCATGGGGCGCGGAGGATCGCTAGGAAAGGTGCCCGTCGCGGGCTCTTCATGCCTGAGGCGATCGGTCAGGACACAGATGATCCAGGCCAGGGCGCCGCCCGCGGCCGCGGCGGCGGCGCGCGCGAAGACCGCTTCCCAGGACCCGGCCGCGCCCAGCGCCGCGCCTGCCGCGAACACGATGATGACGGCGCCCGGTCCGCCCAGGCGCCAGCTCGACACTGCGACCGTGGACACTCCCGCCACCAGCGCAAGGACCAGCACCATCATCGTGGACGAAGCCCCCGCCTGGGCCGCCATCGATGTCGCAAGGGTCGCGGCGACCAGCAGCAAGGCGCTCAGGAAGACCATGCGGCGGCGGCGCACGCGCGAGGCGTAGCGCCCGAACAGCGAAGCCAGCGCGCCCAGCGCGCCGAAACCGACCAGTTGCGGCCAGGGCGAATAGTGGAAACACGCCAGGGCCACGACCACGGCCAGGGTCGCCTGCATCCCGGCCACCACGGCATTGCGCACGGACGGCGGCACGGCCATGGTCAGGCTTTCTTCCAGCTGGGCCGGCGTGAGCAGGTACCGCGCCGCGTTGGCGCGCGTCGTCCCGCGCGGCCGGGCAGGCGCGGGCGAACGGCGATCGTCTTCGTCAATCATGGGCATCCAGAAAAAAATCGCGCGCCGTGCCGGGCATGCCGGCGCAACGCGTGCGCGCCGATACGGCGTATGCCGTACGGCGGAAGCGATGAGGGAACCGCGGAAGGGACCGCTCCGCCTGGGCGGCGGCGCGTCAGCACGTCGGCGCCTGCGGCCGGGCGCAGGCGCGATAACACACCATTCTACCTCAAACCTAGGGTTTACCCTAGTTCGTCAATCCATCTTGATGTGGGCCGCCTGCACCACCGTCTTCCAGCGGTCGATCTCCTTGCGCTGGAACGCCTTGAAGGCATCGGGCGCCATGCCGCTCGGATTGGCGCCCTGCGCGATCAGGCGCTTGCGGACCTCGGGCTGCTCCAGAATCGCGGCGACCTCGCGCTGCAGGCGGTTGGCGATGTCCGGCGGCGTCCCGGCGGGAGCGAACAGTCCATACCAGGCATTGGCCTGGTAATCGGGCACGCCCGATTCGGCCAGCGTGGGCACCGACGGCAGCACCGGACTGCGTTCCCGATCACCCACCGCCAGGGCTCGCAGCGAACCGTTCTGGATATAGGACAGCACCAGCGGCAGGTCGGCGAACATGACCGGGACGCGACCGCTGATCAAGTCGGGAATCGATCCCGCGCTGCCCTTGTATGGCACATGCACCATGTCGACCTTGGCAAGATACTTGAACAGCTCGCCGGCCAGGTGCTGGGATGCGCCGACTCCGCCGGACGCATAGCTGACCTTGCCCGGCCGCTCCTGCAGATAGGCGATGAGCTCCTTGACGTCGCGCGCGGGCACCGAGGGATGCACGACCAGCACCAGCGACACCGAGGCGACCAGCGTCACGGGCGTGAAATCCTTCACGGTGTCGTATGGCATGGAGCCGTAGATCAGACTGTTGGTCGCGTGCGTGCCGATGGACCCGATGACCAGCGAGTAGCCGTCCGACGCGGCCTTGGCGACGAGGTCGGCGCCGATGTTGCCGCCCGCGCCGGCCCGGTTCTCGACCACCACCGGCTGGCCCAGGCGCGTGGCCAGGCCATCGGCCACGGTACGCGCCAGCATGTCGCTCGACGCCCCGGCGGCGAAGGGCACGATCATCTTCAATGGCCGGTCCGGGTAGGCGCCCGCCCAGGCCGCGACAGCCGCGCAGCCCAGCGACAGGGCCAGGGAAAACTTGGCAAGATAACGATGCATGGTTGGTCTCCTTCCTCGTTGTCGGCAAGACGCCCGGCGCCCCCTCGCTTGTCTCCGGAGGGTGGCGCCGGACGGCGCGGCGTTCAATACACGCCGTCGATCACGCCCCCTTGCGCGCGCAGCCTGGCCTGCAGTTCCTTCACCGGCAGGCGGCGCACGTCGGCATCGCCGCGTTCGGCGCACATGGCCGCCGCGGTGCCCACCGCCTGGCCCATGGCCATGCAGGGACCCATGGTGCGGGCCGTGCCCATGCCTTCCCGCGTCGCGGACAGGCAGCGGCCAGCGACCATGACGTTCTTGAGCCCCTTGGGCAGCAGGCAGCCGAAAGGGATGTCATAAGAGCCGCCGTTGGCGATGGGAATGCGTATCTGGGTCGTGCCGGACTGGTGGATGTCGACGTGCTGCGCGCCCTTGGCAACCACGGAGTCCGGCTGCTTGCGGCCCGACACCACGTCTTCCTTGGTCAACAGGTAGTCGCCCATGACGCGTCGCGTCTCGCGCACGCCCACGCGCGGGGCCAGTCCGGCGAACACCGAGTTCTCGAAGCCGGGCAAGTGGGCCTTGACGAACTCATAGGTCTGCCAGACCTGCTCCATCAGGGTGCCCACGGTGGCGCTGACCGCCGCGGTGTCGGTCCCGTCGATGTTGCCCCCCACCCGGGTGGCGTTGACGCAGACCTCCTTGCGCGCGGCGGAAGTCGGCTGGATCATGATCAACGCGGTGGGCGCCAGGTCGCCACGGCGGATCGCATCGCCCAGGAAAGGCCCCTCGCTCTTGAAGAACACCGATGGCTGGCCCTGTTCGACCAGCAGGTCCAGCAACTGCTCGTCGGTCTTGTCCCCGCGGATGTAGTCGCTCTCGCCCACCGCCATCGAGGCGGGATTCTCGCGCGCGAAGCGCAACAGCGTCGCGCTGTCCACGTTGCCCACCCGGAACATCAGCGACACCGGCTGCAGATCGCCGCTGTCATCGCTCATCTCGAACGGCGCGCCGGCGCGGACAGCCAGGTCGCCGTCGCCCGAGCAGTCCAGGAAGTGATCCGCCGTCACCAGCGTGCGGCCGCTCTTGTTGACCACCACGAGGCCGGTGACCACGCCGTCCCGGACCACGACGTCCTCGGCGAAGGAATTGACCCAGGTAGTCACGCCATGCCGGTCGAGGACGCGCATCACGGCGATTTTCATGATCTCGGGATCGACGCACACATAGCAGATCAGGCGATGGTCGTGCACCGGACCGATGAAACCGTCCATGCGCCGGCATTCGTCGAACAACTCGTCGGAAATACCGCCCACCACGTATTCGCCGCGGGCATTCAGCACGCCGTCCAGCGACATGCCGCTGAGCAGTTCGCCGCCCAGGATGGGATTGGCCTCGATGATGAGTGTCTTGCGGCCGTTCTTGGCCGCTGCCGCGGCGGCCGCGACGCCGGCGGCGCCTCCGCCCAGCACGACGACGTCGTAGTGCGCCTGTTTGAGTTGCTGCGCCATCTTCCTGTCTCCCTGGATAGCAGGCTGGTGTGGTCCGGTGGAAGAAGCCCAATAATCCATAATATGGAATATATTTGGCCTTCATTACTCGCTTTGAGTCGGTCCAGTGTGTTTTATCCAGTAAATCACTGTCAATACGAGTCCATAATATGGAAAATCAATCCAGTTCCACGGGCACGCAAAGCATAGAGCGGACCATCCTGGTCCTGAAGAAAGTGGCCGCCCGCAATACCGCTGGCATCACGCTGGCGGAGGTGGCGCGCGAGACCGGGCTCAAGTCCCCCACCGCCCATCGCATCCTGGGCTGTCTGGTCGAGCAGGGGTTGCTGATGCAGCGCGGGCCCAAGCGCGAGTACTTCCTGGGCATGCTGGCCTACGAACTGGGGCTGGCGGCGAACTGCCACTTCAACCTGCGCGAGCTGTGCGGCCCGGTGCTGAACCGGCTGGCGCGCGCCACCGGCGACACGGTGTTCCTGACCACGCGCAGCGGCACGGACAGCGTAGTGATCGAACGCGCGGAAGGCAGTTATCCGGTCAAGGCCCTCACGCAGATGGTGGGAGAGCGGCGCCCGCTGGGCAGCACGGCGGGCGGACTGGCGCTGCTGGCCGCCATGCCCCAGGCCGAACGCGACGATGTGATGCGCAGGAACCGGCACCGGTTGAACCGCTACGGGAAACTGTCCGAGGCGGTGCTGGACCATATGGTCGAGCGCGCCTGCCAGCTGGGCTACGCGCTGAACGACGGCGACATCCTGCCCGAAGTCACCGGGCTGGGCGTAGTCGTGCCGACGCTACTGGGCAGCCACTATGCCGCGATCAGCATCGTCGCGCTGAACCATCGCCTGCGGGGAGACAGGCGCGAGGAAGTGGTGCAAATGATGAACGCCGAGGCGGCGAAGCTGAGCCAGACGCTGGCCGATGCCGGCGCGGCATTCGCGTAGCAGGCGGCAACCTGCGCATTCATCTGACCGGGCTTTCCGCATAGCTGGCGGCGGGCCGCAGCGCCAGCCGCATGAACAATGCGAAGGCCAGCACATCGAGCACCAGCGCCGCCATGCCCAATGCGGGATAACCGCTGAGCTTGACCAGCGTGCCGCCCAGGATCGGGCCGACCGCGGCGCCGATCATGGTCATGGCGGGGGTCGCCGCCGCCGCCCGGCCCGACGGGTCCAGCGCGGCGAACTGCCCGAACGCGAAGATGTGCGTGAAGACCATTACCGCCACGAATACGGCACCGGCTGCCGCGTACGGCTCGAAGGCCGTGCTCGAGGCCAGCAGCATGGCGAGCACGCCCTGCGCGGTCGCGCCGCACAGTACCACGACGCGCGCATTGATGCGGGCCTGGAACAGCGCCGCGATCACCCCCGGCAGCAGGTTGAACAACCCCACCGCGATCAGCAGGCCATTCAACTGGGAAACGGAAAACCCGCGGTCCGCGCCCATGCGTTCCATGAAGCTGAAAACCATGCCTTGCACGATGGCCATCACGCTGATGCCCCAGATGCCGAACCAGACGCTCGCGGGCAGCTTCGCTGCCTTGCGGGAAACCGCCTGCTGGCCGCCGGCGGCCGCCACGTCAGGGAAGAACAGCCCCGTCACGAGGCTGGCCACCAGCATCACGCCGCCGAACACGCCGAACAGGGCTGGCCCGCCCAACGCCCCGATGAGCTGCGGCGTGGCCGCCATGAAGATCACGCCGAACACGCCCAGCATGGTTTGCATGATTCCGAACAACCGCTGCGGGTTGCCCGTGCGCGCCACGGTGCCATGCGTCACGCTCAGGCCTACGCCATTGGCCAGGCCGCCCGCGAGATGCAATGCCGCCAACGCGCCGAACTGGCTGACCTGGGAGCAGGCGAAGAACGCCAGTGCCGCGGTCCCGAAGGCCGCCGGCGCGATCCAGCGCCCGTTCAGGCCATGGAAACGCGGTGCCAGCCAGGCGCTGGCGAGCACCGCCCCGGCCAGGAACAAGGTCGCCAGGGCTCCCGCCTGCTGGGCATCGAGGCCGTAGCGGGACATCAGCGTGCCCACCCATACCGGCAATGCCACCAGGTCCACCATGCCGGCGCAATGCGCCACCATCAGCGCGCTCCGCGCCGGCCACCGTTGGATGTCGTTCATGTCGTCTCCCAGCCCTATTTGTCGTTGCGGCTAGGATAGAAGGGCTTGGATGGCCCGAAAAACGCATTCTGTTTCTACGAGGTATCAGTTTCGTCCACGCATGCGGGTAAACCCGGCGCCGGCCGCCGGTGGAGGATAATGGTCTGGACCTCCACCAACCGGTATCCGCGCCCATGACCATCGAGCTCCATGCCTGGAACACCCCCAACGGCCGCAAGATCAGCGTGGCCCTGGAAGAAATGGAACTGCCCTACGAGGTGGTACCCGTCGACATCCGCAACGGGCAGCAGTTCGAGGCCTCGTTCCTGCGCATCAGCCCCAACAACAAGATCCCCGCCATCGTCGATCCCGACGGGCCCGGCGGCCAGCCGATCAGCGTGTTCGAGTCCGGGGCCATCCTGTTCTATCTCGCGCGCAAGACCGGCAAGTTCCTGCCGGCCGACCTGCGGGCGCAGACAGTGGTCATGGAGTGGCTGATGTGGCAGATGGGCGGCTTCGGGCCCATTCCTGGCCAGGTGCATCACTTCAGGGCGGTGGCCGACGAAACCGACCGCCGCTACGGCCTGCAGCGATTCAGCGCCGAGACGCACCGGCTCTATGGCGTGCTGGATGCCCGCCTGGCCTCCAATGACCATGTGGCCGGCGAATTGTCCATCGCGGACTTCGCGATCCTGGGCTGGGCCTGGCGGCACGAACGCCACCAGGTCGACCTGGCGGCCTACCCCAACGTGGCGCGCTGGTATGCGGCGCTGATGGAGCGGCCCGCGGTGCAGCGCGGATTCGCCAGGAAGCTGGACTGACGGTCGGCCCCGCCGCGCGGACAATCTCCCAGGGAACGTAGCCGCCCACGCGGCATGTCATTCCAGGAAAAGCTCCGCGATCAACGAGCGCAACCATCGGTTTGCCGGGTCATGATGGAAGCGTTCGTGCCAATGCTGCTTGATCGCAAAGACCGGCAATGGAAACGGCGGTGCGATGAGTTTCACCGCCGCGATCCCGGCCAGGGTCTGGGCGACCCGGGCCGGCACGGTCGCGATCAGGTCCGTGTGGGCAAGAAGATTGCCGAGGCCCGGCAACGTGTGAAGCGACAACACGACACTGTGATCCACCCCGATCCGTTTCAGTTCGCGCTCGACCAGCTCATGACCGGTTCCCGGCGCGGTAATGGACACGTGGCGTTCGCGCTTGAATAGCTGCCGAGTCATCTTCCCCTGCAGCCTCGGGTGATTCTTTCGCGCCACGCACGCAAACCCTTCGTCGAACAGCTTCTGCTGGTAGAACCCGGCTTCCAGCGCCGGCATGTAGCCGACGGCCAGATCCGACTCGCCCGATTCCAGGCGGGATGCCGTATCCGGGCCGATGCGCAGCACTTCGACGTGGATCCGGGGCGCGATGGTCTCCACACGCCGGACCAGGCGCGGGAGAAATTCCAGATGGCTTATATCGGTCATGCTGACGCGGAAGTGCCGCTTCGACGTCAAAGGGTCGAACACGACACGCTGTTGAGTGACGCTGCGCAGTAGCTCAAGAGCATGCTGCAAGGGAACGCGCAGTTCCATGGCATGCGGCGTAGGCATCATTCCCTCGGACGTTCTTACGAACAAGGAGTCGTTGAACTGGCGCCGAAGGCGGGCGAGCGCAAGGCTTACCGACGTCTGCGGAATTTCCAGGTTCTCGGCGGCCCGCGACACGCTGCGTGTCTTGTAGACCTCGTCGAAAACGCAGAGCAGTCGCATGTCCATTATTTCGTTTTCCGCTGAAGATTATCAAAGCCATTAAATAGACTAAATTTTCCAGCTTGCTTAATCTTCCTGCAATCGCTCGCCTTTCAGACACTGGATCGGCCGGCGCAATACCATCAGAACAGGAGACAGGCATGGACTTCAAGAGCCTCCAGCCATCGTGGCGGATGCTCCGTCGCGGGGCGGGCTGCCTCGCCATATCGGCCGGCATCGCCGGTTGTGGCGGCGGGGATGGAAACGACGTTGCGCGGGAAGACCCGGCGGCACCCCTCGCGTGCGACGATTCGCTGCGCACGGGATTTCGTCCCGACGACCAGACCACCGTGCTGATGGTCCGTCAGTTCCGGCAAGGCGATCCGCTACTGCTCTCGGGTACGCCAACCGCGAGCACGCCTGTCGCCACCGCTGACGTGTGCATGGTCAAGCTTAATGTCGGCCCCGGCAATGCCGGCCCGAAGGACGCTCCGTCGACCTCGGCTGGCATTGGCATCGAGGTATGGCTGCCTGGCGCCGCCCGCTGGAACCATCGCATCCACCTGAAGGGCGGCGGCGGCTGGGCGGGCGGAGTCCACGGGGATACGACCCAGTTGGCGGGTACCGGCACGGATGGAGCCGGAGGCGGCAACCCGGCAACCGTCGCCCAGCAGGAAGGAGCCGTCTCGGCTTCCACCGACACCGGCCATGCAAATACCGCCAATTTCGGCTCGTTCGCGATGAACCCGGATGGCAGTCTGAACCTGGCGCTCCTGAATGACTTTTCGGAACGCAGCATTTTCCAGCTGGTCACCAAGACCAAGGCTCTCGCAAAGGCCTACTACGGCAAAGCAGCGGCGCACACTTATTGGAACGGCTTCTCCACAGGCGGCCGCCAAGGCATGAAGGCGGCCCAGAAATTCCCCGAACAATTCGACGGCATTCTGGCCGGCGCGCCAGCCATCAACTGGAGCCGGTTCAGTACCAGCCACCTGCATCCTCAGGTCGTATTCGAACGCGACCTCGGCGGTCACCGATTCACAGCGGAGCAGGAGCAGTTGGTGTCGACGGCTGCCGTGGCAGCGTGCGACATGGTGGGCGGCACGCACCTTGGCTACGTGCCTGACCCGGCATCGTGCCGGTATGATCCGACCACCGACCCGTCGGTACTGTGCGCGGCGGATGGCGGCGCGAACGCCAGCGCGGCCTGCATCACCCGCGAGCAAGCGGTCGCATTCAACAAGATCTGGTATGGCCAGACCGACGACGGCACCGCCCCTTCACCGGAAGCGGACAACGGCTGGAGCGTATCCCTGGCAGCCGGACAGCGCTGGTACGGACCTCCGCGCGGTTCGAGCCTGGCCAACTTCCTGCGCGGGCCTACGCCGAACAGTGCGTCGCAAGTGGCGCTGCAACTGGAGAACGGCGCCTACGCTCCTGCCAGCTTCATCAACGCGAGAGGCGACGGACGTGATCTGTGGAGGACCTTCACCCACGACTGGCTGGCATACGCCTATGATCGCGGCCTCGCGCTGCAGGAACAGTTCGCATTCATCAACACCGACACGCCCGACCTCTCGGCGCTGCGCGACCATGGGACCAAGCTCCTGATGTATCACGGATTGGCGGACTCCCTGATCAAGCCGGGCGGATCGATGCACTACTACAACCGGGTGATGCGGGCCATGGGAGGGTACGACGCGATCCAGGGTTTCTACCGTTTCTATCTCGTGCCGGGAATGTTCCATGGCTTCGTCAACGGCAGTCCCAATGCCGACGCTGCCCCGCCGCTGCCCACCAATGATCAGCTATACAGGGCCCTGACGGATTGGGTCGAGAAAGGCATTGCGCCGGCGCGGCTGGAAATATCGAGCAAGGCATCGGCCGAGGGTTCGCCACCCAAGACCTGGCCTCTCTGCCTGTACCCGCAGCAGGCCCGCTACGTCAGCGGCAATCCGCTCGTGGCGAGCAGCTACAACTGCTCCTGACTCGCCTCGTGACGCGGGGCACGGCCGCTACACCACCAGCCGCCCCCCCGCGTCCAGCTGCACCAGTTCCCCGGTCAGCGCGGCCGGGCCATGCACCAGCCACCAGACGGCCTCGGCGATCTCGTCCGGGGTCTGCACCGACTTGAGCGGGTTCTTGGCGATCAGCGCCGCCCGCACGGCCTCGTAGCGCTCGCGCCCCATGCCGTTGATCAGCCAGTCGCCTTCGATGAACCCGGGCAGCAGCGCGTTGACGCGGACCTCGGGCGCCAGCACGCGGGCGAACGAGAACGTCATGGCGTTGAGCGCGCTCTTGGACGCGGCGTAGGCCATGCTGGACCCGGTGCCGCGCAATCCGCCCACCGACGAGATGTTCACCACCGAGGCATTGCCCGTACGCCGCAGCAGTGCGGCCATGGCCCGCGTGACGACGTAGACGCCCGATACGTTGACCGCGAACACCCGCTGGAAGTCCTCGAACGACAGGCCGTCCAGATTCTTGTGGTCGTTGAAGGTGGTCACGGCCGCGTTGTTGACCAGCGCGTCCAGTCGCCCCCAGCGCTGCTCGATGTCGCGCGCCATGGCGCGGCAGGCGTCGTCGCTGGTCACGTCGGCGCGGGCCACGAGCACGTCGGCCGCGCCCAGCGAGCGGCACTCGGCCGCCACCTCCTGCGCCGCCGCCTCGTCCCGCGAGTAGTTGACGACGACGCGCCAGCCCTGCTTGGCGAAGAATTTGATGGTGGCCGACCCCGCGCCGTTGCGGCCGGTCGCGCCGGTCACCAGGCAGACTTGTTCCATGCTTGCCCCTTTCATGTCCAGTAAGGCTGGCGCAGCTCACGCTTGAGCAGCTTGCCCAGCGCCGAACGCGGCAGTTCGCTTCGATATTCCACGGCGGCCAGCCGCTGGGTGCGCCCGACCTGGCCGTTCACCCACGACCGCAGCGCCTCCGGGTCCAGCGTGCTGCCCGGCTTGAGCACGACCAGCGCCAGCGGCGTCTCGCCCCATTGCTCGCTGGGAATGCCGATGACCGCCACGTCGGCCACCTCGGGATGGGCGGCGGCCACCGATTCCAGGTCGGTCGCGTAGATGTTGAACCCGCCGGAGATGATCAGGTCCTTCTTCCTATCGAGCAGGATCAGGAATCCCTCGTCGTCGAAGCGGCCGATGTCGCCGCTGCGGTGAAAGGCGATGCCCGAGTCGTCGCGCCAGTAGAAGGCCTCGGTGGCCTGCGGCTGCTTGTAGTAGCCGGCCATCATGTACGGCGACCAGCCGACGATCTCGCCGACCTCGCCCTGCGCGAGCACCCGGCCGTCGTCGTCGACGATGCGCATGTCGTGGTCCGGCGCCGGACGGCCGACCGTGCCGAGCTTGTCCGGAAACTCATGGGCGTCGAGCACGCAGCTGCATCCGCCCTCGGTCATGCCATAGATCTCGCGCAGCCCGCCCGGCCACCGGGCCAGGATCTGCGACTTGACCCTGGCGTCGAGCGGCGCGCCGGTACATTGCTTGAGCACGAAGGACGACAGGTCCGTGCGCGCGAAGTCCTCGTGCGCCAGCAGTCGCTGGTACTGCACGGGGACCAGCATGGTGTGGGTGACCCGGTGCGCGGCGCACAGCCGCAGGTACTCGGCGGCGTCGAACTTGCGCATCAGGACCGTCGACCCGCCATTGGCCACCGTGGCCAGCATGGGCTGCAACGTGGTGTTCGAATACAGCGGCGTCGACAGCAGCATGACGCTGTCCGGCCCCAGTCCGAAGCTGCGCCGGTTGGCCTGCCGCGACCGCATTCCATGGAGGTGCAGGATGCCCTTGGGCTTGCCGGTGGTGCCCGAACTGTAGATCAGGTTGAAGGCCTGGTCGGCCCGGTGGTCCACGGCGGGCGGCTGGCCGCCGCGCGCCAGCCAGTCGTCCCACCCCAGCCAGCCCGGCGCCTGGAAATCCAGCGCAACCAGGCGATGGGGCAAGGCCGCGGCCAATTCCGCCTCGACCGCCTTCAGGCTTTCACGCGCGTCGGCATCGGCCACCAGCACCGTGGCGTCCGAATCGCCCAGCATGCCCATCAGCGTCGCCGCCGTCGCCGACGTGGCCAGCGGCACCACGCAGCCGCCGGCCCGTACCACGCCAAAGAACGCCTGGATGGCGCGCAGCCCCGGCGAAGCCAGCAGGGCGACCTTGCCATCGGGTCCGACGCCCAGGGCCGCGCAGGCGGCCGCGACGCGTTCCGTCGCGCGGGCCAGTCCGGCCCAGTCGAGCGTGTCGCCGCCGCAGCGGAAGGCGGGCGCGCCGGGCCGCTCGCTCGCGTGGCGGGCGATCAGGGAAGGAAAGTCGACGAAAGGCTGCCGGGCCTGCCGCGCCATGATGTCGTGCACGTTCTGGGTCATGGCGGCGTCACTCGTCATAGACCAGCATCAGGAACTCGGCGACCAGCGCCGGGCGCTCCTTGCCTTCGATCTCGATGGTGCAGTCCGACACCACGCGCGTGGCGCCTTCCTGCCCGCCCCCCTCGCCGCGCTCGACCGCCTTGATGCGCTGGCGCAGGCGGATGCGGTCGCCGACCTGGACCGGGTTGACGAAGCGGATCCGGTTGGTGCCGTAGTTCAGGCCGCGGCCCCGGTGCGTGATCGCATAGACCGAGCGGACCAGATAAGGAATGAAGGACAAGGTCATGAAACCATGCGCGATGGTCTTGCCATCCGGCATCTCGCGCCGAGCGCGCTCGACGTCCACGTGCAGCCAATGATCGTCGCCCGAGATGCGGGCGAAATCGTCGATGCGCGACTGATCGATGGCCAGCCATTCGCTGACCCCTATTTCCTTGCCTATCCACGCCTTCAGATCGGCGGGACGGTCGAGAACCACCATGACGACTCCCTTGAAAAATGCCCTCACGCTTGCCGCTCCGCGGCGCTGCCCCCAAAGGGGCTTTTTCAAACTGTCAGGCCTGCGCGCGCGCCGGCACCCTGCCGAGCGACACCAGCGACATCACGGCATCGCCGTCCTGGTTGCGCACCGTGACGCGCGTGCGGATCATGCCCATGCCGGGGCGCGACTTCGACCGCACGGTCTCGATGACCTCGCGCTCGACCACCAGCGTGTCGCCGGCCTTCACGGGTTTCGTCCAGCGCAATTCGTCCAGGCCCATGCCCACCATGGGGGTCTTGCCATAGCCGCCCGCCTGCAGGAATACGCGCATCGACAGCGCGGCGATCTGCCAGCCGCTCGCGATCAGCGTGCCGAAAGGGCCTGCGCGCGCGGCTTCCGGGTCCATGTGCATGGGTTGGGGATCATTGGCGCGGGCGAAGGCGATGATCTCTTCCTCGGTGATCACCGTGGGCTCGCTAATCCAGCGCTCTCCCACCTGGAAATCCTCGAAACAGCGGGCCTCCCCGCCGTTCGCGGCGGACGGGGCGGAATGCATTGCAGCAGTCGTCATGAATCAGTTTCCGTAGCCGAGTATGGCCTTCACCTCGAGATATTCCTCGAATCCGAAGACCCCGAATTCGCGTCCGTTGCCGGACTGCTTGTAGCCGCCAAAGGGCAGGCTGCGATCGAATGGCGCGCCGTTCAGATAGACGCGGCCGGCACGGATCGCGTTGGCCACGCGCCGGGCCCGCTCCAGGTCCGGCGACTGCACGAACCCCGCCAGCCCGAACGGCGTATCGTTGGCGATGGCGATGGCCTGGTCCTCGTCGTCGTAGCTCATGATGGACAGCACGGGGCCGAAGATCTCCTCGCGCGCGATCCGCATGTCGGGCGTCACGTCGCCGAACACCGTGGGCCGCACGTAGTAGCCGCGCTCGAGGCCGGGCGGACGCCCGGCGCCCCCGGCCACCAGGGTGGCGCCCTCGTCCACGCCCGACTGGATCAATTGCTGGACCTTGTCGAACTGCGCCTGGCTGACCAGGGGTCCCATCGTGGAAGCCGGGTCCATCGGATCGCCCAGGCGTATCGCCGCCACCGCGTCGCGTGCCGCCGCGAACACCTCGTCGCGCCGATCGCGCGGGACCAGCATGCGGGTGGGCGACTGGCAGTTCTGGCCGGCGTTCGTGTTGCACGCATGCACGCCCGCGACCACCGCGGCACGGATGTCGGCGTCGGGCAGGATGATGTTGGCGGACTTGCCGCCCAGCTCCTGCGCCACGCGCTTGACGGTATCGGCCGCCAGCTTGGCGACTCTCACCCCCGCCCCCGTGGACCCGGTGAACGACACCATGTCGATCGCGGGATGGGCGGCGATCGCCTCGCCCACGGTCGGTCCGTCGCCGTTGACCAGGTTGAAGACACCCGGCGGCAGGCCCGCCTCGTGCACGATCTGGGCGAACAACAGCGAACTGAGCGGCGCGATCTCGCTGGGCTTGAGGACGACGGTGCATCCGGTGGCCAGCGCCGGCGCGACCTTGGAGGCTACCTGGTTGAGCGGCCAGTTCCACGGCGTGATCAGTCCGCAGACGCCGATGGGCTCGCGCCGGACGATGCCGCTGCCCATGCGCTCCTCGAACGGGTAGCCGGCCAGTACGCGCAGCGCCTCTTCGAAGTGGAACAGCGCAACGGTGGCCTGGCGTTCGGTGGAGAACGTGATGGGCGCCCCCATCTCCATCGTCATCGCCTGCGCCAGCTCCGGCAGCCGCGCGCGAAAGCCCGCGACGATCCGTTCCAGCCACCCCAGGCGCTCCTGCACGCTGGTCGCGGCATAGGCCGGAAACGCCCGCCGGGCAGCGCGCACGGCCCGCTCCACGTCTTCGGGCGACCCCAGGCTGATGCGCGCGAAGCTTTCCTCTGTCGCCGGGTTCACGACTTCCAGGTTTCTCGGCGCCACCGGATCCACCCAGGCGCCGTCGATATAGAACTGCAGCGTGTTCATGGTCATTCGATCGAGATCCGTGCCGACTTGACGACTTCCTGCCACTTCGTCGCCTCGTTCCTCATCAGCTCGCGCAATTGTTCGGGCGTGCCCGACAGCGGCACCATGCCCAGCGAGTTCAGCTTGGCCTTGCCTTCCGGCGACGCCGTGTACTTGTTGATCTCGGCGTTCAGCGACGAGACGATGGACTTGGGCAGGCCGGCGGGCCCGACCATGGCGCTCCATACCGTGGCTTCCAGCTTGACGCCCTGCTCGTTGGCCGTGGGCACGTCGGGCAGGCCCGGGAACCGCGTCTTGGACATCACCGCCAGCGCCCTGAGCTTGTTGGCCTGGATATTGGGAATCAGTGACGTGACCGGTGCCACGACCGCCGAGACCGAGCCGCTCATCGCATCCACCATGGCCGGCGAATCGCCCTTGTACGGCACCGGCTGGAGCTTCGCCCCGGTCTGGATGCTCAGGTACTCGGTGGCCAGGTGGCCGATGGTGCCGTTGCCCGGATTGGAAACCGTCACCGCATTGGCGGACGACTTGCTCAAGGCGACGAACTCGGCCAGGGTAGTGGCCTTCACCGCCGGGTTGACCGCGATCACGACGGGGATCTCGCCGACCAGCGCGATCGGCGTCAGGTCCTTCTCGGCGTCGAACGGCATGGGGTGGTACAGCGACTTGTTGTTGGCCAACGGACCGGACGTGCCGATGCCGAGGGTATAGCCGTCCGGCGCGGACTTGGCCACCGCATCGACGCCGATGTTGCCGCCGGCGCCCGCGCGGTTCTCGGCCACGAACTGCTGGCCGTAGTGCGCGCTCAGGCTTTGCGCCACCTGCCGTCCGACCAGGTCGGAACTGCCGCCGGCGGCGAAGGGCATGATCACGCGGACGGGCTTGCTGGGCCAGGATTCCTCCGCCTGCGCGGCGGCGCTCTGCAGGGCTAGTAGCAGCGCGGCCAGCGTGGCGCATGCGCGGGGGGATGCGTAAGGTTTCATCGTCGTCTCCGTGTGCTGTGTTCAGCGTATCGAGAAGCCCGCGGGAAGCGGGCTCCGCTTTTTTTTCGATGAATGCAGGCGAGGCGCGCCCGACACGTCGGAGGCACGTCGCTGGAGACGGGGAATACCCTGGCTGGTATCGCGGGGCGCGGCAGGCGTTCAGGCCGTCTCGCCAAAGAGGATGCACCCCGGCGTCCCGCGCCATCAAGGCGAGTTTTGAGAGTTTTCGGCCAGTGAAAAGTTTGAGCGGGCTCAGTTTTCCAGTGGCCCATGCAAGGCCGTGTACTCCGCGGTCGCTTCCTTGAAGGCGCGGGAAAACGAGAGCCCTTCCCGGACCAGACGGCCCGCGATCCGGTCACGGCCGGCGATCCAGTCCGCCATGGCCGCCACCTGAGCGAGCCGGCGCGCCGGCACGCAGGCGATCCCGCTTGCATCGCCGACCAGCACGTCCATGGGCTGGACGGAAACGCCATCGATGACGATGGGACCGTTGACCCGTTCGATGCGGACCCGGGTGCGGCCGGTGACGGCCACCCCATGGCGTACGTGGATGGGAATGCCGGCTTCCCCCAGCTCGTCCACGTCGCGCATGCCGCCGTCGACCACCCAGGCGGCGACGCCGCGCCGCGCGCTGGCCAGCGCCGCGATGCCCCCCGCCAGCGAGACGCGCGCGCCGCCCGCGTCGATCGCGATCACCTGCCCCGCGCCGGCCTGGTCCGCATACTGCGCGATGTCGAAATCGCCCGGGTCGTAAGTGCCGAGCGGCCCCGTCGAAGCCTGCACGGTGAAGGCCGGCCCCGCGAACGATCCGCCGGGGCGGATGGCCGGCAGCCCGGTGATGGTGCCGGTGGCGCCCAGCATGTCCAGTACCGCGCACACGGTGCTGGCGCCGGCGGACCGGAGCCGTTCGTGGATGTCGTGCATGATGGTTTGCTCCTCGGCCATGGCCGTTCAGCCCAGGGTTTCCAGCGACGCGCGCACCTTGGCGGACTGCGCGCGGGCGGCGCCCAGCAGGTAGCCGAGGTCGCTGCCGACCACGAAGAACCGGGCTCGCGCCTGGGTGACGTAGCGCCGGATGAACTCGGGGTCGTAGCACCCGCCCACGCCCAGCACCTTGCCATGGGCCGCGCAGGCGCGCGATACCCGCTCGATGGCCTGCGCGACGGCCGGCGCGCCCACCTCGCCCGGGATGCCCATCTCGGCCGACAGGTCCTGCGTGCCCACGTGAAGGATGTCTATGCCCGGCACGGCCGCGATCTCCTCGCAGCGCTCGATGGCCTCGGGCGTCTCCAGCATGACGGCGATCAGCGTTTCGCGGTTCACGAAGTCCATCAGCTCGCGAGGGTCGTGGCTGGCGAACTCGACGTGCGGCAGGCCATAGGCCATGGAGCGGTGGCCCGCCGGCGCATAGCGGCAGATGTCGACGATGTGCCGCGCCTCGTCGGCGTTCTCCACGTGGGGAAACACCAGGCCTTGCGCGCCGCTGTCCAGCGCATGGATGGCGTGGACGCGCTCGAGGTTGGGCGTGCGCACGATGGGCGCGATACCCGAACCCAGGGCGGCCTGGCAGATCTGGCTCACGACGTCGGCCGGCACGGGGGTGTGTTCCGTGTCGATGAACAGGAAATCGTAGCCCGCGGTCTTCATGATCCGCGCGATGTCCACGGTGCGGGCCTGGCGCACCGCGACGCCCAGGACGGTCTGCGAAGCGGCGAGTTTCTTGACGAGAGGATTGGGAATCATGCTGGCGTTCCTGGAACCTGGGGTTGGGAAGAATGCAGGCGCGCCGCGGCGAGCGCGCGATCGCGGACGGCGGACAGCCGGCTTTGGGCGCTGAGGTGTTCGATCTCGGTAGGCAGCTCGATCAGGCTCGGCACGCCCGCGTCCAGCGCCCGCCGAAGCGCCGGCGCGAAGTCCTCGTGGCGCGTGACCCGCTCGGCGGACAATCCGAAGGAGCGGGCCAGCGCCACGAAATCGGGGTTGCCGATGTCGGTCGCGTAGACCCGCCCGGGAAAGCGCCGCTCCTGGTGGGCGCGGATCGTGCCGTACGAACCGTTGGCCACGACCACGACGACGATGGCGGCGTTGTAGCGGACGGCCGTCTCCAGCTCCTGCACGTTCATCAGGAAGCAGCCGTCGCCCGCCAGGCACACGACCTGTCGCCGCGGCTCGTGGATCTTGGCCGCGATGGCCGCGGGCAGGCCGTAGCCCATGGCGCCGTTCAGCGGCGCGAGCTGGCCGCGGAAATGCTTGTAGCGGTAGTGCCGGTGCAGCCAGGTGGTGTAGTTGCCCGCGCCGTTGGTCACGATGGCATCGGGTGCGAGTTCCTGGTCCAGTGTGGCCACGACCTGGGCCATGTCGACGGTGCCACCTTCCCGCGTGGGCGCGAGGAAGCGCAGATAATCGGACCGGGCCGCGCGCGTCCAGTCCTGCCATGAAGGATCCGCCGCGAGCGACGGCTGGCGGGCCGCCAGCGCCGCACGCAGGAAAGCCTCCGGCGTCGCGGGCACGAGGACGTCGGCCTGGTAGACGCGGCCCAGCTCATCGACGTCGGCATGCACATGGATCATCCGCTGGCGCGGCCGAGGCACGTCGACCAGCCGATAGCCGCCGGTCAAGGCTTCCGACAACCGGCCGCCCAGCACCAGCAGCAGGTCGCTGTCGCGCACGCGGGCCGCCAGCGCCGGATTGGTCGACAGCCCCAGGTCGCCGGCATAGCTGTCGTGGCGATTGTCCAGGTAGTCCTGGCAGCGGAACTCGGCCACGACCGGCAGCCGCAGGGTTCGCGCGAAGTCGGCCAGGGCTTCGGACGCCTGCGCGCTCCACCCGCCGCCGCCCACGACCAGCAGTGGCTTGCGGGCGCGCGCCAGTTCGCCATGCACCTGGGCCAGCGCGGCCGCCGTCGGTTCGATGCCGAGCCGCGACCACGCGCGCGACGGCGCGACGGGAGCGGGGGTTCGCGCTTCCAGCACATCCTCCGGCAGCGCCAGCACGACCGGACCGGGCCGGCCGCCGGCCGCGACCTGGAAGGCGCGAGCGACGATCTCGGGCAGCCGGGCCGGATCATCCACCTCGGCCACCCATTTCGCCATGCCGCCGAACATGGCGCGGTAATCGACCTCCTGGAAGGCACCGCGGCCCATGTGCCCGCGCGCGACCTGCCCGACGAACAGCACCAGCGGCGTCTCGTCCTCGTGCGCGGTATGCACGGCGATGCTGGCATGCGTGGCGCCAGGCCCGCGCGTGACGAAGCACACGCCCGGCTTGCCGGTCAGCTTGCCGTAGGCCTCGGCCATGTTGGCGGCCGCCGCCTCGTGGCGGCACACGATCAGGCGCAGCCGCCCGCGCTGTTCGAACAAGGCATCCAGCGCATCCAGGTAGCTTTCGCCCGGCACGCAGAAGGCCAGGTCCACCCGCTGCTCGATCAGGCAACGCACCAGCAGCTCGCCGCCGCTCGGCGATGCCGCCGCGGAGTCGTTCATCGTTTCCATCTCCATCAGATATAGGTCCCACCGTCGATGACGTGCCTGCGCCCCGTCACATAGCCTGCCTGCGCGCCGCACAGGAATGCGCAATAGGCGCCGAGCTCCTGTGGCCGGCCCGCTCGCCGCACGGGAATCGAGGCCACGCGGCGTGCGCGCAGCTCGTCCGCGCCGATTCCCAGATTGGCGGCCTCGGCCGCCAGGTTGTCGCGCAGCCTTTGTGTCTCGATGCTGTGCGGCAGCAGATGGTTCACCGTCACGCCGTACGGCGCGACCTCGCGCGCCACCAGGTCGCAGAAGGCGATGAGCGCCGCGCGGGGCGACACCGACAGCGCGAATCCGGAGCGCGGACTCAGCACCGCGGCGGAAGAGATGTTGACGATGCGGCCGAAGCCCCGCGCACGCATCCCGTCCACACAAGCGCCGATCAATGCCCTGGGACCATGGAAGAGGCCGTTCATCGCCGATTCCCACAGCGCGCCGTCGATGCCGGTCGCGTCATGCCGTACCGGCGGCCCGCCGCCATTGGTGACGAGGATGTCCGGAACGCCGGTGCGGCTCGGCAGCTCGCCGCATACCCGTGGATCCGACAGATCGGCGACGACGGTCGTCACCGCCGCCCTGGCGCCGGTGCCGGCGATGTGCCGCGCCGCGGCGTCCAGCCGGGCCGGGTCCCTTCCGACGATGACCACCTCCACGCCCTCGCCGGCCAGCGCCTGCGCGCAGGCCAGCCCGAGGCCGCTGCTGGCCGCGCACACCAGGGCACGGCGTCCTTGCAGACCGAGATCCATGCCTATTCCACCTTCAGGTTGGCATCGCGGACGATCTGCAGGTACTTGGCCTGCTCCCGCTCCACGAACGCGCGGGTCTCGTCCGGCGACGCCGGAACGGGCACCGCGCCCACCTCCAGCAGCCGCTTGCGTACGGGCTCGGAAGCCAGGATACGGGCCGATTCCGCGGCCAGGCGCTTGACGATGGGGCGCGGCGTACCGTTGAGCACCGCGATGGTGTTCCACACGCCCACGTCATAGTCGGCATATCCGGACTCCGCGATGGTCGGCAGGTCCGGCAGCGCGGGCAGGCGCTGGGGCGTCGATACGGCCAGCGCCCGCAGTTTCCCGGAATGGATGTACGGCAGGGTCGTCGTCACGGGATCGATCATGAAATCGAGCTGCCCCGCGATCAGGTCCGTGATCGATTGCGAACTGCCCCGATAGGGCACGTGCACGGCCCGGAAACCGGCCCGCGAGGCGAAAATCTCGACCGCCAGGTGCGGCGCGGAACCGATGCCCGACGAACCGTAGGACAGCTTGCCCGGATGCTTTTTCGCATGGTCCACGAGTTCGGCCACCGTGCGTATCGGCGACTTCGCGTTCACCACCAGCAGTTGCGGCACGGTGGTCAGCATGGTCACGTAGTCCAGGTCGCCCGGCGCATAGCGCAGGTTCGGCAGCAGCGCGGGGTTGAGGGCCTGGGTGCCTATCGTCGCCAGCATCAGGGTGTAGCCGTCCGGCGCCGCCTGCTTGACCGCATCCATGGCGACCGCGCCGGCCGCGCCCGTCTTGTTCTCCACCACCACCGTCTGCCCCAGCCCCTTGCCCAGTTCGCCGGCGTAGATCCGCGCCACCAGATCGGTGACGCCGCCGGCCGAGAACGGGACGACCAGGCGCAAGGGCCTGTCCGGGTAGTCCTGGGCCTGTGCGGCATGGTTGAACACGGCCAATGCGCCAAGCATGACGAGTACCCGGATGAAGGCCATGGCATGTCTCCTGTGCTTTGTGTTGTGGCTCCCACTCTACTGGGCCGCGAGCCGCCATGGCATGCAAATTCGTATACTTGTTATTCACTATCGAATAAAGGCGCCGGCCATGAAATTCGGTGAACTCCAGAACGCCGACTTCACGTCGCTGCACTTCTTCGTGCTGGCCGCGCAGGCGGGATCGCTCTCGCGCGGCGCGCTCAGCGCCGGAGTCAGCCAGCCGACGTTCAGCCGCCACGTCCTGAAACTGGAACGGGAGATGCATGCCCGCCTGTTCGAGCGCGTGGGCCGGGGCGTGACGCTGACGGCGGCGGGGCGGCGCCTTTACGAAGCCGTGCTGCCGGGCTTCGAGCAGTTGCTGAACGGACGCCGGCTTGCCATGGCGGAAGTCGAGGATGCCGGCCTGCGCCAGGTCACCATGGGCCTGCCGCCATCCATCGCCAACATCCTGGGCCCACGGCTCCTGAGCACTGTAAGGACGACGCTGCCGACCCTGCGCATGCACGTCGTCGAAGGCTTCCATCGCGCCCTGGTCGACTCCCTGCACCGGGGACACCTGGACTTCGCGCTGCTCTATACGATGATCCCGATCGCGGGCCTGCATGCCGACCCGCTGATGGACGAAGAGCTATGCCTGGTCATGACGCCCGCTCGAGCCCGCAACAAGAAATCCGTCAGCTTCTCGCAGTTGGGGGATTTCCCCCTGTCCCTGCCCAGCCGCCCCCACGGCTTGCGCGAGCTGCTGGAAGACCAGGCGGCGGTGCACCGGGTGCGCCTGGACGTGCGCCACGAGTTCGACACTTCGCTCACGCTGACCAAGCAGATGCCGATGACGGATCTGGCCTGCACGGTGCTGCCCTTCTCCGGCGTGCACGACGAGGTCGAGACAGGCCGGCTCGCGGCGCTGCCCATCCGCAAGCCCGACCTGTCGCGCCGGCTCGTCATCGCCTATGCGAACAACCGCTCCATGACGACCGGACTGTGGCAATTCCTGCGGATGCTGCGGACGCAGTGCGAGGCGCTGGTGGCCGATGGCGTCTGGAAGGGAGCCCGCATCGTGACGCCGGGGGCGTGATGTCTCATCAGGGAATACCCTTACCCTCGCCGGAGGGAATGAAACCCCGCCCGGCGCGCTCTTGTACGACATGATCTCTTCCGCCGAGTCGCGCTACAACCAATGGGTGCGCGAACACTATCGTTTCCTGCTGCGCAGCGCCTGGGCCCTGACCGGCTCCCGGGCGATCGCCGAGGACGTGGTGCAGGACTGCTTCACCAGCGCCTGGCGCTTTCGCCACCAGTTGCGCGATCCGGCCATGGCGCGCGCCTGGCTGTTCCAGATCATGCGGCGCCATGCCTTCCGCAATCTCGATCCGGCCCAGACGAGCCTGCAAGGGGACGGCCGGGTCGAGGAAGAAGCCGACCCCCGCGCCCATGCGCTGGACGAGCAACTTGACGTGGTCAAGGCCCTGTCCCGCATCGCCCCCATCCACCGCGAAGTGCTGGTGCTGTACTACTTCGACGACATGCCCACGGCCCTGATGGCCGAGGCGCTGGACATCGCGCCCGGCACCGTGCTGTCGCGCCTGGCGCGCGCCCGCGATGCCTTGAAGGCCGCCCTGCAAGCTCCCCCGCGCCCTGCCGCGCCGGACACGGCGGCCAGTGTCATACCGCTGCGAAAACAAACCCCATGAATTGCGACGACAGCCTCCAAGACACGGAATTCGACCTGCGCGCCCGCGCCGAGCTGGCCCTGGCGTTCGAACCGGGCGATCCGCCCGCGCACCTCCTGCGCCACACGCCCTGGCACGCGCGGCGCGGCCTGCGCGGCATGCTGGCAGCCGTGCTGGTCGCCGGCTCGGCGGCCGGCGCCGTCTTCGCCATGCGCCCGCCCGAACTGGTGCGCTCGGCCATCGAGCACGAATACTACGAGCGCACGCTGCGCGGCAGCTTCCTGCCCGCCACGGAAATGGCGCGCCACCTGGACCTCCCGCCGCAGCAGGCGCTGCCCGGCTACATCCAGTTGATGCGCCCCTGCGACATCGGCCGGGAACGCGCCTACCACCTGACCACCTTCTTCGAGAAAGGCGGCATCGTCACCGTGCTGTCCTTCGAGCAGTTCCAGCAGATTCCCGACGGCGAGGGCTGGTGGGCCAACACCTACTGGAAAGTCGTGCGCTCGCACGAAGGCCGCCCGCTGATACTCATCGCCCAGAAGAAACAGGCCCTGTCCGTGGCCTCGCGCGCGCTGGGGCAACCCGAAACCGCCCCCGCGTCCTGATTTCCCGTTCTCATCCACAACAACAAGGAGAGACCATGCAAGACACCACCCCCACCTCCCTGCCCCGCCGCCGCCTGCTCGCGGGCGGCGCCACCGTGGCCGCGACCGCCGGACTGGCGGGCCTGCACGGCCAGGCCCTGGCCCAGGCCGCCGCCCCTGCGGCGGCCAAACCCCTGCCCGGCTACGCCGGCTGGAAGAACGCCGACGCGGTCGTCGTGCACAGCAGCACCACCATCGAAACCAAGCGCAGCGCCTTCGGCACCAGCGTGGTCACGCCCACCAACCAGCTGTACGTACGCAACAACCTGCCCACGCCCTCCGAATCCATCGTGGCCGACCGCGACGCCTGGCAACTGCAGGTCGCCGGCGTCAGGCAGCCCAGGACCCTGAGCCTGCGCGAGCTCAAGACCCTGGGGCTGGAAACCGTCACCATGGTGCTGCAATGCTCGGGCAACGGCCGCGGCTTCTTCCCCAGCAAGCCCAGCGGCACTCCTTGGACGGTCGGCGCCGCCGGCTGCGTGACCTGGAGCGGCGTGCCCGTGCGCGACGTCGTCCAGGCCCTGGGCGGCCTGATCGACGGCGTGCCCTACATGACCGGCACCGGCGGCGAAGTGCTGCCGGCCGGCATCGACCCCAAGACCGTCATCGTCGAACGCTCCGTTCCCGTCGCCGCCATGCAGGACGCCATCCTGGCCTGGGAACTGAACGGCGAGCCCATCCCCCTGGCCCACGGCGGCCCGTTGCGCCTGATCGTGCCCGGCTACACCGGCGTCAACAACATCAAGTACATCAAGCAGCTCGCCTTCACCCCCAAGGAAAGCGACGCCCGCATCATGTCGCACGGCTACCGCATCACGCCCCCGGGCGGCAAGGGCGACCCCAGCCAGCCCTCGGTGCAGGAGATGAGCGTCAAGTCCTGGATCAACAGCCCCGTTCCCGAGGACGGCACCCAGGCGGCCGGCACCGTGCAGATCCACGGCGTGGCCTTCGGCGGTCTGCATGGCATCAAGGGCGTGGAAGTCTCGCTGGACGGCGGCAAGACCTGGCGCGCCGCACGCCTGGTGGGCCCCGACATGGGCAAGTACGCCTGGCGCCAGTTCGTGCTGCAGGCCACCCTGCCCAAGGGCAAGCACGTGCTGGCCAGCCGCGCCACCGACGACCAGGGCAACGTCCAGCCCGAAACGCGCGGTGAAAACCAGAGCGGCTACAACAACACCAGTTGGGCCGATCACGCCGTCACCATCACCGTCGCCTAGGCGACGGTATGCCCCGGGGCACTCCCCGGGGCATGTCTCTCCTCAAGCCAACACTCTAGACATGAAGAACGTCCTTACCTTCTGTACGCTGGCCTTCTCGGCCCTGGCCGCCACCACGGCGCATGCCGCCGACGACGCCGCGCAAATGGCGCGCGGCAAGAAACTGTTCACCACCGCCACCCCGGCCTGCGCCGTGTGCCACACCCTCAAGGATGCCGGTGCCGAAGGCACCATCGGCCCCGTGCTGGACGAATTGCAACCCGACGCTCCCCGCGTTGCCCGCGCGCTGCGCGACGGCATCGGCAGCATGCCGTCGTTCAAGGCCGCCATGAGCGACGCGGATATCGAGGCGCTGGCGCTGTATGTGAGCAAGGCCAGCCGGGGCAAGTAATTCCCCCGCGGGGGTGAACTATTCGAGGATGGACAGAGCGGAGTCCGTCCCCTTGCGGCCGCAGTAGGCGCTGCAGTGGGCCAAGGCCTCGTGCAGCGCCGTATCGACGGTCCTGATGGAAACCCCCAGCCAATCCGCCACGTCGCGCCGGCTGCGCTGCTCGACGCGCACGGCGATCAGGACCGCGCGCTGGCGGCGCGAGAGTCCCTCCAGGGCGCGATCCAGCCGTGCAAGCTCGGAGCGGGCCTCGACGGCCGCCTGCGGTCCCCGGCCGGCATCGGCCAGTCCGAGGGCGTCGATGTCCGGATCGTCCAGGGACACCGACGGACGCTGCGATCGCAGGTGGTCGGTGGCCGTATGGCACAGCATCCGCCATACGTAGGCGTCGGCATTCGCCACGTCGGCTTCGACGGGCCGCGACAGCTTGAGCCACACGTCGTGCAGACAGTCGGCGGCCAGGTCCACGCATCCCAGGCGGCGGGCCAGGCGTTGGCGCAGCCTGGCGTAGTTTCCGACCAGGTGCGCGCGAGTGGATGCGGCGATGCTAATCGTATCCATGACGGACCAGTCTCCACGCTCAGCGGTTGCGCTCCAATTGCCGTCTTTCGCTTTCCGTCAGGCGGGCAGCCAGGCGCGGGTCGATGTTGTGCCCCAGCCCGACCAGCTGGATCAGATGCCCCGGATCGTACCGCCGGTCCCCGTCAGCCTGCGCCTGGGGCCCGGATCGCGCCTCGCGGCCTTCGCCGCGGCTCTCGCTGGCCGGCTCGCCGCCGAAGCCAAGTACCCGAACGGTAAAGACGGATGGCAGGCTTTGCCTGGCCGCGACGCGCTCGCGCTGCACCACGTCCTGCGCGGCGACGACGGCCTGCGATGCCGCCGCGCTGGCATTGGTCAGGGCGCCGACGTTGACGGCCGCCACCTGCGGCAGGCCCTTGCTCTGTCCCTTCACCTGGATGTTCTCGGCGTTGAGCACGTGCAGGGCCGCAATGTTCAGATTGCCGGCCACCCGCACGCCGGCATCGCCCGCGTTGACCGTCCCTTCCGGCGCGATCAGGTCCAGGTCGCCGTCGCCCACGGTACCGATGCCGCTGCCGCTCATGTCCGAGCGCTCGCGCATCGTCGTGAAGCCGTCGATGTCGGTCAGCACCTCCGGCGCCGATGGCACGCGCAGCGTCTTGGCGCCGCGCCCGGCATCGATATCGCCTTCGGTGGACCAGATGATCATGTCGCTGCCCTCGCGCCTGGCTTCGGGCACGAACGCCAGGATACGGGAGCGGTTCACCACGACGTCATTCCTGGCGAAGATGTCGATATGGCCGGAATCCAGCGTGACCAGGCCATAGCCTGGCGCGACCGTAGCGCCCAGCGCCGCCACCTGCAGCCCGCCCCCCGGCGTCAGCACGCTCACGTCGCCACCCGCCATGGTACGCAGCATCATGGTATTGGCCGCCACGCTGCCCCGCCAGCCGTCGCCGGGGAACAACGTCTCGATGGCCGCATGGCCGCGGTTGTAGCCGCCATTGCGCGGCAATCCGCCGATGCCGGGTTCGTTCTGGTCGCGCCCGGCCTCGCGCAGCTCGAGCAGGTACACCTGCCGCAGGAATTGTTCGCGAGCCAGTCGCGGCAGATCCTGGAAGCGCTTCCACGCGTCGAGCGGGGCCAGCGTCTGGCTGGTCATGTCCCGCATGTAGGAAACGAGGCCGCGCCGCACCACTTTCTCCTCCCCGCCGGGCCGGACCTCGATTCCGTCGGTCAGGTAGACCGGCAGCACGGCGCCCCCGTCGCCGGCGGCTTTCAGGTAATCGGGCATGGCCGCGACGTTCGCCGGGTCCAGATAGGCGGCCGCGAACGCGTCGTAGCCCGGTGCCTTGTCGAGCCCGGCCATCACGGTGATCGCCGCTCCGGTCGCCGGCAGGCCGTTGACGTCGGTACCGGGGATGGGCCGATTCGTGGCCGGATCGAACTGGCGATTGCCCACGGTCTCGACCGTCAGGTTGTCCGCATATACGTCGCGGCCCGCCGCCAGGACCAGCGCGCCCGGCCCCTGCACCACGATCCGGCCTGTCCCGTTGTTCAGCCCCCACCGGTCGCGCACCGGCCTCATCGCCAGGATATCGTTGCCGGCATCGATCAGCGTGATGTCGCTCGCCCGCACGTTGCGCGCATCGACCAGCAAACCCCTCACGTCCGTGCCGGCGCGTATCCTCATCTGCTCGCTGGCGGCCAGGTCGAGCCCGACGATCGACCCCCGCGCGGCATAGATGCGGCTGGGCTCATGATCGTCCGCCAGCGGCAATACGTCGGGGTTGGCGAGCCCCTTGTAGTAGGCATGCAAGCTGGAATACGGGCTGATGGCATTCTGCATCAACGCCATCAGATCGGCCTGGAACGGATTGCCGCCCCCGCCCGCGGGCATATCGGGCGAAGGCATCATCCCGGGAATCGCCCTGGCCATGACGATGCGCGCGTAGGGCGCCGAGCGCGTGGCATCGTCGATTACCTTGAAATTCTGGACATCGAAACGCACATCGCCGTCGGCGATCACGTTCAAGTCCATGCCCGCGCCGGGCATCACGAACATCGGTCCCTGGTTCTCCACATTGCCGTTGAGCGCGACGACGCGGGTCAGGGCGGGATAAAGATTGCCGCCCAGGCCGACGAGCCGGTCCTGGCCGGTGGTATTGCTGCGCAGGGACACGTCGCGGAACGCGAACTCGGCCTGGTTCACCAGCGTGACATTGCCGCCCGTGGAAACCAGGCTCAACGCGCTGCGTCCGGTATAGCCGCTCATGTAGGAACCGTGGTCGAGCCGCGGCAGGAAACCCGTGCCGTCATCGCCGTAGCGGATCAGCAGCGGGTCGATCACGGACTGCACGCGCAGGTCCCCGGCGGTGGCAAGGCGCAGCGTCGCATCGCCCAGCGCCAGCACGGGCGCGACGGGCAGCACCGTGATCCGCTCGTCGATTTCTCCCTGGTTGCGGGTAACGACCACATTGTGGCCGCTGGCGGTCTCGCCAGCGCGCAACTGGCCCGAGCCTCGCGCCACGTAGTACTGGCCGCCGCGGATCGCGCCGGCTGCTTCCACCTCCATCGATCCGCCGTTGCGGACTTCCATGGTGCGGGCCTCGTCGGCCGTCCGCCCGCCGCGCATGCGCATGGTCGTGGGCAGGACGACGACCAGGTTGTCCAGATCGCCGCCGGCGGAGACCTTCACGTTGCCGCCGCCCAGCGCCCCGACTCCCTGCTGGAAGGCGCCGTAGTTGATCCACCAGCTGGACTGTTCCGGCGGCAGATAGATGTAGCCATACGATCCGTCGGGACGAACTCCGTACTCGCCGCTGTTGTATTCGCCGAAATACATGCCTTCGCCGACGTTGCCCTGCCGGTTCAGCCACTCGACGAACCGCTGGCCGGAATGGCTGGCCTGGATGCTTCCGCCCGCCTGGATGTCCAGGTGGCCTCCCTGTACGCCGTACACCGCCGCCGGATTGGCCGTCGTGAAATCGCTCCACGTCGTCGTGTCCCGTCGGCCCGCGGTGTAGATCACCGACTCCTTGTGGGCCAGCACCAGATCGCGGCCGGCACGCACCTCGATATCTCCCGTGCCCGTGCGTACGAGCTTGCCGGCCCCCTCGTCGCCGTCCTTTCCCGTGCCTGCGGTGCCGACGCGCACGGATCCCTTGCCGTCGGCCTGCGCCGCCAGCGGCGCAGCGCCAGCGCATCGGCCGCCGCCAGGTCGGCGCCGGCGACAAGCCTCAAGTTCCATGAAGCAGTATCCCGCAGGACGCCGCCACGATCCGCACGGTCGAACCCATCGCTCAGGTGCCCTCCCACGACGAGGTCGCCACCCGCGCGCAGCGTAAGCGTTCCTTCCCTGGACGCGGCGAAATCGGTCAGCAGGTTCCAGTCGCTTTCGAGTGCCAGGTCGGCCGCGCTGCGTATCTCGATACCCGGGGCGAGCGTGATGCCATCGCCGCCCAGCCTGGCGGCGATGGTGCCGGCATTCGCCATGAACGTCCCGGCATCCTCTATCGCCGCCGCCTTGACCGCGTCGACCGAACCGCTGTCGTAGACGGCCACGCCCTCCAGCACGGTCGACCGCGCGCCGGCCACGGCCACGTCCAGCCGGCCGACCCGGACGTCCGCATGATCAACGGTTTGTCCGGCCCGCAGGCGCACCTTGCCGCCCTCCGCGCCGCCCACGTCGATGACGCCGCCGGCCAGGGCCAGTTCGCCGCCCGTCGCCTCGATCGTCACACGGCCGCTGCCCAGCTCGCCCGTGGCGCCTGCCAGGAGGCGGGCGCTGTCGCGCATGCTCACGCCGTCGCCGCCGATGACACGGATGGATCCGCCGTAGCCGGCTCGCGCATCGACGGTACCGGCGATGTCCACGGTGCCGGCGTCGGCGGTCAACAGGAAATGTTCGACGATGGTCGTGCCGTCGAGCAGGACATCTCCCTTGCGGACCCGGAACTCGCGGGTATGGTTGAAGCCCGCTTCATTCAATCGCACGTTGAGTGCCCCGAAGGCAGGCAGCGTCTCGATGTCCAGCGCGACCTTGCCGGCCTGTCCGCCCTCGCCCGCATGCGCCGCGATCGCGCCGTCCAGCATGACGTTGCCGCCGCCGGCCGCGGCAAGCGTCAAGGTCCCGGCGTTGCCGCCACGCGCGTCCGCCGCGAGATTCAGGCTGCTGCCCGCCCGCAGATCGACGTTGCCGCCCACGGCCGACAAGGCAATGCGGCCTGCATCCGCGAACTCGGCCACGTCGTAGAACGCCTTGGCAAAACCGCCGACATCGATGCGCGCCCCTTCCGCCACGACCAGGTCGCCATGGGTGGCCACCATTTCCACGGCACCGCCTAGCGCGGCGACATGTCCGTTCACGTCGATGCTTGCGCCCGTGAACGAAAGCCGGGCGCCCAGGCTGTCCTGCGGAGCAAGGCCGGAAGCGTTGCCGTCCGAGGCTTCGATCGCCAGGCGGCCCGTGGTCGCCAGATGCTGCGCGGCGCCGCCACGGCCGGTCACCAGCGGAGTCGCCAGCGTCAGGGCAGCCCGCCCGGCATCGACGCCGCCCGTCCCTTCCGCCACGATCTGCGTGCGGCCGGCGAAGGTCATGCCGTCGAAGCCGCTGAACCGCTTCGACCCTTCTCCCAGCACCAGCGTGTCGGCGTCCAGGACGAGATGCCCGCGGCCGGCGCCCGCCTCTCCCGCATGGCCGCCGCTGTTGGCCAGGACGATCGTGCCTCCTCTTACCGTGATGTCATGGTCGCCGTGGCCGGCGAACGATGCGCCGTCGAAGGTCAGCGAAGACACGCCGGCCTTGCCCAGGTCCAGCGACGAATGGAAATCGAAGCTGGAATAGCTGCGCAAGGTCAGGTGACGGGAGTCCGACAATTGGCCGAGCGTTGCCGTATCGAGCACCATGCCCGACCCGCCGCCAAAGCCTATGCGCCCCGCCGCCACCGACAGATCGTCGGCGGAAATTCGTGCGCCTGCAGCCAGCTCGGTCGTGCGTGTCGCATCGATCAGCAGCGACGCGCCGCCTTCCAGGACCGCGCCCGCCCCCACCACGGCCAGCCCGCCTCGCGTCGTATCCACATTCTGGCGAATGACCTTGAGCGCATCGCCATTCGCGACCCTGATCAGGGCCCCCCAATCGGCCGCGGGACTCGTCAGCACGTCATCCGCGGCATCGAGTTCGTTGATCACGCCATCCCAGTTATCGTCGAGATTGCCGTCGGGATCCGTGTAGACCGCTTGCCGCTGCGGCTGGACGACCAGATCCCCGGTGCCTCGGGCGGCGTCGCCGCGGGCATGGATCACGCTGCCCCCATCGACGGCGACGCGATCGCTCGCGGCCAGGATGATCTCCGGACCATACAGCGCCGACCCGGCATCGTTGCGGACGATGATGTCGCTGGCCGTGACATCCAACATGAGGCCCTGCGGGGCGCCCTGGCGGCGGCCGCCTATGAGCAGGCTGCCGGCGCCGAACGTCGACAGGCTTGCGGCGTCGATGACGAGATAGCCTTCGCCCCGCAGCGCCGCGGCGTCCTGCCCCTTGCCAAGAATGGCGATCTTTTCTCCGGCGATGTCCACGAGCCCGCCACGGCCTTCGCCGGCGGGCGCGGAGCGCAGGGAACCGTCCAGCAGCAGGGTCTGTCCGGCATTGAACACCACGGCGCCGCCGTCGCGGGGCAGGCGGGGCGTCACGATGTCCTGGCCGGTCAATCGGTACTGCGTCAGCTTGAAGGCATCGGACGAGAAGAACTCGTTGGCGAACGCTTCGTTGTATTCCGTGTAGCGCCGCACCGTACTGCCCGGCAGAACTCGCCAGACCGCCGCCGTCACGGGCTCGAAACCGTCATACGCGTTGCCCCGCCGCCCCTGCATGACGAGGCTGCCGTCAGGCGTTTCGAAGCCTGGCCGGTCCGGACCGGACCACGACCTACCCGTCGCCTGCACCGCGAAGGCGCCAGGCAGCAGGGCGTACCTTGCCGGCAAAAGGGTGTACCAGCCCGACGCCAGGCCGGGCCCGCCGGCCAGCCATACGCGCTCGCCCGCAGGCAGGTCGCTGAATGGCGCCGCTCCCGGCGCATCGGGCACGATCGCATACATCCCGGGCATGGCCAGCACGTCGTGCGATCCGCCCGGGCCGGGCACGTGTTCCCACGCATACAGATCGCCGCCGCCGGAAATGTCGACCACCGCCCCGGCGCCCACCGCCACGTCGGGCGCCTGCAGCGAAATGCGTTTTTCGGGCGGCACGGCCAGCATGGCCTGCGACGTGCTGGACCCGTCATCGGCTTTGGTCGGGTCCCGCCACTGCTCGTCGTTAGACAAGGTTCCGTACGGAACGGCGATACCGGCCCCGGCGACCGAGGTCAGGCTGCCCGCGCCCAGGACGAGACGCTGGCCGGCAACCAGCTCGATGGTTCCCAATGGCGCGCGCAGCACGCCGTCCTGCTGGATGACCGGAGCCTCGATACGTAGCGTGCCGCCCGCCGAAAGCGGCACCGGAAGGTCGCCGCCCAGGCGCTCGACCCGGATGGCGTTGCCGGCGCGCAGCGTGGCGGTCATCGCCGTGCCGGGATAGACCTGGCCTGCCTCCAGCACCAGGTCGCCGTCTACGTCCAGGTCTACCCGCAGCGCCTCGTTACCGGTCATTTGTTCCGGCAATGCGCTTCCCAGGCGGATCTCTCCGGCCCGGAAGCGGGTCTCGCCGAATCCCGTGATCCGGGCCCGGCCGCCGCCGGCCGCCAGCGCGGCGGCATCGGCCACGACATCGATCAGCTCCGCATTCAGCGCCAGCCGGCCCGCGCCGCCTTGCGCAACCGGCGCGGAACCGCCCGGCGTGGCCATCGCGCTCAGGGCGATGTGCGGCGCACGCAGCGACGACGAGGTCCCTTCGTGTCCCACCAGTTGCCCGCTCAAGACCATGGATCGGTTCGCCGACACGTCCACGCCATCCAGCCTGATGGCTCCCTGCACTGAATTGACCAGGGCCAGGTCCGCGAATCCTCCGGCGGCGAACGCGCCCGGCCTCACGGTCAGCGCGTGGATCTTGCCGGGACTCTGCAACACTTCCCGCAACAGGTCCGAGTAAAGCAGGCTGTCGCGGAAGAAATCGAGCGCCGCATCGCTCAGGCCGAATGCCGCCGGATCGAGCGGTTCGGATTCGAGCGCGGGAGCCGGCAGCCCTTCGGACAGCACCAGTTCCTTGCGGTCTTCCAGATGAGCCAGCAGGGCGGACGGAATCACGAAAGGCGCGGCCCCGCCGATCAACGGGCTCCAGTCGAAGTCCAGCGCTTCCTGCCAGTTGCTGTAGTCGCACACGCCATTGCCGGCCAGGCCATAGCAGTCGGGATCCATCCATTGCATCGCCTGCCGCAGCCTTTCCGCCGCGGAACCGTCGGGCCCGCTCGCCGCCTGCATGTCGAAGCGCAGCCGCCCCCCGGCGGCGCGAGGCCCGCCTGCCAGCCCGCGCAGCGTGCTTTCGACCAGCCCGGTTCCCGAGATCGAGATCGAGCCGCCGTTGCTGTCCAGCGTGACGGCCTGCGGATCGCGCGGTCCCCATGGACCGTACGACGGCTCGTCGATGCTTCCCGAGGCGCCCGAAACGTCCACCAGCCCTCCCCGGGCCAGGGCCAGCCTGGCGGTGTTGATGGAAATGGCGCCGCCGTCGCGCACCTCGCCCCGGCGCCAGCCGCGCGCGTCGCGATAGATCACCGGCGTGCCGCGCGCGAGCAGTTCGCCGCCGGCGGACAGCGTCACCTGCGTGCCGGCCAGGTCGATACGGCCGGAAGGCGCCTCCAGCCGGCCCGCCACCACCACGGTACCGCCGTTGACCCCGGCCGCCAGCGCCAGCGAGCCGCCCACCTCGGTGCGCACGCGCGCGCCCTGGCCCACCACGATGTCGCCGCCGCGGGTACCCAGGGACAAGCCCGACGCGCCGCGCGCCACACGCTGCTCCAGACGCGGCATGGTGGCAGGCAGGTGGTCCGCCAGGCGCTCTCCCGTCGCCAGCCGATGGTAGTCGAGCAGCGCCAGATCGAGCCCCACGGCGGCCTGCACGATATCGGCACCTTCGGGAATGACAATGTCGCCGCCGTCGGACATGACAGAGATGGACACGTTTCCGAAGCCATCCTGGGCAAACAGCGAAGCCGGCACGTGCAGTGCCGCATCATCCCGTTCCACCGCGCCGATCGTGACCGAGTCCGTCGTCATCAGAGCCAGGCTGCCGGCGTTTCCAAGCGCGTAGGCCCGCAGGTCCAGGGCCTCCAGGTCCATGCCCGCGCGCAGGCCGCCCAGACGCACGCTTCCCGCGTTGCCGGCCCGCAGTATCGGCTCGCCCCGCGAACCGCTTTCCACTCGCCCGCCTCCGGACACGTCGATGATCGCGCCGGGCGCGGCCACCAGCTCGCCCACGCCCAGGTCGACGGTACCGGCATCGATGGCCCATGCGGACGGCATCGCACCGTCGCGCCACCGGTTGACCCATTGTCCGCCGGCATCCAGCCGGCTGTCCGCGCCCAGGAACAGCCGGCCCGCGGAGGAGTCCAGCCGGAGGGATCCGCCCGGCGCCCGGATCGTGCCATCGATGTAGATGTCCGAGGTCGATCCTTCGCCCCCCGACACGAACAACGATGCCCCTGGCGACAGTTCCAGCACCGCATCCGCGGCCAGGACGAAATCGCCGCGGACGATGTTGAGGGCGATCTCGCCCAGGCCCGAGCGGCTGAGCCCATCGGCCAGCAGGTGTGTCAGCTTGCGCGATTTCGACGGGTCGGCCATGTAGAACTCGTCACCCAGGGCCGAAGTCGAGACGAAGTCCGCGCCCAGCCGCAGCGGATCGTTGCTGACGACGATCTTGCCGGGCGACCAGGGTTTGTCCTCGACCGAGCCGCCTCCGAGTTCGAGCCTGCCCCCGCCGTTGCCACCCGACTGTTGCCGATCGCCGATGATCGTACCGCCCCAGACCTCGCCTTCCAGCACCATCGCATCGCCGGCGAAGACCTGGACCGATCCCGCGTTGCGGCCTTCGACGTACCCCCCTTCCATCGCATTGGCGCCGATGACCGGACTGCGCCAGGTCTCCTTGACTCCCCAGCGCGGGCTGGACGATGCGTACTGGCCCGCGATGCCCACATACCCGATATCGGGCAGCGCACGGTCCATGGTGTAGAGCCTGCCGTCCGCCCCCAGCAGCTTGGTCGCCGTGTTGACACCGTCCGTGTACCGCACCGAGCCACCCGAGATGTCCAGCATCGAACCGCCGCGGGTGATGACCGAGCCGCCTGCCCGCATCGTGATGGTGCCCGCATCGGCCGACAGCTCCGCCAGGTCTGTCTTGCCCACGCCCACCCAGCCGGCGACGTCGCCCAGGGGCGTGCCTATCCACTCGCCCGGCACGTAGCCCACCTGGCCGCTGCCGTTGTCTTTCTGCACCCAATTGACGCCGGCCATCGGACCGTCCGTAAAGATGCCGTTGGCGCGACGGTCGACGATGAGCTTCGACCCCCGCAGCCACGAGTCGCGCAGCAATGGGGAGTCGCGCAACTCGTTGATGCGCAGCTCGACCTCGACGAAATTGCGTGCCATGGGCACCAGCACGTCCCTCACGCCGGCCACGCTCAAGAACGCGTCGCTGTCGATGTAGATCCGGCTGGCATCGCCCACGCTGCCGGGTTTGTACCAGGGCTGCTGGGTGAACAGGGGATTGACCGCCGACTCGATGTTGATGGTGCCGGCCGGCACCAGCACGCCCGCTTGCGGCTTGAGATCGATCAACTGCCCATACAGGTCCACCCGTCCTGGCTGGTAGCGGGTGGCAAGCGCGGAGGCTTCGATCTCGCCGATGTCGGATGCATCGGGCAGAACTTGTGTCACGCTGGACGGCCCGAGCGTCAGCGTGCCGGCCGACCAGTTCACCAGTTCGTTCATGCCGTCCGCATACATGTGCGTGCCGAGCCCCCAGGCACGCAGCAGGATGGAGCCGCTGCGATTGTTGAGCGCGGTCGTCGCGGTCAGCGCGCCAAGCTGCCGCACGTCGCGCGCCTGCAGCGTGATGTTGCCGCGGTCGGACCGGATGCTGCCGGTGTTGACCACCTCGTAGCCCACCTGCGCGGCGCGCTGGGCCATCTCGGGAAAGACCACATCGCGCAGGCCGGCCACGAACTGCGCATCGCCATAGACCGGCGACAGGCCCAGCGCTCCCGCGACCTGTCCGCCGGTGAACGCCCAACCGGGCACGGCCGACACGGCGACGTCCAGGCCGCGCACGCCCGCGGGGTCGTCCAGGCGCGGCGTGGCCAGGAACACATTCTCTCCTGCCGCCAGGATGACCTGGCCGTCGGGCGCCGACAGAGCGCCGGCGTTGCGCACCTTGGGCGCGAACAGCATCAGCTTGCCGCCCTGCCCTGTGGCCAGCGTGGCGCCCGCCTCGACGACGACCTCGCCGGGCGGGGCTCCCGGCACGAAGCGGTCGATGGTTCCCAGCTTGTCCGGTGTCGTGCCGTCTCCGGGCTGGTACCCCGACTGCCCATAGATGACAGGCTGCTCGGTGGTGAACTCGCCGAACTGGGGAATGGCGAAATCGTTGCCCCCGTTGCTCATCCGCCGGGGATTGTTGATGCCCAGCTTGAACTGTTCGTCGGTCAGCCGCAGCGAGCTGGCCACCAGGGAGCGGGTATTCACCTGGCTCGTGCCGGTGAACAGGATGCCGTTGCGGTTGACGATATAGACCGAGCCTTCGGCCTGGATCCGGCCGGCGATCTGGCTGGGGCGGCCGCTGGGATCGTTCACCCGGTTCAGCGCGATCCAGGTGTTGGAGCCGTCGGCCTGGGCGCCTCCACGCTGGTCGAACCTGACTGTGGTGTTCCGGCCGACGTTGAACGTCTCCCAATTCAGGATCGCCTTCTCGGCGGTCTGGCCGATGACCACTTCGGTCCTGCCTGCCGACTGCGTCTGCACGGGAGCCTGGGCGTTGAGCCAGCCGGCGGTCAGGCTGTTCCCGTCCACCTTCAGGCCGCCCTCTCCCAAGCCGTCGACGAGGTCCGGGCCCCGGCCCCATGCGGCCTCGCGCGCCGCTGCCTGCACGGCCTGCTGTGCCGCGATCGCGCGGGCGGCCAGGTTCAGGTTCTCGTACGAGCGCTGCGCATTGGCGCGTTGCGCCGCATTGATGCCGGCCAGGCTGGATGCCGGCGCGCCGTTGGGCAGGCGGCCGGTCGTCGCGGCGTTGGCCTGCGCCGCCCCCTTGGCGGCGAACCATGCGGGGCTGAAGGCCTGCTGCGCCTGGACGCTTCCCACCATGCCGCCCGCCGCCAACGCCATGGCGATGGCGCGCGCCACGGGCGCCGGCTTGAAGTGCCGCCACTCCTTGCGTGTCATCCCACGTCCCATGTCGCCGCGCCCCCGTGTACCCATGACCGATCCCGCCAATAGTTGAGCCATTGCCATGCCGGCGGCATCGCCGCCGGCCGTATCCGCGCGAATCCCGCACCATCCGCCGGTGCGTTTCCGGATCCGATGCGCTAAGACGGAACGTGGTTTGGAAAAACCGCAGGTTTTTTCGATCAGCTGAGAATCAGCAATCCGCCGGGCAGCGAACGGGCGTGCAAATCGAAATTGTGTTGAAGCTGGGAAAGCGCCGAGTCGAGCGCCGCGATCACGAAACGGCCCGTTACCGGACGCTGTGCGGCCGCATCGTTCAGCAACATGATCTTCCCTGGGCGATAGCGGTTGATCTCGTCCAGCACGTCGCCCAGCCGGGTATGGTTGAAGACCAGCTCCCCCCTGCGCCATGCGGACACGTTGCCCGGATCGACCGCGGCCACTCCGCTCAAGGATGTCTCGTCATAGACGGCCTGCGTCCGCGCTTGCAACATGGCGCCGCCGGCCGGATGCTCGATACGGACCAGCCCGGCGATGCAGGTCACGCAGACCCGCCCCTTCAGGTTGCGCACCTCGAAGCTTCCCATCTGCGCCGTGCTGCGGCCGGCACCGGCCATCACGGTGAAGGCCCGGCCCGCGCCGTCGAAATCGATGGCGGCCTCGCCCGCCAGCAGCTCGATGCCATGCATGCCGGTACCCGCGCCCTGTTGCCGGATGCGCGTCTGGGTATTGAGTGTGACGTTGACATGTGCAAGGCTCAGGGCCTGCTGCTCACCGGCGGCGGTGTGGAAATCGGCCCCCCATGTGCCAAAGGGCGGCCACACCCCCGCCGGCGGATAAAGCACCGCCACCGAAGCTGCCGCGGCCACCCCCGCGGCGGCCCCCAGGAACGCGCGTCGGCCGTGCCTCGGGACACGCAGTGTGCGCTCGTGAAAGGCCGCGGCCTGGGCATTGGTTCGCAGCATCTCCGCCACGCCGGGGCCCAGTTCGTCCCACCGCCGCCGGACATCCCGGAATGCCTGCTGGTGAGCCGGGCTGGCATGCAGCCATCGCTTGAACGCCTCGGCATCCCAGGGCTTGACGTCGCCCGACGCAAGCGTGCGCAGCCACAGGCGCGCCTGCCGCTGGATCGCGTCGGCCGAGGCCGAAGAGCTGTCGAAAGATGTCGAGCGTCTCATCGCATGAACTTGTCGTGGATGCCGGCCGTCCTGGCCAGCGCCGGCCGGATTTCCCATGGATCGACTATGACGGTTTGACGACCGCCATAACCGCAACTATTTTTCATTTGCCATCCGGGCATCCAGATATTCGTGCGCGCGCTTCAGATCCATCTCCACGGTTCGCAGCGACACGCCCAGGCGCCGGGCCACTTCCTTCTGCGCCATGCCTTCCAGGCGCACCAGCACGATGACTTCGCGCTGCCGGCTGGGCAGACGGTTCAACATAGCGACCAAGGCGGCAAGGTCGGAGCGCGCCTCGGCCTGTTCGGCCGGGCCGGGCGCCGGATCCGCCAGCTCCAGCAGGGCGCTGACCTCCTCATGTGGCAACGACTGGCCATGCCGGCGCTGGATGTCCACCGCCGCGTTGGCCGCCATGCGCATCAGATACGCCCGCGGACTCTGCACCGACCCGATGCCGCCGGACTTCTCGCTGTTCAACCGCAGCCAGGTGTCCTGCAACGCATCGCCGGCCAGATCGGCATTGCGCAGTACGCGCGCCAGCCGCAATTTCAGTTCGCCGTAACGCTTGGTCAGGTAATCCAGCAGAATGGGTTGCGCGCCCTGGGACATGGTCAGGGCGCTCCGCAGTGCCGCCAGCCGGCCGGATCGCCGGGATCGTTCGGCAGCACGATCATGGTCAACGGCTGCGGCATGCCGGACGGCGGCGGCATCTCCATCCGCACCAGGCCGATCGCACTGCGCACCGCCCGGTCGCGCACCGCGTCTCCCGTCGATTCCAGCAGTTGGACCGCCCCTACCCGCCCCTGGCCGTCGATCCGGAACCGCAGCAAGGCACGATACGCGCCAGGCATGGTCGCGGGCGAATCGCACAAGGCGTCCCACAAGCGCGCCTGGACCCGGGCCGGATAGTCGCCGGCACGATTCAGCGCCGACGCCATGGACCACGCCAGACCCTGGACGGGCTTCAGCACGAATGCATCCGCGGGGCCGTCCGCTATGCTTTCCGCCTCCAGACCGCTTCCCGCCAGCAATCGCGCCAGTCCTTCGTCGGATGTGTAACGCCCCTTCACCGCCGACGACCTGCGGCCGGCAACCGTTTCGCTGCGAACCAATGCGGCGCGGCGGGTCAGCGAGGCATAGCGGTGCAGCGCGTCGGCCAGCGGCATCGCGGGAATGTCGAACTCGAACACAGCCTGTGCCCGGTCCGCCGCGGGCTGGGCGGAACTCGAATCCTCAGGAGAGAAAACGCGTGGCGACTCGGCGCCCGAGGCTGGATCGGACCCGCATGCTCCCCAGGCCATCAGTCCGGAACCGATCAACCCCGCAGCCATGGCACGCATTCTGGCCGGCCTTTGCGTCCCGTCCCGAGGGAGATTGGAAAGATTGATCGCATCCGCACGAACTGGAAAGCATTCTCGGACCGCGCATGGTGACAGGCGGATATGTCGGTTTGGTTACTCGGCTGAGCAACAACCGCCGGACGCAGGACAAGACACTAGTCATAGTCCTTCAGGAATTCGGCAACCAGCCGCACGAACGCCTGCGTGACCAGCGACCGGGGTTTTCCCGCCGGAAACAGCATCGCGAAGTCATTGAAGAACGCCGGCTCGAACCGGCGCGCAACCAGGCCCCGGCCTGAAAAATCGTGGGCAGTGACGGGATCGACAATGCTGTAGCCCACGCCTTCTGCCACGAACGCGCACATCGACGCGAACAGCGGCGTCTCGACCTTGATGGACAGGGTGGCGCCATTTTCGGCGAACAGCTCCTGCAGGCGCTGCGTGCGGATGTGGTCGCGCGGCGCTGTCACGATGGGCAGTCCGCTCAGGTCGGCCGGACGGATGACATCCTTTCCCGCCAGCGGATGCTGTGCGGGCAGGACACAGACGCAGCGCAGGCGGAGCTTTTCGGCGTCGACCCATCCTGGGTCATACGCCGTCTCCGAGAATCCGATGTCGAACTGCTGGGTGGTGACCAGGGTCACGACCGTGGGTGAGCTGCGTGCCTGCAAGGTGACGTTGACGCCCGGGTAGTCCCGCAGGAAGTGGGCGGCGACGCGCGGCAGGAATTCGAGCGCCAGCATGGGAAGCGCCGCGATCCGCAAGCTGCCCGCCTTCGCATCGCGGATATCTGCCGCGAGCTGCGCTATGCCGTCCAGCCCTTGAAGCGCGCCCACCACCGCGCCGTGGAGATACTTGGCCTCTTCGGTGGGCTGCAGGCGGCTTTTTTCGCGCACGAACAGGCTGAAGCCGAGATCGGACTCCAGCCCCGCGATCAGGGTACTGATGGCGGGCTGCGACAACCCGAGCCGCACGGCGGCCCCCGTCACGGTTCCCGCGACCATCACTGCGTGGAAAGCCTCGAGCTGACGCACTTTGAACATGGCGGGACCAGGTATAGGCGATTTTTATGGATTCAGAAAAAAACAGGATTGGATCGCGGATTTCGGCGTCTGTATGCTGGGGACAGTAGCGCATCCACAGAAATGATAGTGCTCGAACCCGGGGGAAGAATCATGAAACATGCAACAGCGTGGGGCTTGAAGTTCTCTCTGGAGGCGTCGATGGCCGCGGTCGTGGCGGGCGGGCTGGCCTTCGCGCCCGGCGCAGGCGCGGCCGACGATTACCCCAGCCGGCCGATCCGCATGCTGGTCGGCTTCTCGGCGGGTGGCGCCACCGACCTGTCCGCGCGCATGATCGCGCTGCAACTGTCCGAGCGGCTCGGGCAGTCGGTCGTCGTGGAAAACCGTCCCGGCGCAGGCGGCAGCATCGCGGCCAGCGCCGTGGCGAAGGCTCCCGCCGACGGCTACACCCTTCTTTACACCTCGGCGGCCCACGCCATCAATGCCGCGCTCTACAAATCGCTGCCCTTCGATCCCGTGGCCGATTTCCAGCCCATCACGACGGTGACCACCACGCTCAATGCGCTGATCGCCCACCCGTCCCTGCCTGTGCGCGGCGCCGCGGAGTTCATCGCCTACGCGAAGGCGGCCCCGGGCGGCGTCAGCATGGCCTCGACCGGCATCGGCTCGTCCAGCCACATGGCGCAGGTCCTGTTCACCAGCATGGCCGGCATCCAGGTCAATCACGTGCCCTACAAGGGCACGGGCGAAGCCATACGCGACATCGTTTCCGGCGAGGTCAAGGTCACCATCGACGCCGTCACCGCCTACCTGCCTTACCTGAGGAACGGCAGCCTCAAGGTGGTCTGCCTGGGCGACGTCCGACGTAGCGCGCTGCTGCCCGATGCCCCCACCTGCGACGAGACGGGCCTGCCGGGCTACGCGGTCAGGAGCTGGCAGGGCGTGCTCACCACGGCCAACGTCCCGCGCAATATCGTCGACCGGCTCAATCGCGAGATCAACGCGATCCTGAAGTCGCCGGAAACGATCCGGCAGATGCAGGCAGCGGGCGCCCGTCCGCTGGGTGGCACGCCGGAGGAGTACGCGGCGATCATCAAGCAGGACATCGCGAAGCTCAAGGAACTGGTCTCCCTGGCCGGCATCCAGCCTCAATAAGACGGGGACAACCATGAACAGACCGACTCCCACGGCGGCGCAAGCGGAAGAGACTGCCCGCCGCATCCACGCCGAGCACATCGTCATCGACTCGCTCGCGCCCAGCTTCGTCGACGAATGGGCGCTGACGCCCGCCATGATCGAGATCGGCAAGGCCTTGCAGGCCCAGGGCGGCTCGCGCCCCGCCATCAAGAAGGCCATGGCCGAACACCTCATCGCGCAGTGCGCGCACGACCCCGGAACTCGCGAAACCTATCTTTCGTACTGGCGGCGCTCGGGTGTCACGGCCTGCAACTACACCTTGTACGCATCCGGCCCGCCCGACACTGCCCTGGATGCGACGGTCGCCAGCGCGCGACGCGCCGAAACGCTCATGGCCTCGCTGGGCGGACAGGTAACGCTGGCCACCAACGCCGCGCAACTCGAAGCCGCGCACCGCGACGGCCGGCACGCCGTCATGTACAACCTGCAGAACGCCGAGCCCGTCGGGGCCGACCTCGGTCGGGTGGAAGTCCTGCACGAACTCGGCGTGCGCAGCATGCAGCTCACGTACAACCTGCGCACCCGCTTCGCCGACGGCTGCCTGGAGACGAACGACGGCGGCCTGAGCCGCTTCGGCGCCGCGCTGATCGAGAAGATGAATGCGTGCCGCATGATGGTCGACCTCTCGCACGCCAGCGCGAACACCGCGCGCGACGCGGTGGCCGCATCCAGGACGCCGATCGTGGCCACCCACACCGCCGCCCGCGCGCTCAGCGGCCACCCCCGAGGCCTGCCCGACGACGTACTGAAGGGCATCGCCAACGGCGGGGGCTACGCCGGCGTGGTGGTGCTGCCGGCCTTCATCCTGCCGGCCGAAGGCGACGGCCGCGCCGAGAAACACGGCAAGCCGCGCAGTTGGGCCACGCTCGACACCGTCGTCGACCACCTCCAGCACCTGGTCAATGTGATGGGCGAGGATCACGTCGGCGTCGGTACCGACTGGGGCAAGCCCTACTACGACGCACTGGCCTGGACGCCGTCGATGATCCGGCCCGAGAGCGGCAGTTTCAACTGGGTAGGCTGGCGCCCGCAGGACCGCTTCGATCCGAACGCGCAGACCCTGGACCTGGAAACCTGGGACAAGTGGCCGAACCTGACCGCCGCCATGCTGCGCCGGGGCATGGCCGAATCCACCGTCGTCAAGATCGTCGGCGCGAACTACATGCGCGTATTCCGCGAGATATGCGGATAGCGGCAACGCCATCGCCCGGCCCGGAACAGCGTATCGCCGTGATAGGCGCGGGCATCGTCGGCGCATGTATCGCTCATGCCTTGCGCCGACGTGGCGCCGACGTCGTGCTGATCGACCGTGACGAGCCGGGCCGCGGCTGCAGCTTCGGCAACCTGGGCGCGATCAGCATGAGCTCCGTCGCCCCGCTGGCCATGCCCGGCGTCCTGGCCTCGCTGCCCAGCATGCTGCGCGATCCCGAAAGCCCGCTGTTCCTTCCCCTGGGCTACCTGCCTCGCGCGCTACCCTGGCTGCTCAGGTTCCTGGCGTCGGCCCGCGCCGCCAAGGTCGCGGAAGCGTCGCGCACGCTGGCACGCCTGCACGCCGGCGCCGTCGCGGCGCACCAGGCTCTTGCCCGCGAAGTCGGCGTCCCGGAACTCATCCTTCAGCGCGGCCAGCTTCACCTCTATCCCGACAGCCGTGCCCACGCCCAGGACGAAGCCGCGTGGCGGCTGCGCGCCTCGCACGGCTTGCCCTTCACGCTGCTCGACCGTCCCGGCATCCTGGAACTGGAACCGCATGTGGGCAAGCGCTACACGGTTGGCGTATTCCTGCCCGACGACGGAACCATCCTCAATCCGCTGCGCTATGTCCAGGCCATCGTGCGGGCGTTCGCCGCGCGCGGCGGCGAGGTACGGCGCGACGAGGTGCGGGCGCTCAAGCGCGACGGCGACGGATGGAAGCTGAATTCCGGACGAGGTGGCGAACATTTTTCCCGGGTGGTGGTGGCCGCCGGCGCATGGTCCACGCGCCTGCTGGAGCCGCTCGGCATCCGGCTGCCGCTGGAGAGCCAGCGCGGCTATCACGCACAGTTCTCGGGCTGTGCCGGGCTGGTCTCGCGCTCGGTGGTGCTGGCCGACCGCAAGATATTCCTGGCCCCGATGGAGGACGGACTGCGGGTAGGCGGCACGGTCGAGATCGCGGGCCTCGACCGTCCCCCGGACATGCGCCGCGCGCGCCTGCTCGAACGCATCGTACGCGAAACCTTCGACGGACTGGCTAACGCAACGGCTACACACTGGATGGGCCATCGTCCCTGCATGCCCGATTCCCTGCCCGTCATCGGCCCAGCCGCCGAGCCCGGCCTCTGGCTGGCCGTGGGACATGGCCATCTCGGCATGACGGATTCGGTCAATACCGCGCAGCGGATCGCCGAGAGCATGCTGGCGCGGCATCCGCGGTAGATGAAGGGCCGGCGATCAGGACGAAATGGTTAGGCAGCTCAACGCTCCTGGGCCCTCCCCTCTGATCGGCTGGAACGATTTGAGACAGTTTTCCGCCGTGCCCTGCCATCCCATTCAGTAGGATACGCAAGTCGGGCAGCGCGGAGGAGCCGGGGTGATGACGCAAGACCTTGAACCGAACAAGGGTGCGGCCGAACCCTTGGTTGCTCACGGCGACATCCTGCGGAGCCTGTCTTCCCTGGGTGCGGTGAGGCTCGCCGCGGGGTTGACCAGTGCCGCGATCATCATTGCCGGCCTGTTCTTCGGCCAGGAAATATTGATACCGCTGGCGGTGGCCTTTCTGATCAGCTTCGCGTTGAGCCCCGCGATCGCCAAGCTGGAAAGACTCGGCCTTTCCCGATTGCCCGCGGTCATGCTCACGATGATCGTGGTCGTGATCCTGATGGGTGGCTTCGGGCTGGTGCTCGGCTCTCAACTTCGCGCGCTCAGCCAGGAACTGCCTACCTATCAGTCCACGATCCGGTCCAAGCTCGCGGACCTGCGCAAGAATCTTTCCGGGCCGGGCATGCTGGACGGCGCCATGCAAACGGTGGACACCGTGCAGAAAGAGGTGGAGTCGCCGGCAACGCACGCCGACGATGCGCCGCAGCGCGTGAGCGTGGTTCCGGCACCGCCCATGCCATTCGACACGGCCAAGGCATGGCTCGTCCCGGCGCTCGCGCCGCTGGCGAACGCCGGCATCATCTTCGTATTCGTCTTCCTCATGCTGGTGGACCGCAGCGACCTGCGCATGCGCCTCCTTCGCCTGCTTGGCGGCAACCTGCACCGCTCCACGGATGCCATGGAAGAGGCCGGCACGAGAATCAGCAAGTACCTGCTGATGCAATTGCTGGTCAACGTCACCTATGGCTTGCCCATGGGAGTCGGGCTGTGGCTGATCGGCGTACCCGGCGCCTTGCTGTGGGGGACGATCGCCGCCGTGATGCGGTTCATTCCCTACATAGGACCGATGATCTCGGCGGTCTTCCCCTTGGGCCTGGCCTTCGCCGTCGACCCGGGATGGAACATGGTGCTGTGGACCCTCGGGCTCATCATTGTCCTGGAGGTCATCAGCAACAACGTGGTCGAACCCCTGCTCTACGGATCGAGCACCGGCCTGTCCGCGATTTCACTCATCGTCTCGGCCACGTTCTGGACTGCGTTGTGGGGCCCGGTCGGCCTGGTGCTCTCCACGCCCCTCACCGTGTGCCTGCTGGTCGTGGGCCGCAACCTGCCTCAATTGCAATTCCTGGATACGCTGCTCGGCACCTCGCCGGCGCTGGACTTGCCTACCCGGGTATATCAACGCCTGCTGGCGGACGATTCGGACGAAGCTCTGGACATCGCGCAGGTCGAAATCGAACGATCCTCGGTGCAGGCCTTCTACAACGACGTGGCCGTTCCTGTCCTGGGGCTGGCAAGCCAGGACTACCAAGGCCAGGCGACCCCCGAGCACCATCTGCGCGTCATAAACGGCATGGAGACGCTGATCGAAGCACTCCGGGAAGACCATACCGGCGGCGACGCAGGCGCAGGCAAGCCCAGGGTCGTCTGCATAGCGGGAAAATGGGAAGTCGACACCCTGGCGGCCGACATGCTGGCCCATGCGCTATGCCTGGCGGGGATCTCCGCCGACTTCCGTCCCGCCAGCGCGCTCACCTCGCGCCACCTCGATGGGCTGAAGCTCGATGACGTCGACATAGTCGTCCTGGGCTACATGAGCGAACAGCCGATTGCCGCGGCACGCCAGCTCTGCCGTCGCATACGGCGCAGATAGCCGCATCCGCGTACCGTCCTCGCGCTGCTGAACCTGCCCGAGTCCTTTCCCATGGAGGAAGCGCGGAACGCCATCGGCGCGGATGAACTTGCCACGTCGGTGAATGAAGCCGTCGAACGCATCCGCATCATGCAAGCGCCTGCCCGGGTCGCCGCCACGCCGGTCGAAACCGGCGACGCTGCGGGGAAGCCAGTAGAACCGTTGCTGGCGCACTGCGCCGCGAACGAGTCGATGCGGCAGGATCTCCATGACTTGGCGAAAAAGACCGCCGACGCCTTCGGCGTCGAATGGGCAGTGATTGCCATCATCGATACCCGGAACGAATACATCGTGGGGCAGAACCAGGTACTACCGGACATGGCCTTCGATCAGTCAGGCCTCTTGGCTATCGCTCGCCAGGACGGCATCGGTTATCACGTCGTGCAACGGGGAACGCCCATCGCCATTGCCGACATCCAGCGCGAGCCAAGCCTGGCCGATCATCGTATCAGCACCACCCTGCATGCCCGCTTCTATGCGGCGGCTCCCTTGATGACGTCAGACGATCAGGTCTTCGGCGCGCTCTGCATCCTGGACGATGCGCCCAGGGACATCACGGAGCGCGATCAGGAACTATTGGAGCGCCTGGCTGACGAGGCGACATTCCTGATCACCGGTCAATCCGCCGATGCCACCCAGGCGCCAGCCCAGGGCGGCCAGGAAACGGCGACCGTGGGCCAGAAAGTACCCGAGTGAGACCGGGCGTGCCGCACACGGCCGCGCTCGACGCGCAGCGCTTCCTGGAACTGGAGGGACCAGGCGGCGTGAGCGAACCAGTCACCATGGCGGCTTGACGTACGCCTTACCCCAACTTCTCTTTCAACCCCGGCTCATACTGGCCATCCAGCAGGATGAATGCCACTCGAGCGGGTTCCGTGCCACGATTCGACCAGGCATGGTTCGTCCCGCACTGGACCAGGACGTCGCCGGCCCTCAGCGTGACTTCGCTATCGTCCAGCAGCATCGTGATCTCGCCTGAAAGCACGATCGCGTAATCCACCGTCTCCGTTCGATGCATCATCGGATGCCTGCCTTCGGCAGCATAGGTGGACGCCGTGGCATTGCCCATCCCCGCGAACAATTTCGCCACTTGCTCCTTGTCGAAGCTGCGGGACGCATCGGTTTCGGGAACCAGCGTGTTGATGCGGATGACACTGCCCCGTTTTGCGGGCAGTTGCCGGCGTGGTCCCAGCGTCGGCTCCGGAGCCACGGCGGAAATCGGAGCGGGGGTACCGTCCGTACGCCACACATCGGTCGACGCGTAACCGGGGCGCATATCGGAGGTATGAACGAAAGGAGCGGGACCATCGGAAATCACGACCGCGCGGCCGTTCTCGTCGTGGCCGGTCACGACCCGTCGAACATAGCCGGGGGTTCCAGGTTCGCACTTCATGCCAGTTCTCTCAATCCTATTGAATATCTATTTTCTTCGTGGCGACGATGTCTTTCCATCTTGCCGTCTCGGACTGGATGACTCGTCGCATGTGCTCGGAAGAATCCGGCAGCGGCGTGCCGCCAAGATCGGCGAACCGCTGGCGCATCTCGGGTGTCGCCAGTACCCGGTGCAACGCCTGGTTCAGCCGTTCGATCACCGCGGGGGCCATGCCCGCCGGCCCGGCTATTCCCAGAAATGACGAGGCCTCGTAGCCGGGGTATGACTCGGCCACAACGGGCACGTCAGGCAACAGCGGGGAACGGGTGGCGGAAGTCATTGCCAGAACCCGGACGCGGCCCGCCTTCATGATCGGCTCGACCACGGATAGCGTATTGAAGGTCAGATCAAGACGGCTGCCGCTCAACAACTCCGTAAGAGGCGCGGCCCCCCCTTTGTAAGGAACATGCGTCATGTCGATGCCGGCGCTCGATTCGAACGACTCGGTGGCAAGGTGGAAGAGCGAGCCCACGCCAGCCGATGAATAATTCAGCCTTCCCGGCGCGGCCTTGGCCGCCGCGACCAGGTCCGACAGCGTCTTGAATGGCGAATCGGCCGGCACCGCAATTGCCAGGGGATAGGTGATCAGCATGGAGATCCAGGAGAACCCTTGGACCGGATCGAACGGCAAACTCTTGGATGTCGCGACCAAGGTGGGATAGGCCCCGCTGACCAGCAACAAGGTGTAGCCATCCGGCCGTGCCCGCGCGACGGCATCGGCGGCAATGACGCCGTTGGCGCCGGGACGATTGTCGACCACGACGGGTTGGCCGAGGTCGGTGCTCAGGCGGGCGGCGACCAGCCGTAGAACGATGTCCGCATTGCCTCCCGGAGCAAAGCTGTTGATGACAGTGATCGGACGCGACGGATAGTCCTGGGCATGTGCGACACCCGCGCCAAGGGCGAGCCATGCGGCCAGCACCGTGAACGAAGAACGAATGATGAACTTGGCCATGTTGTTTAGAACTCGTAGAGAACAGCGGGGTTGGCGACCAGGATTTGCCGGCGCAGCGCCTCGTCCGGCACCCACTGGGCGAACGCGTCCAGCAGGTCTCCATCGTTTTGCATGCCGTCGTACTGGTTGGGGTGCGGCCAGTCCGTTCCCCACAGGACGCGATCGGGCCGTACGTCGACCACGGCACGTACCAGTTGCTGCATGTCGGTCCACGGAAAATCCATCGCCGACATCCGATGCTGCCCGGATATCTTGACCCAGCAGTCGCCGCCGGAGAGCAACTGAACAAGCGCTCGGAAGCCCGGCCCCTCAAGGCTTTCCCCCAGGCGAACGCGGGCGATGTGGTCGATCACCAACGGGCAACCGATGGCGGCCAGGCGCGGCGCCAGGTCCGCCAGCTCCCGCGAACGATCGACGTGAACCACGACGTGCCACCCATAAGGCCGCACCCTGGCGGCAATGGACTCGAGCAGGTCGAAACTGGGTGTACCTTTCACGACTGTCGATAGTCTCGTGCCGCGAAAGCCCAGGTCGTGAAGCTCGCGGATTTCCTTATCGGACGTGTCGGGACCGATGATCGCGACTCCGCGCAGCCTCTCTTGATTGGACTTCACGGCGGCTGCTACCGCGCGGTTATCCACGCCATGAACCGAGCCTTGCACCAGTACGCCATGGTCGATGCCCAGTACGTCGAGCATCTTCAGATAACTCTCTACCGGAGCATCGGGCGGAGTGAAGCTGCGCTCGGGAATGAAAGGATGGCGAGTGGACGGCCCAAACACATGGGCATGGCAGTCCGTCGCGCCCGCAGGCGCTTGGTAATGGGGCTTTCGCGTCTGGGGATCGGGGCCCAGGCAAGGGCGCATGATGTCTCCGTATCGTTGAAATGTTCTTACGAAGAGATGATCGGGTAATCGTGCCTTGAAGGGAAGTCACTTCCCGGCATAATGGTTTTTCCATTTCTTCCGAACCGATGTTCATGGATAAGTTCGCCGCCATTACCGTGTTCGCCAAGGTCGCCAGCCTGGGGAGCTTCACCGCTGCAGGCGGCCAGCTGAGCCTGAGCCCATCCGCCGTCACCAAAAGCGTGTCGCAGCTCGAGAAGCATCTCGGGGCGCGGCTTTTCAGCCGTACCACCCACGGCGTCGCGCTGACGGAAGAAGGCTCGGCCTTCCTGGCCCACTGCCTCCCTATCCTCCAGAGCCTGGCCGATGCGGAACGCCAGCTGTCCGCAGGGAAGCACGCGGCATCCGGCCGTCTCCGGGTCGGCATCCCCCATGCAATGGCCAGGCTCTACGTCACGCCCCGGCTGCCGGACTTCCTAGCATCGAACCCCGGCATCCAGCTCGAGCTGATACTCGTCGACCATATGATCGACCTGGTGGAATACCAACTGGATTTGGCCGTACGGGTTGGCTCACCGCGGGATGGACGATCGGTTGTGAAAGAATTGGCCCGCACGCAGCGAGTAACTGTCGCCACCCCCGCCTACCTGAAGCGCCACGGGATCCCTCGCACCGTCGAAGACCTGCGCTCCCATAACTGCATGTGTCTGCTGTTCAACGGACGGCGCCGTCTTTGGCGATTCGGAATAAAAGGACGCACCCGGTCATTCACGCCGCACGGCAACCTGGTCGTCAACAGCGGAGATGAGCTGCGCGAGGCCGTGCTTCAGGACATCGGCATCACGCAGATCAATTCGATCATGATCGAGAACGATCTGGCGCAGGGCAGACTGGTCCCCGTTCTGGCCGGGCATGTCGTACCCAGCGATACGCTTTACGCCGTCTATCTTCAGTCCCGTTTCATGCCTCCTCGGGCACGCTCGTTCCTTGATTTCCTGGACGACGTGTTCAAACCTTTTCGCCGCCCTTCACGATTGGCCTGACCTCTTGGCCAGGACTCTGCCATTCGATGGCTTCCTTCTCGATATCGTAGTCGTACAGCGACTTGCGCAACATCGCGGAGTTGGCGATCTCCCGGTCGCGCTGTCCGAGATCCGCGTACTTGGAGTCATAGCGCAAGCCATTCTTCCGGGCTTCCGCCTGCACCATCGCGGTACGGGGCCGCCGCAGCGCCTCATAGCGCTTCAGCGCGTCCTGGACCGAGTCGCCATCGGCGCATCCTTGCAGCAGGACCGCCAGGGCCGTTCCATCTTCGATGGCCTGGTTCGCGCCTTGCCCCAGGTGGGGAAGCATCGGATGGGCCGCATCGCCAAGCAATGCCAGGCGTCCGTTCACCCATTTCTCGAGCGGCTTGCGGTCGAACAGTCCCCACCAGAAACACGTTTCGACTTTGGCGAGCAATCCGGTCACGCGCGGGTCCCAGCCGGCGAATGACGCCGCCAGCTCATCACGGTCGCCGACGGCGGACCAGGATTCTGCCGTCTCGCTCGTTGTCGGGACGAAACCGACGTAGTTCGCCTCCGGCAAGATCGACTTGCACCATCATTTCAACGCGCCGGGCGGACGCGGCCAGCCGGACTGGACACCGGAGAAGGCAATCGGCGAGATGGACGCGGCGGGCGTGAAACTCGCGATGGGATGGCCCGGGCCGGTCGTCGCCGAGACGGTGCAGGCGGCACGCGATCGCGCCCGCATGCTCAACGAGTTCGGCGCGAAGATCGTCCAGGGACGGCGCAAGCGTTTCGGCCTGTTCGCATCGCCGCCCCCGTTGACGGACGTGGACGGCGCGCTGCGCGAGATCGAATACTCCCTCGACGAGTTGAAAGCGAACGGCATTGGCTTGATCACCCATTACGCGCGCGCATGGTTGGGAGATGCCGCCTTCGAACCTGTCTGGAACGAGCTGGACCGCCGCGAGGCCGTGGTGTTCGTGCATCCGCAAGGGTGGGCAGGCGCCTGCGATTGCGGCATCCTCGACTACCAGGCGCCGCACCTGAGCGATGCCTGGCTGGAATATCCCTTCGACACCGCCCGGACGATCCTGCACCTGATGGTGACCGGCACACTGCGCAAACACCCCCGCATCAAGTTCGTGTTCTGCCATGGCGGAGGCGCCTTCACCCCGTTGATCGCGCGCCTGGAAGGCTTCTCGGGCTGGGTCAAGGTGGGACCGGAGCGCATGGCCGAACTGTTTCCCGAAGGCATCACGGCGGAGTTCCGCCGCTTGTACTTCGAGTGCGCACAGGCCTACTCGCCGGAACAGATGGCGCTACTCATGAGCCGGGTCTCCGTCAGCCAGATCCTGTTCGGCAGCGACTACGACCGGTTCCCGTTGCGGCATGCGGTGGAGCAGATGGATAGGCTCGAACTGTCACCGGAAGACCGCAGGGCGATCGAGAGTGGTAATGCCAGACGGCTGCTGCGGCTTGATTCGGACGAGTCCACCTGAACCCCCGCTCCCCAAGGCACCGAAGCGCGGGAAAATTCGGCCTAACGGCACGGCTACGGCTGCCCGTCGATCTCATCAACGCCTTCGAGCGGCGGCATCCAGCCGACACGGCGGCGCGTCCAGATCTGCGCCTGCGGACCGCCCACCTGGTCGCGCTGCGCCAGGGTGCCGACCCGCAGCGAATAACGCTTCGGCGTACCCGGATCGGTCGCGTAGAGCTGCGTGCCGCACTGCTCGCAAAAACCCGTGACCCGCTGCGCGCCGCTGTCGGCGGTCTTCACATAGTGGCGCGGCTTGCCTTGCAGCAACCGGAACGTCTCGGCCGGCGCGGGAATGTTCGTGCGGAACGCCGAACCCGACATGATCTGGCAGTCCAAACAATGACAAACCCGCATCGATCCAGGCTGGACCTCGGCCTCGTAGCGGATCGCGCCGCAATGGCATTGCCCCTGTACTTTCATTGCTCTCTCCCATGACGCTGTGGCGGATGGCTGGATAGAACTCAGGGGTATAGGGTACGGGCAAACTTGGGAGTAGCTGCGCGTTAGGACCGTTATGAGCAGGCTTCTCGCCCAGGTCCCTGATGCAGAAATGAAAATGCCCAGCCTTCGGGCTGGGCATCGAATCCTTGGTGGCCTGGGGCGGAATCGAACCACCGACACGCGGATTTTCAATCCGCTGCTCTACCAACTGAGCTACCAGGCCATGTCGCAACGAGCGCTGCAACGAAGCTTCACCGGCTGCGCGTCAATTACGCGCGTCCCGTAAAGAACGCAGGATATTACACACTTTTTGGACCTTTGGCAAAGTCCCTCCAGCCAGAGCCCCCCAGCGACCCCACGTCGCACCCCTCCCCCCTCCCTACCCTTTATAATGGCAGGTGGCCCTCGTCATCCGTGGCCTTTTTCCTCCTGTCCCATGTCCGTCGACGTCCTTACATTTGGCCTGAATCACGTTTCCGCCCCGGTCTCGGTGCGGGAACGGGTGTCGCTGCCGCTGGAGCTGGTTCGCCCGGCGCTGGCGGGGCTGCGGTCGGCGTTCGGGGGCGCGGTGCGCGAGGCGGCCATCCTGTCCACCTGTAATCGCACCGAGATCTATTGTGCGGCCGAACCGGGGGTGGCCGAGCAGTTGCCGGCCTGGCTGGCGGACTATCGTCAGTTCGACAACCGGTCGCTGCAGCCCCATCTTTATCGCCATATCCAGCACGACGCCGTCCGGCACGCGTTCCGCGTGGCCAGCGGGCTGGATTCGATGGTGCTGGGCGAGCCGCAAATCCTCGGGCAGATGAAGGACGCCGTGCGCGCCGCCGAGGAAGCCGGGGCGATGGGCACGCTGTTGCACCAGTTGTTCCAGCGCACGTTCTCGGTGGCCAAGGAAGTCCGTTCGCAAACCGCGATCGGCGCGCAGTCGGTGTCGATGGCCGCGGCCGCGGCGCGGCTGGCCGAGCGGGTGTTCGGCGATCTGGCCGAGGTCAATGTGCTGCTGATCGGCGCGGGCGAGATGATCGAGCTCTGTGCGACGCACCTGGCCGCGCATCATCCGAAGAAGATGGTGGTGGCCAATCGCACGGTGGAACGGGCCGAGACGCTGGCCTCGAAGTTCGCGGCCGGCGCGATGCGGCTGTCGGAGCTGCCCGAGAAGCTGGCGGATTTCGACGTGGTGGTGTCCAGCACGGCCAGTTCGCTGCCCATCCTGGGGCTGGGCATGGTGGAGCGCGCCACCAAGACGCGCCGCCACCGGCCGATGGTAATGATCGATCTGGCGGTGCCGCGCGACATCGAACCCGAGGTCGGCCGGCTGGACGACGTGTACCTGTATTCGGTGGACGACCTGGGCCGGCTGGTGCAGAACGCTTCCGACGCGCGCAAGGCGGCGGTGGTGCAGGCCGAGGCCATCATCGAGACGCGGGTGCAGAATTTCATGCACTGGATGGATACGCGCACCATCGTGCCGGTCATCCGCGACCTGCACCAGGCTGCCGACGCGATGCGGCAGGCGGAGCTGGATCGCGCCCGCAAGGCGCTGGCCCGGGGCGATGCGCCGGAGCAAGTCCTGGAACAATTGGCGCACGGCCTGACGCAGAAGTACCTGCACGGCCCGCTGTCCGCCCTCAACCATAGCGAAGGCGCCGACCGCCAGCAGCTGCTGGCCTGGTTGCCGCGCCTGTTCTCGTCGCGCTCTGAGCGCAACCACTAGCCTTTCATGAAAGCATCGATGCGGGCCCGGCTCGAGCAGTTGTCTCGACGCCTTGCCGAACTGGACGCGTTGCTCGCGGCGCCTGAAACCGCCAGCGACATGGACACCTTTCGCAAATTGTCGCGGGAACGCTCGGAGATCGAACCGGTCGCCAATGGCTTCAAGCAGTACGAAGGCACCGAGGCGGACATCGAGACGGCCCAGGAGATGCTGGGCGATCCCGACATGAAGGCCATGGCCGAGGAAGAGCTGCGCGCGGGCCGGGACCGGCTGGAGGAACTGGAAGGCGAGCTGCGCATCCTGCTGCTGCCGCGCGACCCGGACGACAACCGCAGCCTGTTCCTGGAAGTGCGCGCCGGCACGGGCGGCGACGAGAGCGCACTGTTCGCCGGCGACCTGCTGCGCATGTACACCCGCTATGCCGAGCGCAATCGCTGGCAGGTGGAGATCATGTCGATGAGCGAGTCGGAACTGGGCGGCTACAAGGAAGTGATCGCGCGCATCGCGGGCGACGGCGCCTACGGCAAGCTCAAGTTCGAATCGGGCGGGCATCGCGTGCAGCGGGTGCCCGCCACCGAAACGCAAGGCCGCATCCATACGTCGGCCTGCACGGTGGCGATCATGCCGGAAGCGGACGAGGTGGCCGAGGTGCAGATCAATCCGGCCGACCTGCGCATCGATACCTTCCGCGCCAGCGGCGCGGGCGGGCAGCACATCAACAAGACCGATTCGGCGGTGCGCATCACCCACCTGCCCACGGGCATCGTGGTCGAATGCCAGGACGACCGTTCGCAGCACCGCAACCGCGACAAGGCGATGAAGGTGCTGGCGGCCCGGATCAAGGACAAGGAACAGCGCGAGCGCCATGCCAAGGAAGCGGCGCACCGCAAGAGCCTGGTCGGCTCGGGCGACCGTTCCGAGCGCATCCGCACGTACAACTTCCCGCAGGGCCGGGTGACCGACCACCGCATCAACCTGACGCTGTACAAGCTGCAGAACGTGCTGGACGGCGACCTGGAGGAACTGATCTCCGCCCTGGCCTCGGAACACCAGGCCGAGTTGCTGGCCGCGCTGGGCGACGACTGAGCGTCATGGCCACCGCGCGCGAGCTGATCGCCGGCAGCGGCCTGCCGCTGCTGGAGGCCCGCATGCTGCTGGAGCGGGCCCTGGGCGTCGGCCGTGCGTGGCTGATCGCCCACGACGACGAGGCCCTGCCCGACGACCGGGCGGCGGTCTTCCGGGACTGGGCGCGGCGGCGCGGCAATGGCGAGCCCATGGCCTATCTGCTGGGCGAGCGCGAGTTCATGGGCCACGATTTCCAGGTGTCGCCGGCGGTGCTGATTCCCCGCCCCGAAACCGAGCTGCTGGTGGAAACCGCGCTGGAGCACCTGCGCGGCCGGGCCACCCCGCGTGTGCTGGACCTGGGCACCGGCAGCGGCGCCATCGCCGTCTCGATCGCACTGGCGCGTCCCGACGCGGCGGTCCAGGCCACGGACCTGAGCGCCGAGGCACTGGCGGTGGCCGCCGCCAACGCCTCGCGGCTGGGCGCTGCCGTCACGTTCGCCCGGGGAGACTGGTACGGGGCCTTGAACGGTGCCGCGCCCGCCCCCACCTATGACGTGATCGTCTCCAATCCGCCCTACATCGCCGCCGCCGATCCGCACCTGTCGCAAGGCGACCTGCGCCATGAACCGCCGCTGGCCCTGACGGACCGGGCCGACGGGCTGGAGGCGCTGCGCGCCATCGTCCGCGGCGCCCCGGCCTGGCTCAGGCCCGGCGGCGCGCTCTGGATGGAGCATGGCTGGGACCAGGCCGCCCGGGTGCGGGACTTGCTGCACGCGGCCGGATTCGCCCACGTCGAAAGCCGCCGCGACCTGGCGGGCATCGAGCGGATTTCCGGCGGGTACCTATAATCGACATCATCACCTTTCACTCTGTACGAGGATCGCCATGAGCGACGTGCAAGATTTCATCCGGCAGACCGTTACCGACAACCCTGTCGTGCTGTTCATGAAGGGCACCGCCCAGTTTCCGCAATGCGGCTTCTCGGGGCGCGCCATCCAGCTGCTCAAGGCCAACGGCGTGCGCCAGCTGGCCACCGTGAACGTGCTGGAAGACGACGCGGTCCGCCAGGGCATCAAGGAATATTCCAACTGGCCCACCATCCCGCAGCTCTACATCAAGGGCGAGTTCATCGGCGGCTCGGACATCCTGGCCGAATTGCACGAAAGCGGCGAACTGAAGCAGTTGCTGACGGACGCCGGCGTCGTGGCCTGACCCGGAACCGGCCCGCCATGCGGATCTACCTGGCCGGGCCGGACGTATTCCGGCCCGACGCCCGCGCCCATGGCCAACGGCTGAAGGCCGCCTGCGCCCGGCACGGCCATGAAGGGCTGTTTCCCCTGGACGAACCGGTTACGCACGCCGCGTCCCCGGACGCGGCGCGGGGCATCTACCGGGCCAACCTGGCGCTGCTGGAGCGGGCCGACGTGGTGATGGCCAACCTGGCGCCTTTCCGTGGCCAGGAGCCGGATTCGGGCACGGCGTTCGAGATCGGCTATGCGGCCGCGCGGGGCAAGCCCGTCTGGGCCTACGCCGACGATACGCGGCCGCTGGCGCAGCGCGTCGCCACCGGCACGGATGCCCAAGGCCGTCCGGTCGACGCCCGGGGCCACCTGGTCGAGAATTTCGGACTGGGCCTGAACCTGATGCTGGCCTGCAGCGTCACCCTGGTCCGGGGTGGCCCCGACGACTGCCTGCAAGCCATTGCCGCGGCGCATGCGGCCTCTCCCTCCCACCAGGAGTCATCATGAATGTCACGCGCAACGCGCTCGCGGCCGTGGCGCTGGCCGCAGCGCTCCATGCCCCCCAAGGCCATGCCGCCGACGCGGCCGCCATCGAGACCGAGACGCAGATGCTCAAGACACTGCTGACGGCCATCGAAGCCGGCAACTACCAGCAATTCGTGTCCTCGGGCAGCGCCGATTTCGCCAAGCTGGACCGCGCCCAGTTCGATGCCGTGGCGACGCAGCTGGGACCGCGCCTGCATGCCGGCTACCAGGTGCAGCGCCTGGGCGACTACCGGCAGCAGTCCTACGAATTCTCGCTGTGGAAGATCACGTTCAAGGACGGCGGCGACGACCTGGTGGGCACGCTGAACCTGCAGGGCGGCAAGGTCGGCGGCTTCGTACTGCGCTGATCAGGCCCGCCGATGGGCGGCCGCGGGCAGCCGCCGCACCCAGAACGCATACAGGGACAGGGCCGACAGCGTGCACACGGCCATGATGCCGGTGATGGCCCGCGCGCTGTGGCCGTCGTACAGCATGGTCACCAGCGATCCCGACAGCGCGCCCACCGCCATCATCACGCAGCTGACCACGGCCGAGGCCACGCCCGCCACCTCGGGCAGCGGTTCCACCGCCGCGTGCGAGGCGTTCGGCGCGATCATGCCGAACGAGAAAGTGTTCAGCATCAGCAGCGGCACCAGCGACCACGCCGACAGGGCATCGGCGAACCCCAGCACCGCCAGCAGCACGCTGGTCGAGCTCGACAGGATCAGTCCGGTCCACAGGAGCTTGTGGGGCGCGATGCCGCGCGCGTTCAGGCGGCCGTTGATGAGCGAGGCCGCCATGATGCCGAATGCCGTCATCGCGAACACGGCGCCGAAGGCCTGCGGCGACATGCCCAGCAGCTGCATCATCAAGAGCGGCGATCCGGTGATGTAGGCGAACTGGCAGCCGAAGGTCAGCGCGTTGACCAGGGTGTTGCCCAGCAGGACGGGATTGCTCAGCACCCGCGCGTAGGTGCGCAGCAGCGCGCCCACCGAGATGCGCACGGGCGCGGCATCCGCCGGCCGGGTCTCGGCCATGCCCAGGTACACCGCCAGGGTCGTCGCCACGCCCGCCAGGGCCATCACCCCGTAGATCGAGCGCCAGCCGGCGAAGTACATGACCCAGCTGCCCAGCGTGGGCGCGATCATGGGCGCGACGATGCGCATGCTGGCGACATACGACAGGCGGGCGCGCGCGATGTGGCCCTGGAACAGGTCGCGCACGATGGTCAGCGACATGACCGAGCCGGCGCCCGCCCCCACCCCTTGCAGCACCCGGAAGACCAGCAGCGAAGCCAGGCTGGGCGCCAGTGCGCACGCCGCGCTGGCCAGCGAGAACAGCACCCCGCCGAACAGTACGATGGGGCGGCGGCCGTAGCGGTCGGCCAGGGGGCCGTAGGCCAGCGGCGCGATGGCGAAGCCGGCCAGGAACAGGCTCAGGGTCAGGGCGGCGCTGGAGGGAGGAACGTGCAGGTCCAGGCCGATGGCGGCCAGGGCGGGCAGCGCCATGTCGGTGGAGAGCGCCGGCAGCGCGGACAATGAGGCCAGAAGCAGAACGAATGCCGCGGAGTCGGGACGTATGCGCATGGCCGGCAGTTTACCGCCTTTGCCCCTACCGGCCCGGCCCCCGACGGGAGCCGGACCGGATCCCGCGTCAGAACGTGATGTTGGCGGCCAGCCAGAACGTGCGGCCCGGCTGGATGGTGCCCCGGGTCGATTGCGCGGAATGGATGTACTCGTTCAGGTACACCGTCTCGCCGGCGCCGTTCACGTAGGACTTGAATTTCATGAAGTCCTTGTCCAGCAAGTTGTAGACCGTGCCGGTCAGGGTCACGTTCTTCGAGACCTTGTAGGACCCGCCCAGGTGCAGCAGCGAGTAGGCCTTCAGGTCGCCCACCTGCTGTTGGGCCAGGAGGTTGTCGCCGGTGAGCGCGGCCGGATCGCCGTCGAAGCGCCGGCTCTTGCCGCGGAACTCGGCGCGCAGCCACATGGCGAACTTGTCGGTGGCCTGCCAGCGTAGGTTGGCGTTGGCCATGTGCTTGGGCGTGTCGGCCAGCTTGCCGCCGTAGACGCCGCCGTTCTTCACTTCGCTGTCGGTGAAGGTGTAGTTCAGCCCCAGCGTCCAGCGTGGCGCCAGCGGCACGCGGGTGCCCAGCTCCAGGCCGCGCGTGGTGGCCTGCTCCAGGTTGACCTGCTGGCCGAACTCGGCCTGGGTGGGCAGCGCGCCGATCGAGATGCAGCCCGGCTGGTTGGGGTTGGCCGCGTAGTCGCAGTTCGGGATGCCCTTGGCCGCGGCGGAGATCTTGTCCTTGAAGCGGTTGTGGAACAGCGTCGCATTGGCGGTCAGGCCGGCCAGGTTGTCGTAGTTGACGCCGAATTCCGTGCTGGTGCTGACCTCGGGCTTGAGGTTGGGATTGCCGATGGTGAGCGTGCGGCCCTGGCCGCTGATGCCGTTGATGCCGTCGTGCAGCTGGTTCAGGCGAGGCGTGCGGTAGCCGCGGCTGACGCCGCCCTTGACCGTCCAGTTGGGCGTGGTGTTCCAGACCAGGTAGCCGCGCGGGCTGAAATGGCCGCCGAAGGCGTCGTGGTGGTCGTAGCGCACGCCGGTGGTCAGGGCAAGATCTTCGCGCAGGCGCCATTCGTCCTCGGCGAACAGCGACTTGGTGGTCTGCTTGTAGCGCTGGGTGGCCAGGCTGTCCGTCATCTCGGCATCCCAGTACTGGCCGCCCAGGGTCAGCATGTGCGAGTCGCCGATGGCCTTGACCAGCTTGGTGTCGAGCACGACGTTGGTGGTTTCCAGCTTGCGGGGCGCGCCCGGCACCAGCACCGCCGCGAGCGGCGAATTGGCGGCGATGTTGGGCACCGTGCGGCCCAGCGTCTCGGTGTTGTTGACCATCAGGCTCGATTGCAGCGTGCCGAACTCGAACCGGCTGGTGTGGCCGACGGCCAACTGGTCGCGGTTGAAGCGCAGGTCGCGGCTGTAGCCGTTGTAGGTGTTGGTGGACGGGTCGTCCAGCGTGCCGAGCTGGCTTTCGTCGTTGTTGTACCACTGGCGCGAACGGTCGACATCCAGCCAGAAATCATGCTGCTTGTTCGGCGTCAGCGTGAGCTTGGCGCCGGCCGTGTAGATGCGCGATTCCACCGGCGCCGGTCCGCGCTTGCTGATGCTGCCGGTACCCTCGGGCAGGTCGATGTCGGTCGCGCCGCGGTTGAAGATGCCGCCGCGCACGGCCAGGCCCAGCATGTCAGGCACCAGCGGGCCGCTTACGTAGAAATTCGCGTTGGAGGTGTCGCCGAAGTCGCTGTTCTGCGGGATGCCCTTGTCGAAAGTGATCGAGCCGCCCCAGGCCGTGGCGACCTTCTTGGTGATGATGTTGACCACCCCGCCCATGGCGTCCGAGCCGTAGAGCGTGGACATGGGCCCGCGGATGACTTCGATGCGCTCGATGGCCGAGAGCGGCGGCATGAAGCTGGTGCTGGTCTCGCCGAAGCCGTTTGGCGTGACGTCGCCGGCGGCGTTCTGGCGCCGGCCGTCGATCAGGATCAGCGTGTACTCGCTGGGCAGGCCGCGGATGCTGATGTTCAGGCCGCCGGTCTTGCCGGTGTTGCCGCGCACGTCCACCCCTTCGACCTCGCTCAGGGCTTCCGCCAGGTTGTTGTAGCGCTTCTCCTGCAGGGCCTCCTGTCCGATCACCGTGATGCTGGCGGGGGCGTTCTTGATTTCCTGCTCGTAGCCGGTCGCCGTCACGACGATGGGCGCGAGTTCGGTCGTGGCTTCCTGCGCCAGGACCTTGCCGGAGGCGAGCGCGGCAAGGACGGCAAGATGGGACGTGGACAGCAGGAAAGGAATGCCCCGGGCGGCTAAAGCCATTCTTGAAGTTCTCCAGGTGGATGGGGGGAATCCGCGCGGGCGCCGCAGAACGCCTCGGGCGAACCTGACAAAAAACTGACTTACATAAAGCTGAACGGCACGAATAATAATCATTCTTATCATCATTTGTCGAATCCGGGTCCGCTCGCCTCGTTTCCGGGCACGTCTTTGGTGCATTGCACAAGATTGGGGTGTGCACTTGGCGCCATCCGCGGGTTTTCCGGGCATACGGCCGATGGCATGGCTATTGCTTGATGGATGTGCCGGCCAATGCGGGCCGGTAGATGTCGAGTCCCGGACGATCATAAGGCCGCCGATGGAACAAATGAGGGTGTGAATCATACCACCCACTCATAGCCTGCATAGGCGTCTTGCTCTGCAG